>JAGWZW010000045.1 GCA_018971835.1 Alphaproteobacteria bacterium
CTCGGTAGGTGGCGCCAGGCATGAAACGGGCTGCGCCGCGGCGCGGTAACGAAATGTTAACCGCGCAAATGCGGTGCAAATGCGGCAAAATGGCAGGAAGCAGCGCCTATTCAGCCCGCCGCCAGCCCCACGATCCCACGCATGATGGCGTTGAGGTCGTAATCCTTGGGGCTGAAGACGGCGGCGACGCCGGCCGCTTTGAGCCGCGCTTCGTCCTCTGGCGGGATGATGCCGCCAGCCACCACCTTCACCTCGCCGAGCCCCGCCGCCCTCAGCTTGGCCACCACTTCGGCGGCCAGCGCAACATGGGAGCCGGAAAGGATGGAAAGCCCGATGACATGGGGCTTCTTCTCTTTGGCTGCGGCCACGATCTCATCTGCGGTGAAGCGGATGCCGTCATAGCTCACCGCCATGCCGGCATCGCGGGCGCGGATGGCGATCTGTTCGGCGCCGTTGGAATGGCCGTCCAGCCCCGGCTTGGCCACCAGGAAGGCGAGCGTGCGGCCCAATTTCTTCGAGGCGGCCTCCACCTCGCCGCGCAGGGCCATGATGCGCTCGTCGTTGCGCGTGGGCGCGGTGGCGGCGACGCCGGTGGGGCCGCGATATTCGCCATAGACGCGGCGCAGATGGCCGGCCCATTCGCCCGTGGTCACACCCGCCTTCGCGCATGCGATCGAGGCCGGCATGATGTTGGTTACTTCCTTCGCCGCGCGTTCGAGCGCGCTGAGCGCGGCCTCGACCGCCTTCTGATCGCGGGTCTCGCGCCAGGCACGGAGCCGCGCGATCTGCTCATGTTCGGCCGCCTCGTCCACCTTGACGAAGATGCCGTTGCCCGCGGTGAGCGGCGAGGCTTCGGTTTCGGTATAGGCGTTGACGCCGACGCGGATTTCACCCGCCGTCTCGATGGCCTCGACGCGCGCGGCGTTGGAGCGCACCAGCCGCTCCTTCATGTATTCGAGCGCGGTTTGCGAGGCCGCGCCGCCCATCTCTTCGATGCGTGCGATCTCGCTTCTGATCTGCGCCGTGAGGGTTTCGACCTTCTCGCCGATCACCCTGGAGCCTTCGAAGATATCGCCATATTCCAGCATGTCCGTCTCGTAGGCGGCGATCTGCTGCAGGCGCAGCGACCATTGCTGATCCCACGGCCGCGGCAAGCCGAGCGCCTCGTTCCACGCCGGAAGCTGCACGGCGCGGGCGCGCGCATCCTTCGACAGCGTGACGCCCAGCATGCCGAACAGGATGCGATAGACGTTGTTTTCGGGCTGCTGCTCGGTCAGGCCCAGCGAGTTCACCTGCACGCCGTAGCGGAAGCGGCGCAGCTTCGGGTCGGTGACGCCGTAGCGCGTGGCCGCGATCTCATCCCACAGCGCACCCATCGCGCGCAGCTTGCAAATCTCGGTGATGAACTTGACGCCTGAATTGACGAAGAACGAGATGCGCCCCACCGCGTTGGGAAACTCGCTTGCGGGAATCGCGCCGCGCGCCTTCGCCGCGTCGAGCACCGCGATGGCGGCGGCCAGCGCGAAAGCGGCTTCCTCCACCGCGTCGGCGCCGGCTTCCTGCAGATGATAGGAACACAGATTGATCGGATTCCACTTCGGCAGTTCGGCGGTGGTGAAGGCGATGGTGTCGGTGGTCAGCCGGAGCGCGGGCTTCGGCGGAAAGATGTAGGTGCCGCGCGCCAGATATTCCTTGATGATGTCGTTCTGCGTGGTGCCGGTGAGGCTGCTGCGCGGCGCGCCCTGTTCGTCCGCCACCGCCACATAGAGCGCCAGCAGCCACGCGGCGGGCGCGTTGATCGTCATCGAGGTGTTCATGCGCTCGAGCGGAATGCCATCGAACAGCGCGCGCATGTCGCCCAGATGGCCGACCGGCACGCCCACCTTGCCCACCTCGCCCTTGGCCAGCGGATGATCGCTGTCGTAGCCCGTCTGGGTCGGCAGGTCGAAGGCGACGGACAAGCCCGTCTGCCCCTTGGCGAGGTTGGTGCGATAGAGCGCGTTGGAGGCCGCCGCGCTCGAATGGCCCGCATAGGTGCGGAAGATCCACGGCTTCTCGCGCTTGGTCGTGTCCGTCATGGCCTGTTTCCGCCCCGTTATATCGCTGCCGCCATCAAAGCGAGGAATGCGCTGCGGTGCAACATGGACGAAAGGGCCTTCATGCCGCGCCCCGAAAATGGCAGCATCGCTGGACTTCCGGGGGACGGCGCACTGAAGCCCAGCGACCAGCAGCGAGCCAAAGCCCAGCGGGCGGCATTGAAGGCGCTCAGCCGGGCCCGCCGCGCGGCCGAACAGGCGGGCGTGGCCCTGTCCGACTGGGAGGGCGAATTCCTCGGCTCGGTCGAGGAGCGGGTGAACAAATACGGCCGGGCCTTCGCCGACCCCGAGAAGGGCGTAGCTGGCGCCTCGCTGTCGCGGCTGCAGGGCGTGAAGCTGAAAGAGATCGCGGCCAAGGCGAAGGGCAAGCCCGCGCGCCGCAGCGGCTTCAGGCCGCGCCGGCCGGCGGAGTAGCCGGCTCGCGGTCACCGCGTTGCACATAAACTTAGGACTTTTGTTCATATATGGAAGTATTATTACCATCATAAATAGTTTGCGGCAATTTTATTTCTATATCTCTGTTGCGGTGCAAAATTTTGCTTGCGTCCGGGTGCCGATCTGACGAATGCTCAACCGTCACAAGAACGTCGCGACGCCCCAGCCCGGACCGGGGCGCGAAAAGGGGAAGATATGGCACCGGCCGACGCTGCACCTTCGCTTGAGGTCTACAAGGATCTGTACGAGATCGGCGAGATTCCGCCCCTCGGCCACGTCCCGAAGACCATGTATGCCTGGGCCATCCGCAAGGAGCGGCACGGGCCGCCCGACACCTCCATGCAGATGGAGGTGGTGCCGACCTGGGAGCTGGACTCCCACGACGTGCTCATCCTCGTGATGGCGGCGGGCGTGAACTACAACGGCGTGTGGGCGGCGCTGGGCACGCCGATCTCCCCAATCGACGGGCACAAGAATCCGTACCACATCGCCGGCTCCGATGCTTCGGGCATCGTCTGGGCCGTGGGCGCGAAGGTGAAGCGCTGGAAGGTGGGCGACGAAGTGGTCGTGCACTGCAATCAGGACGACGGCGATGACGAAGAATGCAACGGCGGCGATCCGATGTTCTCGCCCAGCCAGCGCATCTGGGGTTATGAGACGCCGGACGGCTCCTTCGCCCAGTTCGCGCGCGTACAGGACCGCCAGCTCATGGAACGGCCCAAGCACCTCTCCTGGGAAGAGAGCGCCTGCTACACGCTGACGCTCGCCACCACCTACCGCATGTTCTTCGGCCACCGCCCGCACATCCTGCGCCCCGGACACAACGTGCTGGTATGGGGCGCATCCGGTGGCCTCGGCTCGTTCGCCGTGCAGCTTTGCGCCGTGTCGGGCGCCAATGCCATCGGCGTGATCTCGGACGAGAGCAAGCGCGAATTCGTGCTCAGCCTTGGTGCCAAAGGCGTCATCAACCGCAAGGACTTCAAGTGTTGGGGTCAGATGCCCCAGGTCGGCACGCCCGAATACGATGCCTGGACCAAGGAAGCGCGCAAGTTCGGCAAGGCCATCTGGGACATCACCGGCAAGGGCAACGATGTCGACATGGTGTTCGAGCATCCCGGCGAGTCCACCTTCCCCGTCTCGTGTCTCGTCGTGAAGCGCGGCGGCATGGTGGTGTTCTGCGCCGGCACCACCGGCTACAATCTCACCCTCGACGCGCGCTATGTCTGGATGCGGCAGAAGCGCATCCAGGGTTCGCACTTCGCCAACCTCTATCAGGCCGCGCAGGCCAACAGGCTGATGGTGGAGCGCCGCCTCGATCCCTGCATGAGCGAAGTGTTCCCCTGGAAGGACATTCCGCGCGCCCACATGAAGATGTGGAAGAACGAGCACCTGCCCGGCAACATGGCCGTGCTGGTGAATGCCCAGCGCCCCGGCCTTCGCACCTTCGAAGACGTGGTGGAAGGCTCGAAGGCCTGACAATGAGCACGACCGTTCCCCATCTCCTCGCGCGCTGCGAGGACGCCGTGTTTGCCGCCGAGGGTATGTTTGCCGCGGCCCGGTCCTCCTTGCGCGAACGCGTGAGCGAAAACGGCAAGCTCTCTGCGGCCGCCATCGAGCGGCACCAGGCCTCGGTCCACGGCCTGGCCTGGCTGGCCACCTATGTCGAGGCGTTGCGCCAGATGCTGCGCTGGGCCCGCGAGCTGGAGCGCGAGCAGCGCTGCGGCGAGATCGAGCGGCTGATCCTCGAAGCCGCGTTCGGCGAATACCTGGCGCAGATCGCCGGCGGCATCCCCATGAGCCAGAACGAGATCGTGCGCCCCGCCGCGCTCGGCCTCGGCGAGGAGGAGCTGGCGGGCTTTCATACCGATACCGTGCGCGAACTGATCGCCGCCGGCACGCGGCCGGAGGTCAAGGCCGCCATCGGCGACTATCTCGCGCGGCATCAGGGTGCCATGTATTTCGGCGATCCGGGCCTGGACGACACCATGAACATGGTGCGCGAGCAGTTCTTCCGCTTCGCACAGGACAAGGTGGCGCCCTACGCGCACGAGTGGCACCTCAAGGACGAGCTGATCCCGCTCGACGTCATTCATGAAATGAGTGCGCTGGGCGTCTTCGGCCTGACCATCCCCGAGGAATATGGCGGCGCCGGCCTGTCCAAGACGGCGATGTGCGTCGTGTCCGAAGAACTCTCCCGCGGCTATATCGGCGTGGGCTCGCTCGGCACGCGCTCGGAGATCGCCGCCGAACTGATCCTGTGCGGCGCCACGGCCGAGCAGCGCGCGCACTGGCTGCCGCTGATCGCCAGCGGCGAGAAGCTGCCCACTGCCGTCTTCACCGAGCCCAATACCGGCTCCGACCTCGGCTCGCTGCGCACGCGCGCGGTGAAGGAAGGAGACGTTTACAAGGTCTTCGGCAACAAGACCTGGATCACCCATGCCGCCCGCGCCGACGTGATGACGCTCTTGGTGCGCACCGATCCGGCCACCAAGGACTATCGCGGGCTTTCGATGCTGCTGGCCGAAAAGCCGCGCGGCACGGACGCCGAACCTTTCCCCGCCAAGGGCATGACGGGCGGCGAGATCAAGGTGCTCGGCTATCGCGGCATGAAGGAATTCGAGATCGGCTTCGACGGTTTCGAGGTGCCAGCAACCAATCTTCTGGGCAGCGAGGAAGGCCAGGGCTTCAAGCAGCTCATGCAGACCTTCGAATCGGCGCGCATCCAGACCGCGGCGCGCGCGGTGGGCGTGGCCATGTGCGCGCTCGACCTCGGGCTCAAATACGCGCTGGAGCGCCAGCAGTTCGGCAAGCCGATCTTCGCCTTCCCGCGCGTGCGCGACAAGCTGGCGATGATGGCGGTGGAGATTGCCGTGGCGCGCCAGATCGCCTATTTCGCCGCGCGCGAAAAGGACGAGGGCCGGCGCTGCGACCTCGAAGCGGGCATGGCCAAGCTGCTGGCCGCGCGCGTGGCCTGGGCCAATGCCGACAACGCCCTGCAGATCCACGGCGGCAACGGCTTCGCGCTGGAATATCCGGTCAGCCGCGTGCTGTGCGATGCGCGCATCCTCAACATCTTCGAGGGCGCGGCGGAAATCCAGGCGCAGGTGATCGCGCGGCGGCTCTTGGACGGCCAGGCAAACTAACCGTGCGCAGCCCGTGAGTCCGCCGGCGCCTGAGCGCGATCCGACAGCCCGTAATCCCGTGTCACATCGGCGATGCGCAGGCGATAATCGCGGAAAATTTCTGCCCGGCCTCTTTCTTGTGCGGCACGGTGGGCTTCCAGATTGCGCCAGCGTCTAAGCGAATCCTCGTCACGCCAGAACGACAGCGAAAGAATCCGGTTGTCGTCCGCAAGACTCTGAAAGCGCTCTATGGAGATGTACCCGTCGACCTCCTCGAGCAGCCGGTGCAACGCTGCCGCGATGGCGAGATAATCTTCGCGCTTTCCCGGTTGCGGCTCGACCTCGAAGATCACCGCGATCATGGAACTCGCTTCAGGAAAATGCGGTCTTCGCGACGGATGAATTTCTCGCGCATGGCGAGTTCGAAATTCTCCCGGCCTAGCGGGTCGGCGGACAGCCGCGCACGATAGTCTTCATAGGCTGCCAGATTCCCGATGTCGTAGAGGCCGTAAGCCGTGGTGGCCGAGCCTTCGTGCGGCGCGTAATAGCCGATAAGACCGCCGCCGCAGCGCGGTATCACTTCGTTCCAGACATGGGCATAGCGCTCGAATGCGGCGCGGCCAGAGGGTTCGATCTCGTAGCGGATGAAGCAGGTGATCATGGATGCCTCCTATCGGACGCCGGTTCCATAGCACCTTGAGCGCATGCGATAGTTCGATTATCATCGAACCATGAGATATGGCCCCGACATCGCGCGCGTGGCGGCCCTGATCGGCGATCCCGGCCGCGCCAATATGCTGACGGCGCTGATGGGCGGCGCGGCGCTGACCGCAAGCGAGCTTGCGCTTGAAGCCGGCGTCACCAAGCAAACCGCGAGTTCGCATCTCTCGAAGCTGAGCGACGCCGGTCTCGTCGCACAACAAAGGCAGGGCCGGCATTCCTATTACCGGCTGGCCGGCAGCGGTGTGGCCGAAGCGATCGAGGCGCTGATGGGCATCGCCGCCAAGAGCCGCCGCACACGCACCGGACCGAAGGAGCCGGCGCTGCGCCACGCGCGGGTCTGCTACGACCATCTGGCGGGCGATCTGGGCGTGCGGTTGCTCGATGCCCTCATCGCCGGCCACCGCCTCGCCAGCGAGGCGGGCAAGCTGCGCCTCACGCGTGCGGGACAGGCTTTCATGACCGATTTCGGGATCGATACCGCCATGCTGGCGCGCGGCACGCGCCCGCTGTGCCGGACATGCCTCGACTGGAGCGAACGTCGCTCGCATCTGGCCGGTGCCCTTGGTGCGGCCCTGCTTTCACGATTCTACGAGCTGCGCTGGGCACGGCACGAAGCGGAAAGCCGTGCCGTTCTCTTCTCGCCTATGGGCGAAACGGCTTTGCGCCGCAATTTCGGTTTCTAGTTCCACACATTGGGGATTAGATTGCGACGATGACCGAGCCGCACCCCATTGACCGCCTCTTCGCCACCGTCGCCTCGCGCCGGGACGCCGATCCTTCGACGTCCTACACCGCCAAGCTGTTCGCCCAGGGCAAGCTCAAGATCGCCAAGAAGCTGGGCGAGGAGGCCGTGGAGACGGCGCTGGCCGCGGTGGCGCAGGACAATGCCGCACTGACCGCCGAGTCTGCGGACCTGCTCTATCATCTGCTGGTGTTGTGGGCGGCGGCGGGGCTGACGCCGGACGATGTCTATGCCGCGCTCGACGCGCGCACGCACCGCTCCGGTCTGGAAGAAAAAGCCTCGCGCAAAGGATAAGCAGACAAGGCCCTGGCTTATCCGGCCTTGGCTTCTTCGCCCTCTTCTTCGGCGAGGCTGCGCACCAGATCGAGCACGCGCTTGCGGACCTTGGCGTCCTTGATCTTCATGAAGGCGAGGCTGAGCTGCAGCCCTTCGCCGCTGGCCAGAAAATCCATCACCGGCGGGCGCGCTGGTTCCTCTGCGAAGCCGGGGGCCTGCCGCGATCCAGCCTCGATCACGCCCTCATAAAAATAGTCGATCGGCACGCTCAATATCTGCGCGATGTGGAACAGGCGCCCGGCACCGATGCGGTTCACGCCTTTCTCGTATTTCTGAACCTGCTGGAAGGTCAGGCCGAGAAGTTCCCCCAGCTTCTCCTGGCTCATGCCGATCAGCATGCGGCGCAGGCGAACGCGATTTCCGACCTGGGCGTCGACGGGATTTGCTTGTTTTTTTGGCACCAGTGTGGCCACAAATTTCCTTTTGCGCGAGGAACTTAGCCAGATTTATCCGTGACGGAAAGGGCTTATTCACATGCGCTGATACGTTAGACGAATTCCAATGTAGACGATGCCCGCACAAGCAAACAGCAAAACAAGAAATCCCATGTCCATAAAATGGACATATAAAGTCGAAGGTAGAGCGGCCGGAAGACCGGCATCCACCGTGCCCAGCTTTCCCGAACCCAGGCGCGCTACGAGCCGGCCAAATGGATCGATGACGGCAGAGATGCCTGTATTCGCCGCGCGGGCAATCGGCAGGCCCTCTTCGATGGCCCGCACCTGTGCCGTCAGCAGATGCTGCTGCGGCCCGGTCGAGCCCGGCGGCCCGAACCACGAATCGTCGGTGACGTTTGCCAGCCAGCCCGGCCGCGTCCTGCCTGTCACGGCGCCGGGGAAGATCACCTCGTAGCAGATCAGCGGCCCGACCGACGGCAGACCCGGCAGGACATAGGTGTGCGGCCCGCCGCCGGGGGTGAAACTGCCCGGGCTGTCGACCAGCTTGGAGATGCCGAGCCGCTTCAACAGCCCGGCCAGCGGCAGGTATTCGCCGAAGGGCACGAGGTGGGATTTGTCGTAAGTCCCGATGATCCGGCCCTCATGCCCGAAGATGTAGAAGCTGTTGTAGAAGTGGCGCCGGGCCGCCTCGTCAAACGTCACGCGCACCGCCCCCGTCATCAGCACGGCCTTATCTGCCGTGAGCGCGGCGATCTCGCCCAGCGCCTCAGGCGAGCGGCTAAGCAGAAAGGGCGGCGCCGCCTCCGGCCAGATGATGACGTTGGGCTTCGTCCCATGATCGGCGCGGGACAGCTCAAGCAGCCGGTTCCAGTTCCGGAGCAGATAGCGCGGCTGGTATTTTTCGTCCTGCGGCACATCGGGCTGCACCAGCCTGAGCTGCACGCCGGGCACAAACACCGTTGGCTCCAGCGCCAGCCGCAGCGCGCCGCCGGCCCAGATGGCGGCGAACAGCAGGCTCATCGCCGCGGGCGTGATCCAGGCGTTCTTCTCGCGTTCGCCCAGCAGCGCCAGCGAGGCACCAAACAGGATGGTGAGCAGGGAAAGACCGTAGGAGCCGATCACGCTGGCACTCTGCAGCACCGCCAGCGAGGCCGCCCAGCCATAGGCCGGCAGGTTCCAGGGAAAGCCGGTGAGGATGTGGCCGCGCAGCCATTCGGCGCAGCCATAGGCGATGGCGAAGAGGAAGACGCGCCCAAAGCCCTTGTGCCACAGTGCCGCCGATACCGCAGAGGCCAGGGCCGGGAACAGTGCCAGCCCGCCCGGAAACAGCGCGAGCACGAAGGGGATCTGCCATTCATGCGCGCTGGGATCGACCATGAAGGCATAGGCCACCCAGTAGAGCCCGGCGAGGAAATGGCCGAAACCGAAAGCCCAGCCGGCGAAGGCGGCATTGCGTATGGGATGCGGGCGCTCGTTCGCGCCGTCGATGAAGAGCACCAGCACGGCGAAACCGATCAGCAGGAACGGAAAGACGCCGAATGGCGCGAAGGCCAGCGCCGACAACAGGCCGATGACGACGGCAAAGAGAAACCGCCGCCAGCCGCTGAGCGCGCGCACGAAAGCTGCTGCGTTGGCTAGGCTGCGCGCCAGCGTATCGAGTATCGCCATCACTCAGGTGGTTTCCGTTGACGGCGTAGACGGGCGGATGCGCAAACGCTTGACGCGGCGCGGATCGGCCTCCAGCACCTCGAACTCATAGCCCCTGGGGCAGGGTACGATCTCGCCGCGCTGGGGCAGGCGGCCGAGCAGCGACGCCACCAGCCCGCCCAGCGTATCGACTTCCTCGTCGGGATCGGCCGGGGCCAGCGCGATGCCGGTCTGCTCCTTGAAGTCCTCGAGATCGAGGCGCGCATCAGCCTCATAGGCGCCGTTCGGCAGCGCGCGCAGCTGCGGGGCTTCCTCGATATCGTGCTCGTCGTCGATATCGCCGACGATCTCCTCCACCAGGTCTTCGATGGAAACCAGGCCATCGGTGCCGCCGTATTCGTCGATCACGAGAGCCAGGTGCATGTGGGTGGTCTGCATCTTGAGCAGCAGCTCGCGCGCCGGCATGGAGGGCGGCACGAACAGCAGCTCGCGCTTGACCTTGGTGATCGGCGCTTCGGGCCAGCGCAGCAGCCCGTCCGGCCCTGTCTCCACCAGCGCCAGCACATCCTTGATGTGGATGAGACCGGTGGGATCGTCCAGCGTCTCGCGATAGAGCGGCAGGCGCGAATGCTGCGCCTCGCGGAAAATCCTGACCAGATCGCAGAGCGAGGTGGTTTCCTCCACCGCCACGATATCGGCGCGCGGTACCATCACGTCGTCCACCCGCAGCTCGCCGAAGCGCAGCAGATTGGCGAGCATCACCCGTTCCTGCGGCAACAGCTCGGTATCGGCGCTGCGCTCGCTTTCCTCGATCACCTCTTCGAGGCTTTCGCGGATCGACTTGGTAGCGCTTTCACCACGCAGCGCCATCGACAGACGCTTCAAGAGCGAGGTATGGCGCGATGACTCCGCGCCGTTGCTGGTTTGAGACGGGTCGGGATCGGACATCGGCGCCTTAGGCCCGCTTCGCCTGATAGGGGTCGGCAATGCCCAGTTCGGAGAGGATGGCGGTTTCCAGCGGCTCCATGACCTTCGCCTCGGCTGCGCTCTGGTGATCGTACCCCAGAAGATGCAAAACGCCATGCACCACCAGATGGACGGCGTGATCGCAGAGGGTTTTCCCGGCCTCGCCGGCCTCGCGCGCGGTGACGCCGTCGGCGATGGCGATGTCGCCCAGGTAGCCCCCGGCACTTTCCGCTGCCGGGAAGGAGAGCACGTTGGTCGGCTGGTCCTTGCCCCGGAACTGGCGGTTGAGCCGGCGCAGCGCCGCGTCATCGGCCAACAGGATGGTAAAGGCGCCGCTGCGACCGCCGCGCTTCAGGGCCAGGCGCGCGGCCTTGCGCAGCAACGGCTTCAGTTCGCGCGCCGCCTCCCGCCAGGCCGGCGCCTCGGCGACGATCTCGATGCGGGCCGCCGTCATCCGCCGCCCCTCTTCGGCTTCTCGCCATAGGCGCGCACGATGCGGGTGACGAGGGGATGGCGCACCACGTCCTTGTCGGAGAAGCGGGCCACCGCCACGCCTTCGACGCCGGAAAGAGTCTCCAGCGCCTCGACCAGCCCTTCGGCGCGGCCGCCGGGCAGGTCGCTCTGCGTCGAATCGCCGGCCACCACCATGCGCGAATCCTCGCCCAGCCGCGTCAGGAACATGCGCATCTGCGCCGAGCTGCAATTCTGCGCTTCATCGAGAATGACGAAGGCGCGGGCCAGCGTGCGCCCGCGCATGAAGGCGAGCGGCGCCACTTCGATGACGCCGGTTTCCATCAGCTTGAGGCACTGATCGCCCATCACGTCGAACAGGGCATCGTAGAGCGGCCGCAGATAGGGATCGATCTTCTCGCGGATGTCGCCGGGCAGGAAGCCGAGGCGCTCGCCCGCTTCCAGCGCCGGGCGCGAGAGGATCAGCCGCTCGATCCGCCGCTCGTAAAGCAGGTGCGCGCCGAATGCCGCGGCCAGATAAGTCTTGCCCGTGCCCGCCGGGCCAACGCCGAACACCAAGGGATGCGTGCGCATCAAGTCGAGATAGGCGGACTGCGCCGGCGAGCGCGCGCGCACGATGCGGGACGACGCCGTCTTCAAGGACGGCACACCGAAATCGCCGCCGGGCAGGCCGGGGCGCTCATGCGTGGCGAAGCGGATTTCGGCATCGACCTCGGCGACATCGGCCTGTTCGCCTGCCTCGATGCGCGCATAAAGCGCGCGCAGCACGGCGGCGGCCTGTTCGCGCGCGTCGAGCGGCCCTTCGATCGACACCAGATTGCCGCGCATCGCCGCGCGCACCGCCAGCTTCTGCTCGATACGCACGAGATTCTTCTGATGCGCGCCGCAGAGCGCGGCGAGAATGGCATTGTCGGGAAATTCCAGCGTCACATGCTCGTTCGCGGTCTTGCGTACCGATACCGCGCCCTTGCGCGAAGGTTTGCCCGCGCTCACTCGGCCGCCTCGCTGACGCAGGCATCCTCGCGCAGCCATGCGCCGCGCAAGGAATTGGACAGCACCTCGGCGATGCGCACCGTGCGAATTTGCCCGATCAGATCGCCTGCACCATCGACATGCACGGGCTGCAGATAGGGGCTGCGGCCCACCGCCTGCCCCGCCTTGCGGCCGGGCTTTTCGAACAGCACGTCCATCACGCGGCCCGCGCAGGACGCATTGAACGCGCCCTGCTGCGCGGCGAGCAGCGCCTGCAGTTCCAAGAGCCGCGCGGACTTCACGTCTTCGGGCACCTGCCGCGCGGCGGTGGAGGCGGGCGTGCCGGGGCGCGGGCTGTATTTGAAGGAAAAGGCCTGCGCGTAATTCACCTCTTCCACCAGCTTCATGGTGGCGCGGAAATCGGCATCCGTTTCGCCCGGAAAGCCGACAATGAAATCGGACGACAGCGCCAGGTCCGGCCGCGCCGCGCGGATGCGCGCGACCAGCCGCAGATAATCTGCCGCCTGGTGGCCGCGGTTCATGGCTTCGAGGATCGCATCCGAGCCCGACTGGATCGGCAGATGCAGGTACGGCATCAGTTGCGGCACCTCGCCGTGCGCCGCGATCAGATCATCGCGCATGTCGCGCGGATGGGACGTGGTGAAGCGCAGACGGGCAAGCCCGTCGATCCCGGCCAATTCACGGATGAGCCGGGCGAGCGACCAGTCCTTGCCGTCCGGCCCTTCGCCCGCATAGGCATTGACGTTCTGGCCGAGCAGCGTGATCTCGCGCGCGCCGAGCGACACCAGGCGGCGCGCCTCGTTCAGCACCTGCGCTGCCGGCCGGGAGAACTCAGCGCCGCGCGTATAGGGCACCACGCAGAAGGTGCAGAACTTGTCGCAACCTTCCTGAACGGTGAGGAAGGCGGCGGGGCCGGGCGCGCGGCTTTCGTCGGGCAGGGAGTCGAACTTGTCCACGGCCGGAAATTCGGTTTCCAGCGCATGGCCGGTGCCACGCGCGATCTTCGCGATCATCTCCGGCAGGCGGTGATAGGATTGCGGGCCGACCACGATATCCACCGCGGGCTGGCGCGCCACGATCTCCTCGCCTTCGGCCTGGGCCACGCAGCCGGCCACGGCGATCACCATGCGGCCGCCAGCCTCGGCCTTTTCTTCCTTGAGATGCTTGAGGCGCCCCAGCTCGGAATAGACCTTCTCGGCCGCCTTCTCGCGGATATGACAGGTGTTGAGGATCACCATGTCCGCGCCGTCCGGTGCTTCGGCCGGGGCATAGCCGAGCGGCGCCAGCAGATCCGCCATGCGGGCGGAATCGTAGACGTTCATCTGGCAGCCATAGGTCTTGATGAAGAGCTTCTTCATGATCCTTCGGACGCGGCACTTTCTGTCTGGTCGCAATTCCGGACGGCGAACCGGCCTCCACTTCGCCTGGAATTGCTCCTGAGGGGCCGGGTTATAGGGGCGATGGCGCCCCTCGCGCAAACCTTGATGGCGGCATCGCGCCGGTCAGGCCGCGGCTTCGGCAAGGCCCTCGGCCTCCAGGACAGTCGCGCCGCCGGCGTCCGCCACCGGCGCCAGCCCGGCCAGGGCGCGGGCCTGGGCCCGCCGGACGATGGATTCGCTCAGCGTTGCCAAGGCCTTGCGCCCACCCGTGGAATCGACGGTAAGCGGCGGGTGGAACTCGATCACCACCTCGATGGGGCCGGTCTGCAGCGCCTCCCAGAGGTGCGGCACCAGCTCCATGTCGCCATACCAGGCATAGAGCGGGCGGAACTCACGGCCCATCGGCAGCCCGTGCACGCCGACATAGGCGACCGAAACCGGCTGCACCGGGACATGGCGGACCGCGCCGCCCGCGCCCGTATCCATCCGCGCCTCGGCCGCGCCCATCAGCGCACTCTTGAAGGGCTGCACCTTGTTGCCATCGCTGGAGGTGCCCTCCGGAAACAGCACCAGCGCGTCGCCGGCCTGCAGCCGTTCGCGGATATGGTCGCGCGCTTCGCCGGTCTGGCTGCGGCGCACACGATCGACGAAGACGGTTTCCTGCAACTTCGCCAGCGTCGAGAAGAACGGCCAGCTGCGCACCTCGGCCTTGGCGACGAACGACACCCGCGCCACCGCCGACAGCACCAGGATGTCGAGCCAGGATGTGTGGTTGGCCACCATCAGCACACCCTCGCCCTGGACCGGAGTGCCGGTGACGGAGAGCCGGATGCCGAACAGCCGGCACAGAAAACGGTGATAGCGCTGCGGAAAGGTTTTCCGCCCGGGCAGCCCGAAGCGCAGCAGCAAGGCCTGATAGGGAATCAGGCACAGCGTCACGACCACGAAGACAAACAGAAGTGCGCCGGCACGCAGCGACTGCATGCGCCCTCAGTTTCCGCCTTGCGGCTTGCCCGATCTGCGCACGCCATAAAGCTCGAGGCGATGATCCACCAGCTCGAAGCCAAGCTCCTCGGCCATGCGGCGCTGGAGTTTCTCGATCTCGTCGCTGTGGAACTCGATCACCTTGCCGGTCTGGATGTCGATCAGATGATCGTGATGATCCTCGGACACTTCCTCGTAGCGCGAGCGGCCGTCGCGGAAGTCGTGGCGCTCGAGGATGCCGGCATCTTCGAACAGCTTCACGGTCCGATAGACGGTGGCGATCGAGATATGCGGATCGATGGCCGAAGCGCGGCGATAGAGTTCTTCCGCGTCGGGGTGGTCGGCCGCGTCGGACAAAACGCGCGCAATGACCCGGCGCTGGTCGGTCATGCGGAGGCCTTTTTCGACGCACAGATGTTCAATACGCGTCACGGCAGATGCTTCCTGAGTTGGTGCCTCGTAAAACCAAGTCCTAGCGTATTCTATGGCATTACCCAAGTGTAATGGCGTCGCCGCCACAATCCTTTACAAGGTCAGCTTCAAGGTCAGGGCGTCACCGGCTCGGGTGCCTTTGCGGGCGTAATATGCACCACGGCGGCCGACTTCGGCAAAGCCCAACGCATCATAAAGTTCCCGGGCAGCGATATTTTCGCTGTCGACCTCCAGAAAAAGCACCGCAGCCCTGCGTTTTGCCGCCTCTGCTGCGGCCGCGCGCAGCAGCGCCCGGGCCAGGCCCCGGCGCCGGAAGTCCGGTGCAACGGCCAGCGTGAGGATTTCCGCTTCGTCCGCCGCCGTCCGTGCCAGCACAAATCCTGCGGCAATCCCCTCGATTTCCCCAAGAAAAGCAAAGGCCCCCGGCGCTGACAGGAGGCCTGAGATGGCCGCGGCAGACCAGCCCTCGGCAAAGCAGGCCGCATGCAGCCCGGCCAACAGGCTCGCATCGGCGGAGGCCACGGTGCGGAGATTCATGGTGTCACGCCGCCGGCGCGGACGGCAAGCGCGCGTCCGGCGCGCGCAGATAAAGCGGCCGCGGCGGCCCGTCCGGCGCCGGTGCGGCCAGCGCCAGCCGTGCTACCCACAACGCATCGGGATGGCGCACCGGGCAGAGGGCTGCGTCAATTTTCCGTACCCGGAGGGGTGCCAGAAAATCCGCGGCCGCCGTTCCAGCCAGCGCCAGCGGGCCGGTACCGGCCGCGCGCGCCACTGATTCGACGACGTCATCCCGCTTGAGAAGGCTGGGGGCGAATCCCGGAATCATTTCGGCATAGACCTCGTCGCGCCTGGCATCGTGCAATGCGACGGCTTGCTTGGCGCCCGTTTCGGCCATCGCCTGATGGGCCATCGCCGCCAGCGTGGTGATGCCGACGAGCGGCAACTTCAGCGCCAGGCGCAGGCCGCGCATGAAGGCGAGCCCGACGCGCTGACCGGTGAAGGTGCCGGGGCCGGTCGTCACCGCCAGACGCTCCAGCGCGGCGAACGGCAACCCGCTTTCGGTCATCGCCACTTCGACCATCGGCGCCAGCGCTTCGGCATGGCCGCGCTCCATCGGTTCGAAGCGATGCGCCAGCACCGTTTCGCCGTCGAGCACCGCGACCGAACAGGCGCCCAATGCCGTATCGACGGCGAGAATCTTCACCCGCGCGCCTAGACGATCTTGCAGGCTTCGTCGAAGGAAAGCCTGGGGTTGCGCGGGAACAGCGCCTCGGGCACGCCGTAGCCGAGATTGCACAGGAAGTTCGATTTCACCGTGCCTTCGAGGAAGAACTCCTTGTCGACGCCGGCATTGTTGAAGCCCGACATCGGCCCGCAATCCAGCCCCAGCGCGCGCGCCGCCAGGATGAAATAACCGCCCTGCAGCGTAGCGTTGCGGAAGGCGGAAACCTCCGCGACCTTGGGATCGGCAAAAGCGTTCTTCATGTCCGGCTTCTGCGGAAAGAGCCTGGGCAGCAGGTCGGCGAATTTCAGGTCGTGCGCCAGAATGGCGGTGACGGGCGCGCTCATGGTCTTGTCCACATTGCCGGGCGACAGCAACGGCTTCAGCCGTGCCTTGGCTTCGGGCGAAGTGACGAAGACGATGCGCAGCGGCGACGAATTGGCGCTGGTCGGCGCCATGCGCATCAGATCGTATAGCGCCATCAGCAGCGCCGGGCTGACCTTCCGGTCCTGCCAGGCATTGTGCGTGCGCGCCGACCGGAAGATCCGGTCAAGAGCTTCGTCATTTACGGCATGGCTGGCATCGGGCATGAGCCGCTCCCATTTCGAATCGCGTTCGCCTGGAAAATAGAAGCGCTGCCGGTTCGCCGCAATCAGCCGGGGCGATCAGACCGCTTCGACGGCGCTCACTTCCGGCACATAGTGACGCAAGAGGTTCTCGATACCGTTCTTGAGCGTCATGGTCGAGGACGGACAGCCGGCGCAGGAACCGCGCATGTGCAGCGAAACCACGCCGGTGGCGACGTCATAGGCCTTGAAGATGATGTCGCCACCGTCATTGGCCACGGCCGGGCGCACGCGCGTTTCGATCAGTTCCTTGATCTGCTCGACGATCTGGGCCTCTTCCTCGCTGTAGGCCTGTTCGGCCTCCACCTCGGCCGCGCCGCCTTCGATCAGCGGCAGGTCGTGCGTGAAGTGATCCATGATGACGCCCAGCACCGACGGCTTCAGGTGCTGCCACTCGCCGGCCTTCTTGGTGACGGAGATGAAATCCGCCCCGAAGAACACCCGCGACACTTCCGGCAGCGCAAACAGGGCCACGGCCAGCGGCGAACGGGCCGCCGCACCGGCATCGGGAAAATCGGCCACGGCGCCTTCGCCCATCACCGCGCGGCCGGGAATGAACTTCAGCGTGGCAGGGTTCGGTGTCGACTCAGTCTGGATGAACATCACTTGCCTCCAGCCGCTCCCACTTTGGAGCAGCTCCAACTCTTGAGAGTTACATGGACCTCGCAACGGGCCGGATCAAGGGGCGCCAAGGTCGCGCCCTGGATCGCCGCGCTCAGAAATCCGAGACGATGCCCTTCTTCTCCCAGTCGCCGAAGCGGGTGGGCTCGGGACCGTCGCGGCCGCCCAATTCCTTTGGCCTTTCTGATTCTAGGGGCTCTGCAGCGCGGCGGGCTTCGGCCTCGGCACGGGCGCGCTCGCCTGCCGCTTTGATCCGCTCGCGGATTTCCGCCTCTTTGGCCTTTTTTACCGCCTTCGCGGATTTCTTCGCTGCCATCGCTGTTAAAGTCCCTGCGTCCTTGACGGA
Source organism: Alphaproteobacteria bacterium (assembly GCA_018971835.1). GTDB lineage: Bacteria > Pseudomonadota > Alphaproteobacteria > Micropepsales > Micropepsaceae > Rhizomicrobium. The sequence goes on from JAGWZW010000045.1 coordinate 17,540, forward strand.
TACCGCCAGAGGCCACATCTCTCAGGCTGTCACCTGTGGACCGCTTACCATGAATACCCTGCGTACCGGAATGCTGATGGCCGCCATGACCGGCCTGTTCCTCGCCGTGGGCTATGCCCTCGGCGGCGGCACGGGTATGCTGATCGCCTTCCTGTTCGCGGCGGGCAGCAACCTGTTCGCCTACTGGAATTCGGACCGCGTGGTGCTCGCCATGTATGGCGCGCGGGAAGTGGACGAGAACGCCGCCCCCGACCTTGTCCATATCGTGCGGCAGCTCGCGGGCAATGCGGCCCTGCCGATGCCGCGGGTCTGCATCGTGGACAATCCCCAGCCCAACGCCTTCGCCACCGGCCGCAATCCCGAGCATGCGGCGGTCTGTGTCACCAGCGGCTTGCTGCGGCAGGTCAACAACGAGGAGCTGGCCGGCGTGCTGGCGCATGAACTCGGCCACGTGAAGAACCACGACACCCTCACCATGACGCTCACCGCCACCGTGGCGGGCGCGGTGTCGATGCTGGCCAATTTCGCCTTCTTCCTGGGTGCGTTTGGCGGCGGCGGCAACAACCGCAACAACCCGCTGGGTTTCGTCGGCGTGCTGCTGGTTTCCATTCTGGCGCCGATCGCGGCGATGCTGGTGCAGATGGCCATCAGCCGCACGCGCGAATTCGAGGCGGATCGCATGGGCGCGGAAATCTCCGGCCGGCCGCTGTGGCTGGCCTCGGCGCTCGGTCGCATCGAGGCGGCCGCGCAGCGCATCGACAATCCCGCCGCCGACGCCAATCCCGCCACCGCGCATCTGTTCATCGTCAATCCGCTGCACGGCAATTTCGCCGGGCTGTTCGCCAGCCATCCGTCTACGGACGAACGCATCGCCCGGCTGAAGCAGATCGCGCAGCAAATGGGGCAGGCTGCGCCCACGCCCCGGCCCTGGGGATGAGCCAGGTTCAGGCCGGATTGGCCGCGCGGCAGGCGGCGCTCGACATCCTAGGCGAGGTGCTGCGCAGGCGCCGCCCGCTCGATGCCGCGCTGGCACATGTTTTGTCGGCAGCGGAATTACCGCCGCGCGATGCCGGCTTTGCCCGCGCCATCGCTGGCGAGACGCTGCGCCGCCTCGGCCAGCTCGAAGCACTGATCCGCGCCTTCGTGCCCAAGGCGCCGCCGCCGCACAAGGCCGGGCCGACGCTGGAACTCTTGATGGCGGGGGCGTGCGAACTGTTGTTCCTCGATGTGCCCGCGCATGCGGCCGTCGATGCCGCCAATCGCCTCGCCGCCAAGGATGCCAAGGCCAGGCACTTCAAGCCGCTGATCAACGCCGTGCTGCGCCGCGTGGCGCGCGAAGGCAAGGATGTGATCGCCACGCAGGATGCCGTGCGCCTCAACACACCGGACTGGCTGTGGCCGCGCTGGTGCGGAACCTATGGCGAAGAAATGGCGCGCGCCATCGCGGCGGCGCATCTGAAGCCCGCGCCGCTCGACCTGATGACGAAAACAGCGATGGAAATCGAGGGCGCGATCGCCTTGCCTGGCGGCGTGCTGCGTCTGAATGACCCTTCGCGCGTCGATGCCCTGCCCGGCTATGCGGATGGCGCCTGGTGGGTGCAGGATTTCGCCGCCACGCTGCCGGTGCGCCTGCTAGGCGAGGTGAAGGGTGCGCGCGTGATCGAGCTTTGCGCAGCGCCCGGCGGCAAGACGGCGGAACTGGCCGCGCTGGGCGCATGCGTCACCACCGTCGAGCGCGAGCCCGAGCGCATGGCGCGGCTGAAGGAGAATCTCGCACGCCTGCATCTCGAAGCCGAATGCGTCGAAGCGGACATGCGCGACTACGTGCCCGACAGTCTCGCGCCCTTCGTGCTGCTGGATGCGCCGTGCAGCGCCACCGGGACGGTCCGGCGCCATCCCGAACTGCCGTGGATCAAGAGCGCGGCCGACGTCACTCAATGCGCCGATGCGGCGTCAGAACTGCTCGATGCGGCAGCGCAGATGGTGGTGCCCGGCGGCACGCTGGTTTTCGCCGTCTGTTCGCTGGAGCCGGAGGAAGGCGCCGAACAGATCGCCGCCTTCCTGGCGCGCAACGACGATTTCGCGCGCGTTCCGGTTTTACCATCCGAGGTTTTCGGCATGGCGGAGCTGCTCAGCGAAGAGGGCGACCTGCGCACGCTGCCCTGCCACCTGGCCGAACAAGGCGGCATGGACGGCTTCTACGCCGCGCGGCTGAACCGCCTACGATAGCCGCCCCAGCGCGTAGGCGATGGCGAGGTAGATCTTGCCCGTATCGGCGCTGAGCAGCGAGGACGCCAGCAGACCGCCGCCGTCGCTTTCATGGGCGCGCGCGAGCAGGGTTTCGAATTCCTGCATGTAGGTGTTGGCGGCATCGCGGAAGCGCGCATCCTCGCGATAGAGGATCGCGGTGCGGTTGACCACGTCGTTGTCGATGGCCTGCGCCAGCCGCCGCGCGAACACCGAACGGTCGCCCGCCAGATAGCGGCGCCATTCCTCGTCGCCCAGCGTCAACTCCTCGGCGATGGCGTCCAGATCGACGGCCAGATCGGCCAGTGCCGCCTGCAGTGCGCCCATCGCGGCGGCGGCGGCCGGTTTCAGACTACGCTGCTTGGCCGCTTCGCCATCCTCGGCCGCGGCCAGCAGCGTGCTCATCTCCCACGCCTTGCCTTCGTCCTTGCGGCGCGGGCGCTGCGTCAGCTTGCGGGCCAGGCGCAGCAGACCTTCGGCTTCCGGTTCCTCCGGCGCCGCTTCGCGCGCGGGCAGGCGCGGCGCGCCGCGCATGGCGTTGCGCGCATGGATGGTGGAAAGCGTGCGGGCGGAGAGATCGAGAATCTCGTCGGTCTCGGCGCGCACCATCTCGCGCACGCGCGCGGCTTCCTGCTGCGCCACGCCGGGCAGGGCGAGCAGATGACGCTCCACTTCCTCCACCGTCTTGGCCAGCGTGTCCTTGATCTCGCCCGCTTCGGCAGCGAGATCGCCCGAGGCCGCCAGCAGCCGCTGGCATTCGGCCATCGCCTCGCCCACCAGAGCCTTGGCGTTCGACTTGGCTTCGGAGGCCGTCTCGCCGATCAGCACCTGGGCGCTGGCGCCCGCCTCGTGCAGCGAATCGACCAGCCGCGCGAGCGCGGCGGCGGCGGCTTCGCTTTCTTCCTTGAGGCGGTCGGCCTCGCGTGCGAAGCCGGCAGTGAGCTGGGTGGCGCGCGCGGCAGCCTGCGCCATCAAGGATTCGATATTGCGCTGCGCGTCGGCAGCGGTGGATTCGAAATTCTCCGCCTGGGCGTTGAGCGCCCCGATGGCCTCTTCAAGATCGGCGCGCTGCTTGCCCAGCACCGTTTCGAAATTGGCGCTGTCGTCCTTCAGCCTGGTGACCAGTTCGTTCATCGCCGCGCGGTGACGCTCATGCCGGCCGAGCACGAATTCGGCCCGCGCCATCGCCGCATCCGACACGGTTTCGATCCGCTTGGCCTGACGGTCGAGTTCCACGGCGATATTGTGCGGCGCCTCGGCGGCGGCATTGGCGGCGGTGCGGAAATTGGCCGCCTGCGCATCCAGCGACTGGCCCGCCGTTTTGAGCGCACCTTCGGCCGATTCGATGGTGGCCTTGAGCTGGGCGGCGCGGCCCGCCACCACTTCGCTGGCCCGCGCGGCGGCGTCGGCCAGCGTGGTGGCCACCCCATCGATGCGTTCGCGCTCGCCGGTCAGGCGCGCGGCCACGGCATCGGCGCGCACGTCCACCCGCGCGCCGGCTTCGTCGATGGCGGCGATCTGGTTTTCGAGCACGCTTTCGAGCGCGCGCAAGCGGGTGAAGGCCCCGTCCAGCCCCACATTCAGGGCGTCCAGCTCGCGGCGCACGGCCCGGCCCAGCCGCGCGGCGGTGCGCGAGGCCGTCTCGTCGGCAGAGAACAGACGGTCGGTGACCTCGGCCAGCGCCTCGGCGGCGGCGCCCATCGCCTGACCGCGGGCAAAGGCCCAGGCCCCGGCGATCAGGAACAGCGGCGGCGCGATCCCGGCAAACACCATCAGCGCGATCTGGGCGGCGGAAAGCCGCGCGAACCCGGTCGGGCCGAAATAGCCCACCGCATAGGCCGCGGCGGCCCCCAGCCACAGCGCGCCCAGAATGGCCGCGAAACCGATGGGAAAGACCCCGGAAGGCGCCGCGGCAGCAGGCTTGACCCGCTGGCGCTCGTCCCCCTGGGCATCGGCCGCCTGCAAAAGGACGGGCTGGCCGCGTTCGTTCGAGGTGCGCTCGCCGCCGTTCCGCTCTGTTCCGAAAGTCGCCATGCTCTGCCTCGCTCAGGGCTGCGCGTCGAGCTTAACCTTAAGTTCCGCCCGCGGCGAGCAAAACGGCCGAACTCTTCCGTGGACGGAGCCCCCACCCCGGCTTGCCGCCCGGGGCGATGGCGTGAGACTCTGCCACTTCGAAATGCAGCGCGCAGGGAGGGCATGATGGCGATGCTGATGGCGGCAGTGGCCGTCTTTCTGGGGCTTCATCTGCTGATAGCGGGTACGCGGGTGCGCGATGCGATTACCGGCGCCATTGGCGAGCGGCCCTATCTCGGCCTGTTCTCGCTGGCCAGCATCGCGGCCATCGCCTGGCTGATGATGGCCTATAACGCCGCCGGCGCCACGCCCGGCAGCGCCGCCGATCCTTATCTCTACCAGCTCGGCCAAGGCGTGCACGACCTCGGCCTGCCCATAGTGGCCTTGGCGTTCTTTCTGGGCGTGCAGGGCCTGCTGCTGCCCAATCCGACTTCGGTGCAGCAGGAAGCCGCCGCGGCCAGGGAAACCACGGTGCAGGGTGTGCTGCGCATCACCCGCCATCCCTTTCTGTGGGGCGTGATGCTGTGGGCGGCGTTCCATACCGCCGCCAATGGCGACGAGGCCTCGGTGATATTCTTCGGCGGGTTCTTCCTGCTGGCGCTGTTCGGCACCTTTTCCATCGACGCCAAGCGCACCCGCAAGATGGGGGCGGCCTGGGAGGGTTTTGCCGCCAAAACCTCCAACCTCCCCTTCGGCGCGGTGCTGGCCGGCCGCACCGGCCTGAAGCTTTCGGAGAGCTTCGGCTGGCGCTTCTGGGCGGCGATGGCGCTGTTCCTCATCGTGCTGTTTGCCCATGCGCATATTTTCGGGGTTTCGCCGCTCCCCGGCGGCGCCGTGCCGATCTGAGGCGAGGCCGTTAACGGCGCCTTGAGCCCTGCCGTGGCACGCTCTTGCCGGTTTCTAAGGGAGGCTGACCATGCCGGCAGCCGGTGCGCGCCCGGTCGATCTGGCGCATCTTTCGACCTATACGGGCGGCGATGCGGCGTTGAACGCCGAGGTGCTTCAACTATTTGTGGATCAGGCAGCCAAGCTGATGGTCCAGCTCAAGAGCGCCCTCGATACGGGCGACCAGAAGAACTGGTACGCCACCGCCCATTCGCTCAAGGGCGCGGCCCGCGGCATCGGGGCCTTCGCTATGGCCGACGCCGCCGCCGAGGTCGAAACGGTGCCCGCGGCGAGCGCCCAGCAGGCGCTCAAGGCGCTGCACGCCCTTTCGAACCGCGCCCACGCCGTGCAGCTGTTCATCGAGGCCTATCTGGACCGCTGAGCCTTCGGACGAGCGTCGAAGGCGGCAAATTCGTGGGCGATGGAGCACTCCACCAGCAGCCGCCAGACCGGCTCGGCGATTGCGGGCGACAGCCCGGCCCGGCCGGCCTCGTCCAGCACCTTGGCAATCACGTCCTCGACCCGGGCTTCGTCGCGCACAGTGTCGCGAGTCTCTTTGATTTCGGCTGCGCGTTCGATATAGCGCTGGCGTTCGGCGATCAGCCGCACCAGCACCCGGTCCAGCCGATCGATCTGGGCGCGCAGTTCGGGCATGGTGCGGCACGCCGCCGGTGCGACTTCTCGCCCTGACCATCCTGAAGTCGTTTGATCCATGTCGTGGTCCGCAGCTAAAGCGTTCCCTATCTGAAGGAGTTGAGAGAGGGTCGCAAGCTGCGAATGGATCGCGCCGAACTGGAAATCACGCCAAAGGGCCATTGCCCCGAGGCCAGTTTATACATATAAAGATGTAAGTTTTCTTATTCATACGAAGTCGGAGTGTGGAATAGGACATGAGCACGCCAATCGAAACGGATGTCGCAATCGTCGGCGCGGGGCCCATCGGGCTGTTCGCGGTGTTCGAGCTGGGTCTTCTGGACCTCAAGTGCCACCTGGTCGACATCCTCGACCGGCCCGGCGGGCAGTGCACCGAGCTTTACCCCGAAAAGCCGATCTACGACATTCCGGGCCTGCCCATCGTCACCGGCCAGGAGCTGACCGACCGGCTGATGGAACAGATCAAGCCGTTCAATGCGCAGTTCCATTTCAGCGAGATGGCCAGCGCGCTGACCAAGCTGCCCGACGGACGCTGGAAACTCTCCACCGATGCGGGCACCGAGATCATCGCCCCGGTGCTGGTGATCGCCGCGGGCGGCGGCAGCTTCGTGCCCAAGCGCCCGCCCATTCCCGGCATCGAAGCCTATGAAGGCAAGAGCGTGTTCTACGCCGTGCGCAAGATGGAGAATTTCCGCGGCAAGAACGTGCTGATCGCCGGCGGCGGCGATTCCGCGCTCGACTGGACGATCAACCTGGCGCCGGTCGCCAACTCGCTGACGCTGGTGCATCACCGCGACGGCTTCCGCGCCAACCAGCACAGCGTCAACCAGATGCGCGAGCTGGAAGCCGCCGGCAAGATCAAGTTCCATGTCGCCAGCGTGAAGGCGCTGCATGGCGACAACGGACAGCTTGAAGCGGCGACGCTGGCCGGCGCGGACAAGAAGGAATGGCGCCACGACTGCGATACCTTCCTGCCCTTCTTCGGCCTGACCATGAAGCTCGGCCCCATCGCCGAATTCGGCCTGAACCTGCACGAAAACCTGATCCCGGTGGACACCGCGCGCTTCGAAAGCGAAACGCCCGGCATCTTCGCCATCGGCGACATCAACAGCTACACCGGCAAGCTCAAGCTGATCCTCTCGGGCTTCCATGAAGCGGCGCTGATGGCGCAAGCTGCGTTCCATATCGCGCGGCCCAACGACAAGCTGCGCTTCCAGTACACCACCTCGTCCTCCAACCTGCAGAAGAAGCTCGGCGTGGCCTGAGGCTTCGTACCAACCAGACAGAGCCAAAGGAACTCGTGACCGACATGAAGATCTACGCCAAGGACCGCGACGGCAAGGAACACGTACTCGAAGGCCGCGACGGCTGGACCGTGATGGAAATCCTGCGCGATGCGGGCCTGCCGATCACCGCCGAATGCGGCGGGGCCTGTGCCTGCGCCACCTGCCACGTCTATGTGGACGGCGGCTGGTACGAGAAACTGTCCGCGCCGTCCGACGCCGAAACCGACATGCTCGACATGGCGCTGGCGGTGGAGCCCAACTCGCGCCTTAGCTGCCAGATCACCTGCGCGCCGGAGCTGGACGGGCTCAAGCTCACCCTCGCACCGGAATAATAAATGGCCTAAAGTACCTAGGACTTCGAGTCCGTTCCCAAGCGCCTCGAATGCAATGAGGGCAAGGAGCGGCTTGAGAAAGTGCTGGGAGGCTATCGCCAAACAGACTGTCTTGGCGAAGCCGGATGCTAAGAGCCGAAAGTGATCTATGGCTTGGGACACCCACGAATACGCCTTGCGTTGCGAAAAATGCGGTCGAACCGGCAAGGAAATCCTGCGCGAAAATGATTGGATGCAAACGGAGACCAGCTACGAAGGTTTTGATCGCGGCTGGGTTGAGGGTCGCCATCCCGGTATGAAGGATGCCCAAGGCCACTATGAATACCCACGTTGCCCTAAATGCGGAGACGATGGGAAGGTAAGCCGAATGCCAGAACAAAAATGACCGTACATGCGGATCACCGGTTCAGCGTGACTATCAAGACCGACGATCTTGCGGTCGTGGGATGTTTGCGGGCACTTGCGAAATTCAGCCAGAAAACTGGAAACAATCAGATTCCTTGGGGCGGAACAAAGGACGAGGATTGGCGGCGATCTGGCAACACCGTGACCTTCCGGTTTTCGTCAGACACTTACCGCGCGGGATTTCTGGCGGAAGCAAGGCGGCTTCTCCCCGCCGATCTGTGGGCATCTTTGGCGACCTCGGACAATGACCCGGCACGCCCCCAGCGAAGGTAGCTATTTTGGCAAGTACAATATCGTCAAATATTATCATTTTACGATAATTATTTTCCGTGATAAAAAGCCTCCGGTTTCAGGAGCCGGAGGTTTTCGATGGGTGTTTCGCTGAAGCTGACAAAGGCCAGCCGCATCATGGCGCGGCTGTCGCTGCTGGGCGCGATCCTTTACGTGGCAGGCGATATCTTCGTCTTCCTGATGCCGGATGCGGCCCACGCGCTGGGCACGATCAGAACCGAGCACACCGGCGTTCCGATCACTGCCGCCATTCCCTTCGCCTATCGGCTGGCAGCGCTGGTGGTCGAGATGATTCCCACCGCGCTCATGGCCTGGGCGCTGATCGAGCTTTACCGGCTGTTCCAGCATTATGCGAAGGGCGAGGTGTTCAGCGTGGCCGCGCTCGGCAATCTCAATCGCGTGGCGGCGCTGATGTTCTGGCAGGTGCTGGTGAGTATTCTCTGTCAGCCACCGATCTCCTACATCCTCAGCTTCTACCGCGGCGCCGGCCATCGCGAGATCAGCCTGGGCCTCGGCTCAAACGATCTTTCCTTCCTCTTCATGGCCGGCGTGGTGCTGGTGATCGCCCGCGTGATGGCCGAAGCGCGGCGCATGGCCGACGAGAACGAGAGCTTCGTGTGATGGCCATCATCGTCAATCTCGATGTCATGCTGGCCCGGCGCAAGATGCGCTCCAAGGAACTGGCCGAAGCGGTGGGCATCACCGAAGCCAATCTCTCGCTGCTCAAATCCGGCAAGGTGAAGGGCGTGCGCTTCGCCACGCTGGAGAAGATCTGCGAAATCCTCGACTGCCAGCCCGGCGACCTGCTGGAATATCGCCGCGACACATGAGCCTTCGCCATCCCGCGCTTCATGATTGACAAATGACAATGCCCGGCACATGGCGCGGCAGACAGGCATACGGTTCCATAGTCGCGGGCAGCAGCGGAGCATCGACCAGCACAGTGCGCATGTCGGGGCCGCCATCGCCGCACAGGGCCGTTGCCATTGGCATCGCTCTGGCGCTTCACCTGCTCTCCATCTGGCTGCTTACGCGCGCGAACTTCGTCACGGTGGCAGCGCGGTTCTCGCCGCGCGAGCTGCCGATTACGCTGTGGCTGACGCTGCCGCAAAAATCCAGGCCGGCCATCGTGAAGCATCAGCCCCCCACTGCCAGGGCGCAGAGGCGGCAATCCATCACCCCGCCGCCGGGCCTGATGCCGCGCGGCAGCCTGAATGGCGCGATCTGGCAAGGCATCGGACAATCGCTCGCGTGCGGGAATATCGGCTTAAGTCCGCAACAGCGGGAACGCTGCAAACATCAGCTGGTCGCCATGCCCGGCCCGGAGGCGCAAACCCGGGCGCTGATCGTCAAGGCGCCGCATTCCGACGCGCTGACGCCCGCCGAGCAGCGCCTGCATGAAATGCGCACCCAGGATCCCTGCTTTGCCGATGAGACGGCACATCTGCCGTTCTGCATCTATCGCATCATCTACGGCAACAAGGGCCCGTAGAGAAACACCTGGAAAAGTAGTTCCCGGTTGGCGCGCTGCCGCTACCAACGCCGTATCGCACAAACAAAACCGGAGCGGCAAATATTCTCTTTCGATATCTTGCGCGGCGGCGGCGCTTGCTGTCCCATGCGCGCGGGTGGGAGCCCGGCGGTGAACAGTGGAGCGTGAATGTCAGTGCCCCCGCACAGGGCAGTCGCCATTGCGGCCGTTCTGGCGCTTCATCTTCTGCTGATCTGGCTTCTGCTGCGCGCGACGTATGTGGTCATCACGCCGCCGCCGCTGTTGCGCGAACTGCCGATCACGCTCTGGCTTGCCCCCGCCGAAAAGCCCAAGCCGCCCAAGCCGCAGGACAAAGAGAAGAAGGAAGGCGAGACGGCCGTGCCCCATGCGATCACCGCACCGCTTTCCCCGCCCGAGGGTGCGCCGCCCACCTCCGACTATAACGGGCTTCGGGCGCTGGGACGCTACATGAACAATTGCAGCGCGGGCCATTACGAGGCGCTCTCCCAGCGCGAACTGGCGCACTGCCTGGGCAACCAGTGGAACGAACCGGGCCAGCGCCAGGGCCGGCTGCGCCTCGGCAAGGAGTCCGATTCCATCTGGAAGCGGCAGATGGACAAAAAGCGGGCGCCGGCGGCGCCTATGGAGCACGAATGCCCGCTGGGCTCGAAGAACGACCAGCTCGGCCTGCCCTGCTTCTTCGGAAACTAGAACTCTTTGCTGGCCGTGGTTTCTGCCGAAAGCCGGAACGCCACTTTTCGGGAAACCACCGGCCGCGCTTGTGCATGCCTGCGAACCGCGCCAATCTTCGGCCGGGGGGACGAACCCAATGGGACTTTACGACCGCTTTATTCTGCCGCCGTTGCTGAACAAGGTGATGAGCGCCAAGCCCATGACCTATCAGCGCCGGAAGGTGGTGCCGCGCGCGAGCGGCCGCGTGCTCGAAATCGGCTTCGGCGCGGGCCATAACCTGCCGTTCTATGATCCGGCCAGGGTTTCGCAGTTGTGGGCGCTGGAACCTTCGCGTGAGATGCGCGCCAAGGCCGCCGGCCGCGCGAGCAAGGTGTCGTTCCCGATCGAATATCTCGACCTCGGCGGCGAACAGATACCGCTGGACAATGCCAGCGCCGACACCGTGCTCGTCACCTATACGCTGTGCACGATTCCCGATGTCATGGCGGCGCTGGCCGAAATGCACCGCGTGTTGAAGCCGGACGGCACCATGATCTTCTGCGAGCACGGCAAGGCGCCGGACGGCGATGTCGAGCGCTGGCAGAAGCGCATCGAGCCGGTGTGGAAGAACATCAGCGGCGGCTGCCATTTGAGCCGCCCGATTCCCGAGATGCTGCGGGTCAGCGGCTTCAAGATCGCCGACCTGGAAACGATGTACCTGCCCGGAACGCCGCGCTTCGCCGGGTTCAATTACTGGGGCACGGCCAGCAAGGCGTGAGGAAGACCATGAGCGGAATCTTCGACGGCCGCTTCACGGCGCAGCTCGATAAGCCTGTGGTGATGTTCGTGATCGGCCTGCGAGTCAACCGCCTGCACGATCTGGGCCGCTGGACCTTCGTGGCCGCCGCCATGCCGAAGATGCTGAAGGAACTACAAGCCATGCCCGGCTCCGGGCTTATCTCCGTGACGAGCTATCTCCGCTGGCGCGAGCTTCTGACCATCCAGTATTGGGAGAGCTTCGAGAAATTGCTGACCTATGCGCACGACAAAGAGGGCGAGCATTTTCCGGCCTGGGCGGAATTCAACCGCCGTGTCGGCTTCGACGGCAAGGTCGGCATCTGGCACGAAACCTACCTCGTCGAGCCGGGCAAGTTCGAGTGCGTTTACGGCAACATGCCGCGCTACGGCCTGGCGCGCGCGGGCAACCACGTCAGGGCCGAGGGGCGGCTGGCCGGCGCCAAGAGCCGGATGGCGGGCTGAGCGCCGGCTTGATATACGATAGCCGTCGGATCGCGGGAGTCAGCAATGTTGTCGAGACAAGCCGAGCAGATGGAATTTATCGACCACACGATGCGCTTCGTGGGATCGCTGCTGGCCTCGGACCGAGTGGCCTTTTACCAGGTGGAAAACGGCCGGCGGATGCTGGAATTCCAGATTCGCAATGTTGAACAGGAATTTCATGATGCGTATCTGCGCAGCATGCATGCCTACGACCCGCTGCATGTGACGCGTCTGCTGCAGGCCGGCCGATCGAACAAGATATTCTGGCTTCATGACCAGGAGCGTGATTGCGCTGCTGCCGTCGTTGAACGATATCGCGCCTTTCTCGGCGCGTTCCACATCTCGGACGTCACCGAAATGCTGTTCGGGTTTCACGGAGAGGTGGTCGCCGGAATCAGCGTTCTGTGGAACCGGCCGATTTCCGCGGATACATCCTTGGATGCCATTTATGCCGCTCACGCGTATATTGAATTCCATCTGCAGAAACTCCTCATGGCAGCCGGTCGATGTCCGCCGGTGGACCTCGGCAGCCGGTACGGACTGACGCGCCGCGAGGTCGAGGTTTCCGGCCTGGTCTGTTGCGGCCGGACCAACGCCGAAATCGCCGAATGCCTTGGGCTCGGCCTTGCCACCGTCAAGACCCATCTGATCAACATCTATCGAAAGCTCGGGATCGAGAACCGCGCCAGCCTGGTGGCTTTGGCCTCCGGCGTGCAGTGAATCTCCACCTTTCGGTTGATTGCCGGCCGGCAAACCATCCGCCATCTTCAAGGCGAATGGCAGGAAGCCGGAGGCCGATGGATATGAGCGACAATTCTTCATGGGGCATCGTAGGCGACCTGGAGAAGAGTTTCACGCCGGACAACAATATTCTGCCGCAGTCGCGGGAACTGGTGGGCAAAGAATGTGTAGGGCAAATACACAACTAATGAGGAGGGGCCAGCAATGAAAAGCATAAGCCATCAGATTGGCGCGCGCTTGCTGCTTTCTGCCGGTTTTGCAGCGCTTATTGCAGGTCCGGCGCTTGCAGATGCGTCCGCGCCGAAGCTCGAAGAAGTCATCGTCACCGCGCAGAAGCGCGCGCAGAACATGCAGACGGTGGGCA
>JAGWZW010000134.1 GCA_018971835.1 Alphaproteobacteria bacterium
GCCCGGCCGGAGGTGGTGACCGAGCAGATTTCCAGCGACGGCACGCGCAAATGGCTGCTCAAGTCCGGCGGGCAGGAGTTCGAGACGGTCTATATCCCCGAGGCGGACCGCGGCACGCTGTGCGTCTCCTCGCAGGTGGGCTGCACGCTCAACTGCCGCTTCTGCCACACCGGCACGCAGGCGCTGGTAAGGAACCTCACGCCCGGCGAGATCGTGGGGCAGGTGATGGTGGCGCGCGACTCTCTGGAAGATTGGCCCAGCACCGCCGAACCCCGCCGCATCACCAACGTGGTGATGATGGGCATGGGCGAGCCGCTCTACAATTTTGACAACGTCAAGGCCGCGCTGGCGATCGTGGCGGATGGCGACGGGCTGGCTTTGTCGAAGCGGCGCATCACGCTCTCCACCGCGGGCGTGGTGCCGATGATTCCGCGCGCCGGTGCCGAGATCGGCTCGGCGCTCGCCATCTCGCTGCACGCGGTGCGCGACGAGGTGCGCGACGTGATCGTGCCCATCAACAAGAAATACAAGATCGCCGAGCTGTTGCAGGCCTGCCGCGATTATCCGGGCGTGTCCAACGCACGGCGCATTACCTTCGAATATGTGATGCTGAAGGGCGTGAACGACTCGCTGGCCGACGCGCGCGAGCTGGTGCGCATCATCCGGGGCATTCCGGCCAAGATCAACCTGATCCCGTTCAATCCCTGGCCCGGCGCGCCCTATGAATGCTCCGACTGGGCGCAGATCGAGAAGTTTGCCGAGATCGTCAACCGCGCCGGTTACGCCAGCCCGGTGCGCACCCCGCGCGGGCGGGACATCATGGCCGCCTGCGGCCAGCTCAAGAGCGAAAGCCTCAAGCAGCGCGCCAAGGACCGCCTCGCCGAACTGGAAGCGGCCAAGCTGGCGGGGATGCCGTCGTAATCACCGCGCGCTGCAGCTCGCGCCGCCGAGCACGCAGAACTTTGCGCAGTGCGGATGGTTGAGGGGAACGGGGCGGTCCGCCTCCGCCAGCGTGGCGCCGAGTTCGAACTGCTCGTCATAGGCAATCAGCGTGCAGGCCAGCACCACCGGCTTCGCCGCGCCCTGGCGCTTCACCACCATGCGGCTCGACGAACACATCACGTCCTCCGGCGATTTGCCGAGGATGCCCCAGCACGCCGTGGTGATCTCCGGCACATCCGCCGTCGCGTCCATCTCGGGAAAGATCACGAGCTGCGCCGGATCGGCGGCGTCGATGGCCCAGCCCTGTGCGGCGATCAGCGCGGCGAAACCGGCGCGCAGCTCCGCCTCGCTCTCGTCCGTGAAGTGCCGCGCGGCCAGCGCCAGCCGGAGGCCGTGGGCCGCCAGCCAGCCGATCCCGTCCACCGTCTTTTCGAAGCTGCCGCCGCCCCGCTCCGCGTCGTGTACGGCCTCGGAATAATGATCCAGGCTCACCCTGAGCGTCAGCCGTTCGCCGTAGCGCGCGGCCAACGCCGCCAGCCCGGCCTCGAAGCGGCGCAGCGGCTTCATGGCGTTGGTCAGCACCAGCACCGCGAAGCCGCGCCCCAGCGCGGCCTCCAGCATCGCCAGGATCTCCGGGTTCATGAAGGGCTCGCCGCCGGTGAAGCCGATCTCGCGCACCGGCCAGCCCCCAGCGGCGATCTCGTCCAGAAAGCCGGTCACCTCGGCGGCGGAGAGGTAGGCCAGCCGGTCGTTTTTCGGCCCGCTTTCGATGTAGCAGTGCCCGCATTCGATGTTGCACAGGGTGCCGGTGTTGAACCAAAGGGTTTCCAGCCGGCCCAGCGCCACGCTGGCCCGGGCCTCGCCCCTGGCCGTGACGGCCGGATCGCGGAATTTGGCGGTGTTCAGCCTCTGGTCCATGCTCCCTCTCGCCCCGCCCCGGGGCCGCGCTTGACGCGGCGCGCGCAGCCTTTATCTAACCCAGTTCGGCCCGGGCAGGGCAAAGGTTTCGGCAGCGGAAGGACTGGATCGTGAGCAAGGGCGGCGTCAAGAAGGTGGTTCTGGCCTATTCGGGGGGGCTCGATACCTCCGTGATCCTCAAATGGCTGCAGACGGAATACGGCGCGGAGGTCGTCACCTTCACCGCCGACCTCGGCCAGGGCGAGGAGCTGGGCCCGGCGCGCAAGAAGGCCGAGCTGCTCGGCATCAAGCCGCAGAACATCTTCGTCGAGGATGTGCGCGAGGAGTTCGTGCGCGATTACGTCTTCCCCATGTTCCGCGCCAACGCGGTCTATGAGGGCGTGTACCTGCTCGGCACCTCCATCGCCCGGCCGCTGATCGCCAAGAAGCAGATCGAGATCGCCGAAAAGGTGGGGGCCGATGCCGTCTGCCACGGCGCCACCGGCAAAGGCAACGATCAGGTGCGTTTCGAGCTGGGCTATTACGCGCTCAAGCCGGACATCCGGGTGATCGCGCCGTGGCGGGAATGGAGCCTGACCAGCCGCACCAAATTGATCGAATTCGCGGAGGCGCACCAGATCCCGATCCCGCGCGACAAGCGGGGCGAGGCGCCGTTCTCGGTGGATGCGAACCTTCTGCACTCCTCATCCGAGGGAAAGGTGCTGGAGGATCCGGCGCTGGAAGCCGAGGAGATGGTCTATCAGCGCACCATCTCGCCGATGGATGCGCCGGATGCGCCCACCGTGATCGAGGTCGGCTTCGAGAAAGGCGATGCGGTTAGCATCGATGGCGCGGCGCTGTCCCCCGCCACGCTACTGGCGAAGCTCAACGAGCTGGGCAAAGCCAACGGCATCGGCCGCATCGATCTGGTCGAAAACCGCTTCGTTGGCATGAAGTCCCGCGGCGTGTACGAGACGCCGGGCGGCACCATCCTGCTGGCCGCGCACCGGGCGATGGAGAGCATCACGCTCGACCGCGGCGCCGCGCACCTGAAGGACGAGCTGATGCCGCGCTATGCCGAGCTGATCTATAACGGCTTCTGGTTCGCGCCCGAGCGCGAGATGCTGCAGGCCGCCATCGACAAATCGCAGGAGTTCGTCTCCGGCACGGTGCGGCTCAAGCTCTACAAGGGCAATGTGATCGTGATCGGGCGCGCCTCGCCCTGTTCGCTCTATTCGGAAAGCCTTGTCACCTTCGAGGACGACAAGGGCGCCTACGACCAGAAGGATGCGCAGGGCTTCATCAAGCTGAATGCGCTCAGGCTGCGCACGCTCGCCATGCGCAAGCGAAAGCTGAAATGAGCGCGGCCAACGCGAAACAGGTCGAATACTGGAACGGGCGGGTGGGCGAGCGCTGGGCGCGAAGGCACCTGCGCATCGACGAGAACCTGCAACAGATCACGCCGCGCGTGCTCGAATTTGCCGGGGCGCGGGTGGGCGAAACCGCACTCGATGTCGGCTGCGGCGCCGGCACCACCGCCCTGGCGCTGGCCGAAGCCGTGGCGCCGGGCGGCGTGACGGCCATCGACATTTCGCGGCCGATGCTGGAGGTGGCGAAGGCGCGGGCGGTCGAGGCGGAGGCGGACATCGCCTTTCATCTGGCCGATGCCAGCGATTTCGCTTTTGCTCCCTCGTTCGATCTCGTCTTCTCGCGCTTCGGGGTGATGTTCTTCGCCGATCCGGTGGCGGCGTTCGCCAATTTGCGCCGCGCGCTCAAGCCCGGCGGGCGCTTGCGCTTCGTCTGTTGGCGCACGGTGGCGGAGAACCGCTGGGCCTCCGCGCCATTCGAGGCGGCGAAGCATCTGCTGCCGCCGCAGGAACCGTCCGATCCCTTTGCGCCGGGGCCTTACGCCTTTGCCGATGCGGCGCGGGTGGAGAAGATTTTGCGCGACGCGGGCTTCCGCGACGTGACCATCGCAGTGCTGGATTGCAGCTTCTACATGGGCGCCGATGCGGACGAGGCGGCGCAGGAGGCGCTCAACGTCGGCCCGCTCGCTTATGCTGCGCGCGATCTCGGTGATGCCGCCCGCGCCAAGGCTCGCGACATTGTGGCGGCGATGATGGGGCAGTTCGCTACCCCCGCCGGCATCACGCCGCCCGCCGCCTGCTGGCTGGTGGGGGCGGAGAGCTAGACATCCAGTTCCGCGTTGAGCGCGTTGTCCTGGATGAATTCGCGCCGGGGCTCGACGATCTCGCCCATCAGCTTGGCGAACAGATCCTCCGCCTCGTCGGCGTGCTCCACTTTTACGCGCAACAGCGTGCGGGCGTTCTCGTCCAGCGTGGTTTCCCAGAGCTGTTCGGGGTTCATCTCGCCCAGGCCCTTGTAGCGCTGCAGGCTGATGCCCTTGCGGCCCCAGTCGAATACGGTGTCGAGAAGCTGCGTGGGCGAGCGGATTTCCACCGTCTCGTCCTTGCGCTTGAACTGGCCGACCTTGAGATAGGTTTCCTGCAGCTCGCCGGCCATGCGGTCCAGCCGGCGCGCATCGGCGCTGGCGATCAGCGCGCCGTCGATGGCCACGGCCTCGCGCACGCCGCGCACCTCGCGCCAGAATTTGAGCCCGCCGTCGGCTGTCGGCTCGCCGTGCCAGCCGCGTTCTGTCTCGTCCGACAAGAGGTCGAGGCGGCGCGCGATGTAGTTGGCCGCGTCCACCGCCTTGGCCGCGTCGGCCAGCACATCAGGATTGAGCGCGCCGGCGATGGCTGCCTGCTCCAGCACGAAGCGCGGGAATTGGCGCGGGAAATTATCCAGCGCCGCCTTGGCCGCGCGGGCCTTGGCCACCAGGGCTTCCAGATCGGCGCCGCTGACCGCTTCGCCGGTGTGCAGCGTCAGGCTGGCGCCTGCAAGGCCCTCGCTCAACAGGTAGTTCTCGTATTCCGCTTCGTCCTTCAGATAGCGCTCGGACTTGCCGCGCGCCGCCTTGTAGAGCGGCGGCTGGGCGATGAAGAGATGGCCGCGCTCGATGATCTCGTGCATCTGGCGATAGAAGAATGTCAGCAGCAGCGTGCGGATATGGGCGCCGTCCACGTCCGCATCGGTCATGATGATGATCTTGTGATAGCGCAGCTTGTCGGCGTTGAATTCTTCCGGCCCGATGCCGGTGCCGAGCGCCGTGATCAGCGTGGCGATGGCTTCGCTGCCCAGCATCTTGTCGAAGCGCGCGCGCTCGACATTGAGGATCTTGCCGCGCAACGGCAGCACTGCCTGGTTGTTGCGGTTGCGCGCCTGCTTGGCGCTGCCGCCGGCGCTGTCGCCCTCGACGATGAAGAGTTCGCATTTGGCCGGATCGCGCTCCTGGCAGTCCGCCAGCTTGCCCGGCAGCGAGGCGCCGTCGAGCGCGCCCTTGCGGCGGGTGAGTTCGCGGGCCTTGCGCGCGGCCTCGCGCGCGGCGGCGGCCTCGGCCACCTTGCCCACCACCTGCCTGGCTTCGGCGGGATGCTCCTCGAACCAGCGGCCGAGCTGCTCGCCCACCACGCCTTCGACGGCGGGCCGTACTTCGGAAGAGACGAGCTTGTCCTTGGTCTGCGAAGAAAATTTCGGATCGGGCACCTTCACCGAAAGCACGCAGGTGAGGCCCTCGCGGCAATCGTCGCCGGTGAGCTGCACCTTCTCCTTCTTGGCGATGCCGGAATCCTCGGCGTACTTCGTCACGACGCGCGTCAGCGCGGCGCGGAAGCCGGCCAGATGCGTGCCGCCGTCGCGCTGAGGGATGTTGTTGGTGAAGCAGAGCATGCTTTCGTGGTAGCTGTCGTTCCACGTCAGCGCGGCTTCGACGCTGATACCCTCGCGCTCGGCGCCGATCAGCACGGGCGCGGGGATCAGGGCGTTCTTGGCGCGGTCCAGATAGCGCACGAAGGCTTCGAGCCCACCTTCGTAATGCAGCTTCGCCTCTTTCTTCTCCACGCCGCGCTTGTCGGCCAGCACGATGGTGACGCCGGAATTGAGGAAGGCCA
>JAGWZW010000046.1 GCA_018971835.1 Alphaproteobacteria bacterium
CAGAAACAGCTTGCCGATGCCGATGCCCTGATCGCCGATGCGACCACCGACTCCGAAATGCGCGACCTCGCCGAAGAAGAGCGCGCCGAGCTGAAAGAGCAGCTCACCGCGCTCGAACACGATCTACAGCTCCAGCTCCTGCCCAAGGATGCGGCGGATTCGTCGTCCGCCATCGTCGAGATCCGCGCCGGCACGGGCGGCGACGAGGCGGCGCTGTTCGCTGCCGACCTGCTTCAAATGTATCAGCGCTACGCCCAGCTCCAGGGCTGGAAGACCGAGATCATGGACCTGTCCGAAAGCGACCTCGGCGGCATCAAGGAAGCGGTGATGGAAGTGGCCGGGCAGGGCGCCTTCGCCAAGCTCAAGTTCGAAAGCGGCGTGCATCGCGTGCAGCGCGTACCGGTGACGGAGGCAGGCGGACGTATCCACACCTCGGCGGCAACGGTCGCGGTGCTGCCTGAGCCGGAAGACGTGGACATCCATATCGACGAGAAAGACCTGCGCATCGACGTATTCCGTGCTTCCGGCGCCGGCGGCCAGCACGTCAACAAGACCGAAAGCGCCGTGCGCATCACGCACCTTCCCACTGGCCTGGCCGTGGCGCAGCAAACCGAGAAGTCGCAGCACAAGAACAAGGCCCAGGCCATGAAGCTGCTCAAGGCCAGGCTTTTCGAGGCCGAGCGCGAGCGGGTGGACAGCGCGCGCGCCGCCGAGCGCAAAGGGCAGGTGGGTTCCGGCGACCGTTCCGAGCGCATCCGCACCTACAATTTCCCGCAAGGGCGTGTCACCGACCACCGCATCAATCTCACGCTCTACAAGCTCGACCGCATCATCTCCGGCGACGAACTGGGCGAGGTGATCGACGCGCTGGTGGCCGAGGATCAGGCCAACCGCCTTGCCCAGTTGGAGCAGGACAGCGCGGCATGACGGCCGCGGACGTCCTGCGCGATGCCGCCGCCAGACTGGCCGAAGCCGGCATCGAATCGCCTCGCCGCGAGGCCCGGTTGTTGTGGGAGCATGCGCAGGGCCGAAGCGAACGGGGAGCCTTCGAGTCCCTGCTTGCCCGCCGTCTCGCCCGCGAGCCGCTGGCCTATATCGTCGGGCACAAGGAATTCTGGAGCCTCGATTTCGCCGTGGGCCCTGGTGCGCTGGTGCCGCGCCCCGAAACCGAGACGCTGATCGAACAGGCGCTGTCCGCCTTTCCCGACCGCACTGCGCCGCTCCGCATCCTCGACCTTGGCACCGGCTCGGGCTGCCTGCTGGTGACGGCACTGACCCTGTATCCCAAGGCGCGGGGCGTGGGCGTGGATATCTCTGGGCAGGCCCTTGCCTGGGCGCGCGAGAATGCCGGCCGTCACGGAGTCGGGGACCGCGTGGCGTTTCTTCTTGGCGGCTGGGAGGCGGCGGAAGGGCAGTTCGATCTGGTCCTATCCAACCCGCCCTATGTGGCCGAGGCCGAGATGGCGGGGCTCGCCCCCGAACTCGGCTATGAGCCGCGCAATGCCTTGGCAGCCGGGCCGGAGGGGCTGGAGGCTTATCGCGCCCTCGGTCCAGCCATCGCCGCCCTGCTGGCACCGCAAGGCCGGGCGTTTCTGGAGATCGGTGCCGGCCAGGCCGAGGCCGCCGGCGCGGCGCTCACTGCCGGAGGGCTTGAAATTGCCGGGGTGGCACCCGATCTATCTGGTGTTCCCCGCTGCCTGATGGCGCGGCAGGGCAGGCGGCCTTAGGGGCCGCCCCGCAAAAAACAGTTGGAAACCGGCAAACGACTCGCTAGCTTCCGCCCGCGTGGGGAAGCAGGAACCCCCACTGGGAGCCGAGGCGTGAGGCCGAGGCCCCGGTTGGCCGCGGGGGCGGTCAGGCGTGATCGGCGCCGGTTCCTGAACCAAAGCGAAAGACGAACAGAGACCAGCCAAGGCCTATATGCGGCAACCGGACGGACGTGCCTTTCCCAGGCGCGGGCGGGCAAGGACAGAATGCGGGCTTTCGTAAAAGCAGGACGTAATGACGGCTCAGGGCAGTCGGGTAACAAAGGGGTTCCAGTGAAACGCTCTCGCGGGCGCGGCCGCAGGCCGCAAAACAACTCCAACCGGACCTTCGATTCGACGGGACCGGAAATCAAGATTCGGGGCTCTGCGTCCCATGTGTACGAGAAGTATCTGCAGCTCGCGCGCGACGCCAATTCGGCCGGCGACCGGGTGGCGGCGGAAAATTACCTCCAGCACGCAGAGCATTATTTTCGCATTATGGGCGCCATGCAGCCTCCGCCCGGTGCGCACAACGGCAACGGCGCGGCCGCCGGCAAGCCCAACGGCAATGGTGCCGAGGCCCCGCCGCCCGGCAGCGCACCGTCCTTCTCGCTGACCGACGAAGGCGATGACGAGACCGAGGGCGACGCGGCCGAATAGTGCGGCAGCCTTGTCCCATATCAACACCAGACGGCAGACCGCCCGCTAGGCTGATTTTGCGGGCGGTCCTCTTGTTTCGGCGGAAATCCACCCCACATGAAATCGGGATACGGCGCTCCTGAACGAGGCCTATCCTGATTTTGGGAGACTCGCCCGCGCTGCCCTTCGGGGGCGTCGGCCTGTGCTTGTGAGGCAGATATGGACGTCGAGAAATTCACCGAGCGTGCGCGCGGGTTCATCCAGGCTGCGCAGGATTTGGCCCTCCGCTCGAACCACCAGCAGTTCAAGCCCGAACATCTTCTGAAGGTTCTGCTCGACGACGAGGAGGGCCTTGCCGCCCGCCTGATCCGCGCCGGTGGCGGCCGCCCCGAGCAAGCGCTCAAGGACACCGAAACCGCGCTCGCCAAGCTGCCGCAAGTGCAGGGCGGTTCGGGCCAGATTTATCTCGCGCCGGAAAGCGCCCGCCTGTTGGACGCTACGCAGGAGGCGGCCAAGAAGGCCGGCGATTCGTTCGTGACCGCCGAGTATCTGCTGCTCGCGCTGGCGATGGCGCAGGGCACGGACGCCGCGCGCATCCTGAAAGATGCCGGCGCCACGGCGCAGGGCCTCAACGCCGCAATCAAGGATCTGCGCCAGGGCCGGACGGCCGATTCCGCCACGGCGGAGAACGCCTATGATGCGCTTAAGAAATACGCCCGCGACCTCACCGAGATCGCCCGCTCCGGCAAGCTCGATCCGGTGATCGGCCGCGACGATGAAATCCGCCGCACCATCCAGGTGCTGGCGCGGCGCACCAAGAACAACCCCGTGCTGATCGGCGAGCCGGGCGTCGGCAAGACCGCGATCGCCGAGGGCCTGGCGCTGCGCATCGTCAATGGCGATGTGCCGGAGAGTTTGCGTGACAAGAAGCTGATGGCGCTCGACATGGGTGCACTGATCGCCGGCGCCAAATATCGCGGCGAGTTTGAGGAGCGCCTGAAGGCGGTTCTGAACGAAGTCACAGCTGCCGAGGGCAAGGTCATCCTCTTCATCGACGAGATGCACACGCTCGTCGGTGCCGGCAAGGCTGAAGGGGCGATGGACGCCTCGAACCTTTTGAAGCCGGCGCTGGCGCGCGGCGAACTGCACTGTGTCGGCGCCACCACACTCGATGAATACCGCAAGCATGTGGAGAAGGATGCAGCGCTGGCGCGGCGCTTCCAGCCCGTCTTCGTCAGCGAGCCGACGGTGGAGGACACCATCTCCATCCTGCGCGGGCTCAAGGAAAAGTACGAAGTCCACCACGGCGTGCGCATCACGGACAGCGCGATCGTCGCCGCCGCGCAGCTTTCCAACCGCTACATCACCGACCGTTTCCTGCCGGACAAGGCCATCGACCTGATGGACGAGGCCTCGAGCCGGCTGCGCATGCAGGTCGACTCCAAGCCGGAGGAACTGGACGAACTCGACCGCCGCATCATCCAGCTCAAGATCGAGCGCGAAGCGCTGAAGAAGGAAACCGACAAGGCTTCCAAGGACCGGCTCGACACGCTGGAAAAGGAACTGGCGGAGCTTGAGCAGGACTCGGCGGTCAAGACCGCCAAATGGCAGGAAGAGAAAAAGTCCGTTCAGGACGTGCAGGCTATCAAGGAAAAGCTCGATACGGCGCGCAGCGAACTCGACGTGGCGCAGCGCAAGGGCAACCTGGCGCGTGCTGGCGAGCTGGCCTATGGCGTGATCCCCGGCCTCGAAAAGCAGCTCAAGCAGATCGAGGAACAGGAAAGCCAGGCGCTCGGCAACGAAGCGGTGACACCCGAGCATATCGCGCAGGTGGTTTCGCGCTGGACCGGCATCCCGGTGGACAAGATGCTGGAAGGCGAGCGCGAGAAGCTGCTGCACATGGAGCAGTCGCTCGAAGCGCGCGTGGTCGGCCAGGATCCGGCGGTGCGTGCGGTTTCCAACGCCGTGCGCCGGGCCCGCGCCGGCTTGCAGGATCCCAACCGGCCCATCGGTTCATTCCTGTTCCTCGGCCCCACGGGCGTGGGCAAGACCGAGCTGACCAAGGCGCTGGCCGCCTTCCTGTTCGACGACGATACCGCGATGGTGCGCATCGACATGAGCGAATACATGGAGAAGCATTCCGTGGCGAGGCTGATCGGCGCTCCTCCGGGTTATGTCGGCTATGAAGAAGGCGGCGCGCTCACCGAGGCGGTACGGCGCCGGCCCTATCAGGTGATTCTGTTCGACGAAGTGGAGAAGGCGCATCACGACGTCTTCAACGTGCTGCTGCAGGTGCTGGACGACGGGCGCCTGACCGACGGGCAGGGCCGCACGGTCGATTTCCGCAACACCGTCATCATCCTCACTTCCAACCTCGGCACGGAGTTCCTCTCCGTGGGCGAGGGCGCGCAAGGCTCACATGAGCGCGCGCAGGTGATGGAAGCGGTGCGCGCGCATTTCCGCCCCGAATTCCTCAACCGGCTGGACGAGATCATCCTGTTCAACAGGCTGTCCCGCGCCAACATGGACAGGATCGTGGATATCCAGATCGCCCGGCTGCAGAAGCTGCTGGCCGACCGCAAGATCGAGATCGCGCTCGATGCCAAGGCGCATGAATGGCTGGCGACCGCGGGCTATGATCCGGTCTATGGCGCACGGCCCTTGAAGCGCGTGATCCAGCGCCGCCTGCAGGATCCGCTGGCGCAGCTGCTGCTGGCCGGCGAGATCGGCGACGGCGCAAAGGTTGCGGTGAGCGCCAGCAAGGCCGGGCTCACCATCGACGGCAAGAGCTTCGAGATCGACGAGGATACTTTCAGCGCCGAACCGCCCAGCCGCGCGGTACACTGAGCGCGCAGTCGCGCGTCCGGCAATTTACCGGACGTGCAACTCAGCGGCAGGCGTAATCGTCGCGGTCGCAGTCGCCGCCGTAATTGCCGTGATAATCGCCGCCCCGATAGCGATGATCGCCACGGTCGCGATCATGGTGATCATAGCCGTCGTGCCAGCAGCCATCGCAATCCACCGGAACGCAAGCGGTTGCAGCGCCGAACGACAGAACGCAGGCCGTAAGAACGGCGGCGCGTCTCATCCTGGGTAACGGAAGCTTCTGTTTATTCCACATGACATCACCTCGCTTCGGTGCCTTCCATGCACCGGGCGGAATGGTAGTGTCGCGAACGCAACCACATTATGGCGCCCGTTCGACAATGCTGGGACAATTGTGGGACACTGCGATTGTTGTTGCGCAGCGCTGGACGCGCCCGATCAGTCGTTGTTGGTGCGCAGGCCGGCGGCGGAATTGTCTGCGATCTTGGTTTCCAGCGGCATCGCCGCCAGTTCCTGATCGATGTGCAGGCGTTGCACCAGGTAAGCCTGCAGCGGCTTGCCCTTGAGCTGTACGCCGGTGGCGATCTTGACCGTCAGCGGATTGACCTGCTTGCCATCGATGCGAACCTCGTAGTGCAGGTGCGGGCCGGTGGTCAGCCCGGTGTTGCCGCTGTAGGCCACCACCTCGCCCTGATGCACATGGCTGCCGACATGCAGCCCGCGCACGAAGCGCGACAAATGCCCATAGGCGGTGGAATATTCGCTGTTGTTCTGGATCAGCAGGAAATTGCCGTAGCCGTTCTCGCGGCCTTCGAACCTGATGGTGCCGTTGCCCGCCGCCATGACCGGCGTGCCCACCGGCACCGCGAAATCCACGCCCTTGTGCATGCGGGTGTAACCCAGCACCGGATGAAAGCGCATGCCGAAACCGGACGAGATGCGCGCTCCGTCCACCGGCGTGCGCATCAGCAGCGCCTTGGCGCTGCGGCCCTGGGCATCGAGGTAATCGACGCTGCCGTCCTTCGCCGTGTACCGGTAGAGCGTTACCGTGCGCCCCCCGAGCTTCATCGTAACGTAGTCGATCACGCCCTGCTTCGCGGGCTTGCCGTCGGGCGTGTAGTAATAGCTGTAGAGCAGCTCGAAGCTGTTGCCGGGCCTGATGTCGCGCTGAAAATCGACCTGATAGGACAATACGTGGATCATCTGCACGACGATATCGGCAGGAATGCCCGCCTGCATGGCCGCCAGATAAAGGCTCGAGTCGATCCGGGCACCGGCACGATGGTAGTGCGCGACCAGGTCGGTCTTCACGTCCTGCGCCGTGAAACTGCCGTCGGTGGCGCGCGTGACGGTAATCTGGTGCTCGATCGCGGGTGAGAAACTCACCGAAATCAGCCGCCCAGCAGACGTCTGATCGGCACCGGAACTGCCGGCATCGCCGTCCGATGGGGAAGTGTAGATGATGCGCGCCACGGGATGCTGTACGGCAGGCGCAAAGCTGACGTCGAAGGATTGCCCGGCGCGAATGGCGCGCGGGTCATAGACCTTCCTGAGCGCCATCACGACGGCGTTGGCATCGCTGCTTGCCACGCCGGCATCCGTCAGCGCGCCGACCAGCGTATCGCCGGAGTCCATCGTGATCGTGCGCGTGCTGTTGTCGGGGGTATCTCCGGATTGATCTGCGGCATTGTCTGCCAGTACATCGTCCAACGCGGCGGGCGGCTGGCCGGTGACCGCGGGCCGTGTGATGGCGAGCGCAGCAGCAGGACCGATGGCGGCATAGCTGGTCTTGGCGGCCGCGCCCTGCGATGTGAGCCGCATGAAGAGTTGATAGGGCAGCAGCGTGCGCTCGGCGTTGGTGCGATATCCGTGGGGCGCGGCAGGCGGAACAGCTCCGGCCGCCAGCCAGGCAATGCTGCCGGCGACGAACAGGGTCACGGAGGTGGAAACGAAAGCCCAGCGGCTGTCCGCTGTATCGACGAGCACGCTGTTGGCAAAAGCTGTTTGCCGCCACTGGCTCAAATAGGACTGAAGCGAGGACGAGTCTCGGCGCTCCACTGGGGCTCCTGCAGTTCTTGCCGCAGCGGCGATCCGCTGACTAAGCCTGTTGGTTGTGCCCGGTCGCACCGAAGGCGCACCTTTTTTGACCCACTTCACCTAGTCACGTCAACCATTACTGTCGCGTTAACGATGCTGATTTTGCAACTTGCAGCATGGTGTCCCTGAAGGGGCGATTCGCTCAGAGCCGCACCAGCAGGGCCTCGGCGATCCGGCCATGCAGCCAGCCCACGGCGCGGGCGACGTGCAGCATCACGAAGAACACCAGGACGCCCAGCAGAACCAGCAGGATCAGCCCCGGCGCCGTGCTCAGCAGATGTTCGAGCCAGGGTGCGTCATCGATCCGCACATGCGATTCGCCGGTCACCAGGCTCCACATCGCCCCGTAAACGACCCCGAAGGACAGCGAAAGCCCGACCGTGGCGATGCAGAAATAGACCACGCCCAGGGGCAGCATCAGCAGCAGATAGAACATCGACGACCAGGTGCGCACATCTGTAAGTGCGTCGCGAATGCGGACGAAGATCGTCTCGTCGCCGGACGCGGCGGCGGGCAGGCGGCGCGGCATGCGCACGCCCAGCAGCCCCTCGACGATGCGGCCCTCGACCAGCGCCAGCACGCGTTCGGAGGCGATAAAGAGTAGAGCGAAGGGAATGCCGATGATGAGGATGGCGAAGCCCAGGGTCATCGAGAAACCCGCTACCGTCCAGGCGAAATAGAAAACGCCAGTGGCCAAGGACAGCAGCATGTAGAGCAAGGCCCCGTAGGCACGCGGATCACTGACGACGTTGAAGAAGCCGTAGCGGCGCGTCGGTGCCGGTTCGGGCTTGGGGAAGGGACCAGAGAGCGTGGCTTCCATAGAGCGGTACTCCTCTGCGATTTCCTCCGGCGAGCCGTAGGTTTCCACGACCGTGGCGAGAATGGCGGCCTCATCCATTCCCGGCTTGTTCGCCAGTTCGTTGTTGAGATGCTCCTCGCAATCGGCCAGCGCATCGGCGATCAGGCCGGGCGAGCAGCCCTTGAGGGCACGTCTGAGGGCGTCCAGATAGGCCCTGACGGTCCGCGGTTCGGTACCGGGGCTCATGACAGGGCCGCCCCGGCGGTCAGCGCCTCGTCAACAAACTGCCGCATATCCGTCCAGGCGCCCTGCCAGTCGTGCAGGGCCTGCCGGCCTTCATCGGTGATGGCGTAGTAGCGCCGCGGCGGACCGAAAGCCGAGGCTTCCACCCGGCTGTTCAACAGGCCCAACGCATTGAGCGAACGCAGGACAGGGTAGATCGCGCCCTGCTTGAAGATTAGACCGCCTTCGCCTTCGGCTTTGACGGCTTTTGCGATTTCATACCCGTACATCTCCCGGCCCGCGCGGGCGAGCACCGCCAGGAGGACGAGCGAGGATAGCCCGGCCATCAGTTCCTTACGGAATTTGCGCGTATAAGCAGTCTCTTCCGGCACGCGCGGCTTTCCGCCTCCATCTAGTACGAAGTTCAATCTAGCATGAAGTTCGCACTATTCAAGAGTGCCTCCTACGGATTGTGGAGAAAATTTGTTCGCGGCTTCGCTCGGCGTTGCCGAGCTTGTGCATAATCCTTTGATATGAAAAGAATTTCGGCATGGACATTGATTCTTATCTGGAACGCATTGGTCTGAAGAAACGGCCGGAGGCCGACCTCGCGGGGCTGACGGCCCTCCACCGTGCCCATCTTCATGCGATCTCCTACGAGAATCTGGACGTCCAGCTCGGGCGGCCGGTCACGCTGGCGCTTGGGCCCATCTTCGAAAAGCTGGTGACGAAGCGGCGCGGCGGCTGGTGCTACGAGATGAACGGCCTGTTCGGCTGGGCGCTCGGCGAACTGGGCTTCCGCGTCACCCGGGCGACCGGCGCGGTGATGCGCCAGGTTCGCGGCGAGGACGTTGTCGGCAACCACCTCGTTCTCCGGGTCGAACTGGAGGAAGGCCTTTATCTAGCGGATGCCGGTTTCGGCGACGGACCGCTCGATCCCATCGCTATCCGGCCGGGCGCATTTACGGCGAACGGTTTCGAATTTTCCCTTTCACAGGTCGAAGACGGTTGGTGGCGCCTGCATAACCATCCGGCCGGTGGCGCGCCGAGCTTCGATTTCCGCCTCGATCCGGCCGACGAGGCGGTCCTCGGGCAGCAGTGCCAAAGGCTGCAGACGGCAGCCGACTCGCCCTTCGTCCAGAACGCGGTCTGCCAGCGCTACACCGCGCAGGGATTGTTCGTGCTGCGCGGGCGGGTGCTGCGGATCATCACTCCGGATCGCGTCAGCGAACGGCGTATCGACAGCGTCGAGGACTATCTCGAAACCTTGCATGCGCAGTTCGCGCTCGACGTGCCGGAGGCGGCGTCGTTGTGGCCCGCCATCTGCGCCCGCCACGACGCACTGTTCGCCGCGGTCAGTCGTTCGCCTGGATGAAGTTCTTCAGGATCGGGTAGATCTGGTGCTGCCAGCGGCGGCCGGAGAAAACACCGTAATGACCTACGCCAGGCTGCATGTGATGGCGCCGGCGAAATGGCTTCAGACTGGTGCAGAGATCCTGCGCCGCCACGGTCTGGCCGACGGAGCAGATGTCGTCGCGCTCGCCTTCCACGGTAAAGAGCGCGGTCTTGCGGATGGCGGAAGGATCGGCGCGCCGGCCGTGCCAAGTGAACGCGCCGCGCGGCAGTTCGAATTCCTGAAACACGCGCGCGACGGTTTCCAGATAGAACTCGGCCGGCAGGTCGAGCACGGCAAAGTATTCGTCATAGAACTCGCGCGCAGCCTTGGCCTTGTCGTCCTCGCCGCACACCAGATGGCCGAACAGATCGATATGCGCGCGCCAGTGCCGCGCCATGTTCATCGACATGAAGGCGGAAAGCTGCAGGAAGCCCGGATAGACGCGCCGATGCGCGCCCGCATAGCGGCCCGGCACCGTGGCAATCAGCTTTCTTTCGAACCATCCAATGGGATGGCCGGTCGCCAGATCGTTGACCGGCGTGGGATTGATGCGGGTGTCGATGGGGCCGGCCATCAACGTCATGCTGCGCGGCGTGGCGGGATGAGCCTCCTCCGCCATGATCGCAACCGCCGCCAGAAGCGCCGCGCACGGTTGGCACACGCCGATCACGTGCCCGTCCGGCCCGAGTTGTTCGAGGAACAGGATCATGTGCTCGACATATTCGTCGAGCCCGAAGCGGCCGGCCTCGCGCGGCACGTCGCGGGCGTTGAACCAGTCAGTGAGGAAGACATCGTGATCGGGCAGCAGCGTCGCCACCGTGTCGCGCAAGAGCGTGGCGAAATGGCCCGCCATCGGCGCCACCAGCAGCACCCGCGGCTGGGCGCGCACGCTCTCCTTGGCGAAATGCAGCATCGCACCGAAGGGAGTGGCGAAGGCGATCTCTTCGTGCACCGGCACCACGGCGTGATCGACCACGGTTTCGCGGATGCCGAAATCCGGCCGCACATGGCTGAGCTTGGTATGGGCCAGCAGTCCCGCCGCCGCTCCGATGCTGCGCAGCAGCGGATTGGCGGCCGGTCCCGCCAACGGATCGCGCAGAGCCGCTTCGGTCAGCCCGGCCAGCGCCCGCAGAGGTGCCAGAAAATCCGTCTGAGTCTGGTATGCCGAATACAGCATCACCCTCTCGTTCCCGTGCCGGTTTTTTGCGCATGCGTGGCGGCACCACCCCAGTCTGGAACAATTCCATCGGGCAATTGGGAAAAATGCTAGTGCTTTTTTCGTTGCGTTGCGAAATAATTTGTTGACGCCGGATCGCAGGAGACGCCCATGCCCAAGGCGGTGTTAACGATCAGCAGCCGGAATTACTCATCCTGGTCACTGCGCGGCTGGCTCCTGTGCCGGATGGCGGGGCTGGATTTCGAGGAAAAGGTGCTGCCCAGCGACGACCCCTCGACCAAGGCGGAGTTGCTGCTGCTGTCGCCGTCCTTCCTGGTGCCCGCGCTCAGCCACGGCACCATCAAGGTCTGGGATACGCTGGCCATCGGCGAATATTTGGCGGAAATCGCGCCCGAAGCGGGGCTCCTGCCCAGGAATCTGCACGCCCGCACCCATTGCCGCGCCGTCTCCGGCGAGATGCACACGGGCTTTTACAACCTGCGCTCTGCGCTGCCGATGAACCTGAAGGCGCGTTACCAGGGCTTCAAGGTCTGGACCGGGGCAGAGGCGGACATCGCCCGCGTTATTGCCATCTGGCGCGAATGCCTGAAGGTTTACGACGGGCCGTATCTCTTCGGCGAGGCGCCGACGCTGGCAGACGCCATGTACGCCCCGGTCTGCACGCGCTTTGCCACCTATGACGTTCCGCTTGACCGTCTGTGTACGGATTATTGCGAAACCATCATGACCATGCCGGACATGAGCGAATGGATTGAAGCCGCCAAGGCCGAACCGGACGCGGTGGAGGAACTGGAGGCGGAGTTTTAGGCCGCGCTCGCGGTCACCAGTTTCGTCACCTTGCCATAATCGGTTTTGCCGGTGCCAAGCACGGGGATGCTTTCGGCAAAAATGATCCGCCGCGGCACCGCCAATTCCGAAACGCCGTGATTCTGCGCCCAGCCGACCAGTTCGAGCCGTTCGGCTTGTGGATTGTCGGTGAGCAGCACAATCTGTTCGCCCTTGCGCCCGTCGGGAATGGCGATGGCGGCGTGGTTGTGGTCGGGCCACAGCGCCGAGGCGCAGCTCTCCACCACCGCCAGCGACACGGTCTCCCCGCCGATCTTGGCGAAACGCCTGACCCGCCCGCGGATGGAGATGAATCCTTCCTCGTCCACGGAAACCACGTCGCCGGTGTCGTACCAGCCGCCTTCGGGCGGCACGATCACGCCGGGATTGGCGGCGTTGATATAGCCCAGCATCACGTTCGGACCCTTGACGACCAGTCTTCCGGCATTGGGAATGCCTTCGACCGGATCGAGGCGGTATTCCATGCCCGACATGATCTTGCCCACGGTACCGGGCCGATTGGCGCCCGGCTGGTTGGCGGCGACCACCGGCGAGGCCTCGGTTACACCATAGCCTTCGAGCAATTCGATCGCATACTTCTTGCGCAGCAATTGGCGCGTCTCGTCGCGCAGCCGCTCCGCGCCGCAGACGGCCAGGCGCAGCGAATTGAGATCGCCCTGATCGCCCGCCCGCGCATATTGCGAAATGAAGGTGTCGGTAGAGAGCAGAATGGTGGCGCCGGTTTCACGCACGCGCCGCGCGATCTCCCGCGGCTGCAGGGGCGTCGGATGAAACACCGCCTTGATGCCGAGATAGAGCGGCATCAGCGCTCCCACCGTCAGCCCAAAACAGTGGAAGGTGGGCAGGGGATTGAACAGGATGTCGCTCGGATAGAGCGCCAGATGCGCGCGCACCTGCTCGACATTGGCAAGCAGGTTGAGATGCGACAGCGCTACGCCCTTGGGATCGCCCTCAGTACCGGAGGTGAAGAGGATTACAGCCGGCGAATCAGGCGGCGGCTGCGCCGCAACCAGCGCCGGAAAATATTGGCCGATGGCCGCTGCTGCCTTGTCCGCCAGCGTGAGCTTCTCGCGTACG
The DNA here is from genome assembly GCA_018971835.1 of Alphaproteobacteria bacterium. Taxonomy (GTDB): domain Bacteria; phylum Pseudomonadota; class Alphaproteobacteria; order Micropepsales; family Micropepsaceae; genus Rhizomicrobium. The sequence continues at coordinate 12,825 of JAGWZW010000046.1, forward strand.
TCTTCGAGATAGACGATCTCAGCGGTTTTCGACAGCTCCGTGGCCAGCGCCTCCAGCTTGCCCAGCTCGACGAACTTGTGCGCGGTGACGATGCGCCGGATCTGGCCGGTGGCCAGCGCCGAGCGGATGCCTGCCGCCCCGGTGGTGAAGTTCAGCATCGCCGGGATGCGCCCGAAGGCCGAAACCGCGAAGAAGGCGATCACCGCGCCCGCGCCGGTGGGCAGCATGATGCCGACCGCGTCGCCGGACTTCGTACCCTTCTTGAGCGCATGGCCGAGGGCCAGCGCGGCGCGGACCACCTCGTCATAGGTGAGCACACGCTCGTCGCCGTCCACGATGGCCGCGCGGTCGCCGCCGTAGCGGCTGCGTGCCTCGGTCAGCGCGAGGAACACCGACTTGCGGGCCTGGAAGACGTCGAAGGGCAGGGTCTCTTCGCCGGAGGCGGCTGCGATGGTGGCGACAGTCAGGGTTTTTCTCCCAAAGTGCTTGGGGGCCTTTCCAGCAGATGGTAGCAAAGCGCCCAGCTCCCAAAGCGCCCAGCCCCCGCGGCGTCTCGGGGCGTGATTTTCTGTGCCGCTGCCTATATGTAAAGCCCATGACCATCGTTTTCGACCAGTCCGGGAAAGACCGTAGGGAAGGCCAGCTCATGCCGGCCCCCCGCCACCCCGAAAAGGCCCACCTGCCCGACAACCCGATTCAGCGCAAACCGGCCTGGATCCGGGTCAAGGCGCCGGGCAGCCCCGTCTATTCCGAAACGCGGGAAATCGTGAAGGGACATAGGCTTCACACGGTCTGCGAGGAGGCCGGCTGCCCCAATATCGGGGAGTGCTGGACCCATCGCCATGCCACCATGATGATCATGGGGGACACCTGCACGCGAGCCTGTGCCTTCTGCAACGTGAAGACCGGCCTGCCCGGGCAACTCGATCCCGAGGAGCCAGAAAATGTGGCCCAGGCCGTAGCCAAGCTGGGGCTGCGACATGTGGTCGTGACCTCGGTGGACCGCGACGATCTGCCCGACGGCGGGGCCGAGCATTTCTCCCGCACCATCGTGGCGATCCGCGCCGCCAGCCCCGGCACCACGGTCGAGGTGCTGACCCCGGACTTCCTGCGCAAGGACGGCGCACTGGAACGGCTGATGCAGACCCCGCCGGACGTCTTCAACCACAATCTCGAAACCGTGCCTCGGCTCTATCTCTCGGTGCGGCCGGGGGCGCGCTATTTTGCCAGCCTGCGTCTGCTGGACCGCGCCAAGCAGCTCGATCCCAAGGGCTTCACCAAATCGGGGCTGATGGTGGGCCTGGGCGAAAGCCGCGAGGAGATCATGCAGGTGATGGACGATCTGCGCAGCGCCGGCGTCGATTTCCTGACCATCGGCCAGTATCTGCAGCCGACGCGCAAGCATGCGGCCGTGGACCGCTTCTGGACGCCGGAGGAATTCGCCGGCCTTGAGACGATTGCCCGCGCCAAGGGCTTCCTGATGGTATCCGCGACACCCTTGACCCGTTCTTCCTATCACGCCGATGCCGATTTCGCTCAGATGAAAGCGGCGCGTGAAGCGCGCGCCCAGGGCGCCTGAACCACGTGACAGCGCATACCGAATCCCGCATCGTTCCGTACACGGTGGAATTGATGTATTCCGTCGTCGCCGACGTGGAGCATTACCCGGATTTTCTGCCCTGGTGCCAGGCCTTGCGCATCAAGGGCCGCAAGCGCGAAGGCGACACGGAGATCGTCGCCGCAGAGATGGTGGTGGGCTTCAAGGGCTTTCGCGAGCGCTATACCAGTCGCATCGTGCTCGATCCCGGGGCACGCACCATCCATGTGTCCCAGACCGAAGGGGTGTTCCGGCATTTGCAGAACGACTGGCGCTTCACCCCCGAAGGCGGTCATTGCCGGATCGACTTCTCCATTGCGTTCGAATTCAAGAACCGGCTGCTGGGCGCGGTGGCGGGGCAGGCCTTCGCCCATGTCATGACGCGCATGAGCGTCGCCTTCGAAGACCGGGCCAAGGCGCTGACCGAACAGGCGGCGCTGCGCGGCGCTTAAGAAACGCTTAATCCTGAAGGCTGCGCTCAGAACATCCGCTGCAACAACAGCAGCGCCGCTTCCACCGTCTTCATGCGCACTTCGCTGCGGCCGATGTCACCGAAGCGATGGGCCTCATGCAGGATGGAGCGGTTCTCCCGCGCAGCGGCGATGTGCACCAGCCCGACCGGCTTCAGCGCCGTGCCGCCGCCGGGTCCGGCGACGCCGGTGACGGCCACCGCCATATGCGCGTTGGAATTCATCACTGCGCCTTCGGCCATCGCGCGCGCCACGGGTTCTGACACCGCCCCCATGTCCGCAATGAGATCGCCGGGTACGCCCAACATGTCGGACTTGGCGCGGTTGGAATAGACGATGAAGCCGCGTTCGAACACGTCCGACGAGCCTGCGATTTCCGTGAGCAGGCCGCCGATCAGCCCGCCGGTGCAGCTTTCCGCCGTGGCGATGCGCAGGCGTTGCGCGCGCGCCTCTGCGAGGATCACTTCGGCGAGGCGGAGGAGGGGTGAGGAAAACATCGGCTCAGATTAGTCCTGCCTGGCGCACCGCGACAACGACGATCAGCGCAAACAGGCCGGCCACCAGATCGTCGGCCATCACGCCCATGCCGCCTTTGGCCTTCTCCGCCGCCGAGATCGGCCAGGGTTTCCAGATGTCGAACACCCGAAAGGCGACAAAAGCGACAGCGAAGCCGGTGAGGGTGAGCGGCGCGGCCATGCAGGCGATCCACTGGCCCGCCAGTTCGTCGATCACGCATTGCTGGGGATCGGGATTGCCGGTTTCGCTGACGGTCATGTCGCAGGCCCAAAGCCCGATCGCAATGGCCAGCGCAATGCCGGTGCCGAGCCCGTCGATATCGCCGGTGACGAGCAGCAGCCAGGCGAAGGGCAGCGCCGCCAGGCTGGCAAGGGTGCCCGGCGCGAACGGAATGAGGCCGATGCCGCAAAGCGTGGCGAACCAGGTATATGCTTTCATGCTGGCATCCTCACGGTGGCAGCGGCCTGGGCTGCCAGGCCCTCGCGCCGGCCGGTGAAGCCCATGCCTTCTGTGGTGGTGGCTTTGACGCTGACGCGCCCGATGTCGAGGCCGAGAATCTCGGCGATGCGCGCGCGCATGGCCTCGCGATGCGGACCGATCTTGGGCCGCTCGCAGATCAGCGTCACATCGCAATGGACAATGGCCCCGCCTGCATCGGCCACCAGCGAGGCAGCGTGGGCGAGGAACTTGTCGGAGGAAGCGCCGCGCCAGCGTTCGTCCGTCGGCGGAAAATGCTGGCCGATATCGCCCGCGCCAATGGCGCCGAGAATGGCGTCGGTCAGCGCGTGCAGGCCGGCATCGGCATCGGAATGGCCCTCGAGGCCATGATCGTGCGGGATTTTCACGCCGCACAGCCAGACGTGATCGCCGTCCTTGAAGCGGTGCGCATCCAGCCCCGTGCCGGTGCGGTATTCGGTAGCGCCGGCCAGCAGACGTTCGGCGTGGTGCATGTCGTCCTGCGCGGTGATCTTCATGTTGGTTTCCTCGCCGGGCACGCGCACGATTTTCAGGCCGGCGCGCTCGGCCAGGGCCATGTCGTCGGTGACATCGTGCGCAGCAAAGTCGCGATGCGCCTTGAGAATGGCCGTGAAGCGGAAGCCCTGCGGCGTCTGGGCGCGGTAGGTATGGTCACGCAGTACGGCCGTCCATGTCCCGTCCGCATTCTCGCGGCGCAGCGTGTCGGCCACCGGCAGCAGCGGGATTGCGGCATCGGCGCCCGCTTCCAGAGCCGCGATCACGCGTGCGCTCAGCGCCGGCGTGAGAAGCGGCCGCGCGGCGTCGTGGATCAGCACGAAATCCGGCGAATCGGCGGCGAGCGCTTCGAGGCCGTTCTTTACCGATTCCTGTCGCGTGGCCCCGCCGAGCGCGGGCGGCGGCAGCGCAAGGCCTGCGGTCGCCGCCGCATAATCGGCCTCGTGCCCGGCGCCGATGACCACCTGGATGGGCCATCCAGCGAAGGCTCGCACGGTGCGCCGCAGGATCGGCTCGCCCGCCAGAAGGCGATATTGCTTGGGTTTTCCGCCGCCGAGGCGCTCCCCCTTGCCGCCGGAGACAATCAGAATCGCAATTTTGCTCATGAAATGCCGAAGGAAGGACTCGGCCCTATCTAGCAGATGCGACGCCCCGAAACACAATTCGCGGAAGGGGCTTGCGCTCACGATTGCCTAGTTTATAGTCACAACATTGTATTGCCTATTTTGTGAGCATAAATGACCCGTTCAGCCACGCGAACCGAAGCCGGCGACGATTCTACCGCTATCCAGATCGCACAGGCACTACCCATGCCGGTCCTGCTGATCGGGCCGGGGCAGGAAATCCTGTTCGTCAATCCGGCGGCCGAGCAGTTCTTCGGCATGGGATCAACGCTGCTGCGCCAGCAGAGGATGGACGAACTGATCCCGTTCGGCAGCCCGCTGATCCCGCTAATCGCGCAGGCACGCGAACGCAATGCCTCGGTGGGCGAGCGCGATGTCGATCTGACCACGCCCAAGCTGGGCGAAAAGCTCACCGACATCAGCGTGACCCCGGTGTCGGAACCGCAAAACGCCGTGCTGATCGTGCTGCAGGAGCGCAGCCTCGCCCAGCGCATGGACCGCCAGCTCCTGCACCGCGGCGCCGTGCGCTCGCTGCATGGCATGGCGGCGGTGCTGGCGCACGAGATCAAGAATCCGCTGGCGGGCATCCGCGGCGCGGCACAGCTGCTTGAGGAAGCCGTGCCGCCCAGTGAGCGCAACCTGACCGAACTGATCTGCGACGAGACGGACCGCATCCGCGGCATCATCGACCGCATGGAGGCCTTCGGCGATACGCGCGCCTTTCCGCGTGTGCCGGTCAACATCCACGAGGTGCTGGACCGCGTGCGCAAGGTGGCCGAGACGGGCTTTGCCCGCCATGTGGTGTTCAACGAGGTGTTCGACCCCTCGCTGCCGCCGGTGCTGGGCGACCGCGACCAGCTCATCCAGGTTTTTCTCAATCTCGTGCGCAACGCCTGCGATGCGCTGCCCGAAACCGGCGGCGAGATCACGCTGACCACGGGCTACCGGCCCGGCGTGCGCGTCAGCGTCGGCCCCAGCGGCGACCGCATCAGCCTGCCGCTGGAGGTGACGGTGCGGGACAACGGCGCCGGCGTGCCGCCAGACCTGATGCCCTACATCTTCGATCCCTTCGTCACCACCAAGACCAGCGGTACCGGCCTTGGCCTGGCGCTTGTGGCCAAGATCGTCGGCGATCACGGCGGCGTCATCGAGTGCGATTCGATCCCGCACAAGACGGTGTTCCGGGTGCTGCTGCCCAAGGCTGGACAGGGCGAAATGCGTGAGGAGAGTTGAGATGCCGGATGGGCTAATCCTGATAGCAGACGACGATGCGGCGATCCGCACCGTGCTCAATCAGGCGCTGGGCCGCGCGGGTTATGAGGTGCGTACCACCGGCACCGCGGCTGGCCTGTGGCGCTGGGTCTCGGCAGGGGACGGCAGCCTGGTTATCACCGATGTGGTGCTGCCCGACGAGAGCGGCTTCGACCTCATCCCGCGCATCAAGCGCATGCGGCCGGACTTGCCCGTGGTGGTGATGAGTGCGCAGAATACCATCCTGACCGCCATCACGGCGGCCGAGCGGGGCGCCTTCGACTACCTGCCCAAACCGTTTGACCTCAAGGAACTCACGTCGGTCGTGCAGCGCGCGCTGGCGAGCCCGCAGGCCAAGCGCGAACCTGCGGCGGAAGAGGAGGGCGGGGAGGACCGCCTGCCGCTGATCGGCCGCTCACCGGCGATGCAGGAAATCTACCGCGTCATCGCGCGGCTGACGCAGACCGATCTCACCGTGATGATCATGGGCGAGAGCGGCACCGGCAAGGAGCTGGTGGCGCGCGCCTTGCACGATTACGGCAAGCGGCGTTCCGGCGCCTTCGTCGCCGTCAACATGGCGGCGATTCCAAAGGAACTGGTCGAAAGCGAACTGTTCGGCCATGAGCGCGGTGCCTTCACCGGCGCCACCAACCGCGGCGTCGGCCGCTTCGAGCAGGCCGAGGGTGGCACGCTGTTTCTCGACGAGATCGGTGACATGCCGCTCGAAGCACAGACCCGCCTGCTGCGTGTCTTGCAGCAGGGTGAATACACCACCGTCGGCGGCCGCCTCGCCATCAGAACCGACGTGCGCATCATCGCCGCCACCAACCGCGACCTGCGCCAGCTCATCAGCCAGGGCTTGTTCCGCGAAGACCTCTACTACCGCCTCAACGTGGTGCCGATGCGCCTGCCGCCCCTGCGCGAGCGCATGGAGGACATCCCCGACCTGGTGCGCCACTTCCTGCGCAAGGCCGAGGATGAGGGCCTGCCCGCCAAGCGGCTGGACAACGATGCCTTCGAACTGCTCAAGCGTTACCGCTGGCCGGGCAATGTGCGCGAACTCGAAAACGTTATCCGCCGGCTGGCGGTGCTCCACGCCGGGGACTCCATCCCCGCGGCGGCTGTTGCCGCCGAGTTGAAGGAGCCGGCGCGCCTCGGTGACGGCGGAGAGGAAGGCACGGCAGCGTCGCTCGGCGCCGCCGTCGAGCATCATCTGAGCCACTATTTCGCCACCCACGGCGACCGCCTGCCGCCGCCGGGCCTCTATGACCGGATCGTGCAGGAGGTGGAGCGGCCGCTTTTGTCCATCTGCCTGGCTGCCACGGGCGGGAATCAGATTCGGGCCGCCCATCTGCTGGGCCTGAACCGCAACACCCTGCGCAAGAAAATCCGGGATCTCGGCCTGGAGGTCATCCGGGGACTGCGCAACGGCTGACCGGGTTCACGCCGGCTTGATAACCCTGTTGCGTTTTTGCTGCGCGGCATTCTTGCAACAATATGTGGCTTGGTTACACTGCGCCATCTTTTCAGTGATCCGCTAAGGGCTTGGCGGGTCTGCGCAGGATCTGGATGGCAGCAACCAGCAGAGTGGAACGGCGCATCGGTGGTATGTGGTCGCGGGCCGATGGCGTCTCGCCGACCTCGATTGTGGCGATCGGCGTAGGGTTATTGGCCGTTCTCTCCACGGCGGCGACCCTGGCTGTTCTGACCGGCGAGGTGCCGCGCGACCCCACGGCCGGCACCCTGCTGACCGTGCTGCTGATCAATCTCGTCCTGGTGTTGACGCTGGGTGGGCTGATCGGCTGGCGGCTGATCCGGCTGTGGGCCGAGCGCCGTTCCGGAATCGCCGGCGCCAAGCTGCATGTCCGGCTGGTGGCGATGTTCGCGGCGGTGGCCGTGATCCCGGCGATCGTGGTGGCCGTCTTCGCGGCGGTGACGCTGAACCTCGGTGTTGAGGCGTGGTTCTCCAGCGGGGTGAAATCGGCGCTGGGCAGCGCCGTCAACGTCGCCGATCACTATGTGCGGGACCATGAGCTGCTGATCGTCGCCGATGCACGGGAGATCGCCGACAGTATCCAGCGTGACCCCGAGCTGTTCGACACCAGCAACCACGTCCGGCCCGACATCCTCTTCACCCGTCTGGCGACGCTGACCAAGGATCATGCCCTCCAGGCCTCCTACATCATCGATTCCAAGGGCCACATCCTGGGCAGCACCCGCCAGAAGTCTCTGCCGGACATGAAGCTGCCCAGCGCCGCAGACATCTCCCAGGCGGAGAAGGGCACGATAGTCATCGACGCCAATTCCAAGATCGGCGTGGTGCGCGCCCTGATCCGCATGCAGGCGCTGAACGACGCCTATCTGCTGGTGGTGCGCGCCGTCGATCCGCAGGTGCTGGGTTACTATCAGCGCACGGTCGATGCGGTGTCGGAATACAACCGCCTCGACCAGAGCCGCTCCGAAGTGCAGCTCGTCTTCGCCACGCTGTACGGTGTGGTGTCGCTGATGGTGCTGCTGGCCGCGATCTGGCTGGGGTTATGGGCGGCGAAGGGAATGGTCAATCCGATCTCGCGGCTGATCGGCGCGGCCGAGCGGGTCTCCGAAGGCGATCTCGAAGCGCAGGTGGAAATCGAGGGCGGCGACGACGAGCTGGGCACGCTCGGCCGCGCCTTCAACCGCATGACCTCGCAACTGCAGGCGCAGCGCAACGAACTCGTTGCCGCCAGTCGACAGATCGATATCCGGCGGCGCTTCACCGAAGCAGTGCTGGCGGGCGTCAGTGCCGGGGTTGTCGGCCTCAACGGCGACGGCGTCATCACCATCATCAATCGCGCGGCGGCACGGCTTTTGAACGCCGCGCCCGAGGAGATCGAAGGCCGGCATTATGCCGAAGCGGTCCCAGAACTGGCGGGCCTGATCCGCCGCGCAGCGCAGGAGCCGGTCGGCCGCGCCAGCGGCGAGGCCTCGGTCATGCGCGCAGGCTCGACGCGGCTCTTGAGCGTGCAGGTGGACAGCGAGCGCAGCGGCGAGGGGCTGGTTGTGACGTTCGACGATATCACAGACCTGGTCTCAGCGCAGCGTACGGCTGCCTGGGCGGATGTCGCCCGCCGCATCGCCCACGAGATCAAGAACCCCCTGACGCCGATCCAGCTTTCGGCCGAGCGGCTCAAGCGGAAATACAGCCGCGAGGTGGCAAGCGACCCCGAAGTCTTCGCCCAATGCACCGACACCATCATCCGGCAGGTCGGCGATATCGGGCGCATGGTGGACGAGTTTTCCTCTTTCGCGCGCATGCCCTCGCCCACGATGCGCCGCGAGCGGGTGCAGGAGTTGCTGCAACAGGCCGTCTTCCTGCAACGGGTCGCCAACCCGCAGATCACCTTCGATATCACCGCGCCGCACGAGCCGCTTTATCTCGAATGCGACGGGCGGCTGGTTTCACAGGCGCTGACGAACGTGCTGAAGAACGCCACCGAGGCGGTCGAGGCGCGGCTGGCCGGCGGCGACGACGAGCCGGGCCATATCCGCATCGCCGTCGCCAGCGAGGGCGAGCGCGTTGTCATTGCCATTGCCGACAATGGCATCGGTCTGCCGGCCGAACATCGTCATCGGCTGACTGAACCCTATGTGACCACACGCGCGAAAGGCACAGGCCTTGGCTTGGCCATCGTGCGCAAGATTGTAGAGGACCACGGCGGCGAAATTGCACTGGCCGACCGGGGCGAAGAGGTGAAGGGGGCGGAGATCCGCCTTGTCTTCCCGCTGCGACAGCGCAATGCGCGAAGCATGGAAACGGGTAATGCGGATGAGCAAGAACGGATCGTTGATCGCGCCTGAAATCCTCGTTGTGGACGATGAGGAAGATATTCGGGATCTGATCGCCGGTATCCTGCACGACGAAGGCTACGAAACGCGCGTCGCCGGAGACAGCGACGGCGCCGTCGCCGCGGTGCGCCAGCGCCGCCCGCAGCTCGTGGTGCTCGATATCTGGCTGCAGGGCAGCCGGCTCGACGGCATCCAGGTGCTCGACATCCTCAAGCGCGAGCAGCCCGACCTGCCGGTGGTGATGATCAGCGGCCACGGCACCATCGAAACCGCCGTCGCCTCGATCAAGAAGGGCGCCTACGACTTCATCGAGAAACCGTTCAAGGCCGACCGGCTGATCCATGTTTGCGGCCGCGCGCTCGAGGCGGCGCGGCTGCGGCGCGAGGTGCAGGAACTGCGCCTGCGGGCGGGCGACGACCACGAGCTGGTCGGCACCTCCTCTACCATCGCCCAATTGCGCCAGGCGGTCGAGAAGATCGCGCCGACTGGCAGCCGCGTTCTGATTACCGGCGCGCCCGGTTCCGGCAAGGAGGTGGTGGCGCGGCTGATCCACTCCCATTCGCGGCGCGCGGCCAACGCCTTTGTGGCGATCAACTGCGCCACGATGGAGCCAGACCGCATCGAGGCCGAACTCTTCGGCGAGGAAACCGACGACGGCTTGCGCAAGATCGGCCTGTTCGAGGTGGCGCACAACGGCACGCTCTATCTCGACGAAGTGGCCGACATGCCGCTGGAAACCCAGGGCAAGATCCTGCGCGTGCTGGTGGACCAGACCTTCCAGCGCGTCGGCGGCTCCACGCGCGTGCAGGTTGACGCCCGCGTGATTTCCTCCACGGTGCGCGATCTGCAGGCCGAGATCGCCGCCGGCCATTTCCGTTCGGACCTCTATCACCGGCTGAGCGTGGTGCCGGTGCGCGTGCCCTCGCTGGCCGAGCGCCGGGAGGACATTCCGCCGCTGGTGACGCATTTCATGAAGCGGCTGTCGGCGGCCAGCGGCCTTGCCATGCGCGAGATCGGCGACGACGCGATGGCCGTGCTGCAGGCCCATAACTGGCCGGGCAACGTCCGCCAGTTGCGCAACATCGTGGAGCGGCTGCTGATCATGGAAACCGACGATGCAGCCGGGGCCATCTCCGCCGACCTGCTGCCGTCGGACCTCGGCAGCAGCGCACCGTGGAGCAACGGCGCCAAGGGCGACCTCGTCATCTCGCTGCCGCTGCGCGAGGCGCGGGAGATTTTCGAACGCGACTATCTGCTGGCGCAGATCAACCGCTTCGGCGGCAACATCTCGCGCACCGCCGCCTTCATCGGCATGGAGCGGTCGGCACTGCATCGCAAGCTGAAATCGCTCGGCGTCGGCGCCAACGGTGGCCGCGATCAACTCTATACCGCTTAAGCGAGGTCCGCTCCGTGACGTCATCCGCATTCCACGGCTGGCCATCCCGCCTGCCGGCCGGCCGCACGGCCTATGTCAACGGCCGCTTCCTGCATCACGACGAGGCCGGCGTGCACATCGAGGACCGCGGCCTGCAATTTGCCGATGCGATCTACGAAGTCTGCGCCGTTCTCGGCGGCCGCCTGCTGGACGAAGATGAGCATCTCGACCGGCTGGAGCGTTCGCTGCGCGAGATGGACATGGCGATGCCGATGCCGCGCGCTGCGCTGAAGCTGGTGATGCGCGAGCTGGCGCGCCGCAACCGCATAACCGACGGCCTGATCTATTTGCAGATCACTCGCGGTGCCTATCGCCGCGATCACGCCGTGCCCACCCAACCCAAACGGCCGACGCTGATCCTGACGGCGCGCCCGGTCGATCCCAAAGCGCTGGCCGCGCGGCGCGAGGCCGGTGTCTCCGTCATCACCCGGCCGGACGAGCGCTGGGCCCGCTGCGACATCAAATCGACCGCGCTCTTGCCCAACATCCTGGCCAAGACGGCGGCGCGGCGGGCAGGGGCCTTTGAGGCCTGGCTGGTGGACCGCGACGGCTTGGTGACCGAGGGCTCTTCGACCACCGCCTGGATCGTCGACGAGGCCGGGCAGGTCATCACCCGCAGCCTCTCCCGCGACATCCTGCCAGGCGTGACGCGGCGGGTCATCCTCGAAGCCGCCGCCCAAGCGCAGATCAAGGTGATCGAGCGGCCCTTCACGGTGGCGGAAGCCGGTGCCGCCCGCGAGGCCTTCATCAGCGCGGCGACGCTGGGCGCCACCCCCGTCATCGCCATCGACGGCCAGCCGATCGGCGACGGCCGGCCCGGTCCGCTGACCCGGCGGATTCAGGCGCTTTACGCGGCGCTGGCCGCCAGCCGCGCGCCGGCGCCCATATCTCGTTACAAATAAGACCTTTCGCAAATGCAGCAAATCACCCTATGCTGCAGTCGTGCTTCGCGGAGGGCCAAGCACAAGTGAAAAAACAAATGGGTTCACCCATGAGCGAAAAACAACAAAACCTGCAAGACACCTTCCTGAATGCCGTACGCAAGAGCAAATCGCCGGTCACGATTTTCTTGGTCAATGGCGTCAAGCTTCAGGGCAACATTACCTGGTTCGACAATTTCTGCGTGCTGCTGCGCCGGGATGGCCAGGCGCAACTGGTCTACAAGCACGCGATCTCGACTGTAATGCCGCTAGGGCCGATCCAGCTGCAGGACACCGAGAACGGGGCGATGGAAACCGCCTGAGCGCCTCGACGATCGAACAGAACGGCCAACCGCGAGGGCGTACGGCAATCGTCCTTCACGTGGCGCGCAAGGACCGCGGGCCCGGCGATGCAGCCGGGCGCGATGCGCAGTCGCGCCTGGCCGAAGCCGTGGGCCTCGCCGCTGCCATCGGGCTCGAGATCGCCGCCGCCCATGTGGTGGCGTTGGTGCGCCCGGTTCCGGCCACGCTGATTGGCAGCGGCAAGGTCGAAGAGATTGCCGCCGAGGCCCGCGCGCAGGAGCCCGAGGTCATCGTCGTCAACGCCCAGCTCTCGCCGGTGCAGCAGCGCAACCTGGAGAAGGCTTGGAACAGCAAGGTGCTCGACCGCACGGCGCTGATCCTCGAAATCTTCGGTGAGCGGGCGCAGACCCGCGAGGGCCGTTTGCAGGTCGAGCTGGCGCATCTTACCTATCAGCGCAGCCGGCTGGTCCGAAGCTGGACCCATCTCGAACGCCAGCGCGGTGGCTTCGGCTTCTTAGGGGGGCCGGGCGAAACCCAGATCGAAACCGACCGCCGCCTGATCGGCGAGCGGCTGGCCAAGATCCGGCGCGAACTGGAGGAGGTGAAGCGCACCCGCGGCCTGCACCGCGAGGCGAGGAAGCGCGTGCCGTATCCCATCGTGGCGCTCGTGGGTTACACCAACGCCGGCAAGTCCACGCTGTTCAACCGGCTGACGCAGTCCGGCGTGCTGGCCGAGAACCTGCTGTTCGCCACGCTCGATCCCACCATGCGCGCGCTCAAGCTGCCGGACCGGCGCACGGTCATCCTCTCGGACACGGTGGGCTTCATCGCCGAGCTGCCGCACGAACTGGTGGCCGCCTTCCGCGCCACCCTGGAAGAAGTGCTGGAAGCGGACGTCATCGTCCATGTGCGTGACGGGGCCCATCCCGAAAGCACCGCGCAGAAGGCGGACGTGCTGGCAGTGCTGGAGGAACTGGGCATCGACACCGAGGGCGAGCGGACAATCCTCGAAGTCCTCAACAAGATCGACCTGATGGAGCCGCCGGCGCGCCGCGGGCTGCTGGCCGGCAACGCGGCGCCGTCCGGCCCGGTGGCGATCTCCGCGGCGACGGGCGAGGGCGTGCCGGCCCTGCTGGCGCGCATCGAGCAGGCGCTGAACGCCGCCCAGCAGGAACTCACGCTCCGGCTCGATCCAGCGGATGGGGCCGGGCTGGCCTGGGCCTATGCCCACACCCGTGTGCTCGCCCGCAGCGACCAGCCGGAACATATCGAGCTGCATGTCAGCGCCGATCCCCAGGACATCGACAGGGTGAGGCGCCACTTCGGCAAGAAAATCATTTCGCGCCAATAGGGTGTAGGGCTGTCTGCAACCTTGTCCACAGCCTGTGGGCATGTGGATATTCAACCCTGCTGCTTCTCCACGCCCTTGGCGCGCTGCCAGATGGCTTCCATCTCGTCGAGCGAGGCTTCGGCTGGCGTGCGGCCCTGTTCACCAAGGGTCTGTTCGATGAATTTGAAGCGCTTCACGAATTTGCGGTTGGTCGCGCGCAGCGCCGTCTCGGGATCGACTTTCAGGTGCCGTGCCAGATTGGCCACCGCGAACAGCAAGTCGCCGACTTCGTCTTCCAGTTTTTCGAGTGGCGCGCCCGCGGCTTGCGCCTCGGCCACTTCCATCGCTTCCTCGGCGATCTTCTCCACCACCTTGGGCGCAGATTCCCAATCGAATCCGACAGTTCCGGCGCGCTTTTGAAGCTTCACCGCACGCAGCAATGCGGGCAGGGCGGCGGGCACGTCGTCCAGCAGGCTTTTCGGCCCCGTGGCCGCCTTGCCGGCGCGCTCGGCGCTCTTGTACTCCTCCCACACCGCCGTCTGCGTTTCCGCCGAATCGATACCTTCGAGACCGGCGAAAACATGCGGGTGGCGGCGGATCATCTTGGTCACGATGGCATCGACAACATCGCCGAAATCAAAGAGCTTTTGCTCCTCGGCCATGCGGGCATGGAACACCACCTGCAGCAGCAGGTCGCCCAGTTCCTCCTTGAGGCCGGACCAGTCCCGTTCCTCGATCGCGCCAGCCACCTCATAGGCTTCCTCGATCGTGTAGGGCACGATGGTGGCGAAGCTCTGCTCGATATCCCAGGGGCAACCGGATTCGGGATCGCGCAGGCGCCGCATCACCTCAAGAAGCGCGGCGATGTCACGGTGGGCATTCGGTTTTTCGTGGCTCATGCGCCATTGATAACGGCAACGCGGGCAGGGGCAAGCCCCGCCCGCGTCCCGTCCGTCCATTGCGGCGATCAGGCGCCGCCAGCGGCTTTTAAAGCGGCAAAGGCCTTGCCGACGAAGGCGAAGACCTCCGGGTTGAGCGGCAGCCTGGGCGCGGCCTTGGGATCGGCCATGGCGTCCTGCCAGATGGCGCGCACCTTGGTCTCGACGCCGGGATCGCCGCCGGTGAACAGATCGACCTGGGCCTTCCAGCGGCGCGCCAGGTCCATCGCTTCCGGCGAGGCCGGATCGCCCTTGGCCATCAGCGCCTTGGCCTCGGCAATGAGGCTGTCCCAAGCCGCCGTGACGGCCGCCTGGTCGTAGTTTTCCGCCTTGGCGCTGAAGGCGCGCATTTCCTCTGGCGTGAAGTGCTTGGCGGACAGCGGATCGAAAATCTGCTTCATGACCTCGTCGGTGGGTTTGCTGGTCATCGTCGTCTCCTTGGTGAGTTGGGTGAGATCGTCGATGGACAGCGTCCCGCCGGCGGCCAGCTTGGCGCGCGCAGTGCGGATCAGGGCGAGGGCGCCGGACAGCCTTGCGCTCTCCTGCGCCAGCGCCTGTTCCTGAACCGCCAGCACGTCGCCCAGACCCGCAAGCCGCCCGGACAGCAGCTCGGCGATCCGGGCCAGCGGCAGGCCGAGCCGCTTGAGCGCCAGCACCTGATGCAACCGCGCCATTTGCTCCGGCCCATAGGCGCGCCAGCCGGCCTCCGAGCGCAACGGCGACACCAGCCCGTGGCGTTCGTAAAGGCGCAGCGCCTTGACGCTGACGCCGAGGCGCCGCGCGCAGTCCTGCGGGCTGAGGTAGCGGTCTGTGGTGCTCATCAGGGTCATTGTGGCGTGGCTTCCGTCATCGACGGAAGGGGTGTGCGGCCGGCCCCAAGGTCCGGCGCAAGGGGATTTTTGGCGCCTACCGCACAGCGTTGCGGAGGTTCTGTCCTAGCTGCACGGCGTCACCGGCAGGCATAATAGTGGTGCAGGGCGTGCGCGATCAGCGCCGCCGGCCGTTCGTTCAAATCCTCCGGGTGATCGGCCATGAATTTGCGCACCATCAGATAGAGCTGGGGCCCGGTCATGTCGCGCGGCAGGCAGACGCGATAGCCGGCGCGTTGCATCTCCTGGCCCGCTTCAATGCCGATGGTGACGCCGCGCATCCAGAGCGCGCAACGCGGCGTGTTGAGATTGCAGTTGTGGGCGAACGTGATCCCGTTGGGATGGGCGATCGCCATTTGCGACAGGCCGAAGGCAATCAGACCGATGGCGGCGAAGCTGGCGAGTTTGGCCAGGAGAAGGCGTTTCATTGTGAGATCCCCGCTGGTTGGTGGTTCAACATACGCTGATTTGGCGGCGGGGCATCAAGGCGTGGCGGACGTTTCTCTCGGCACACAGAGCCGAATTTCTCACGTACACTACCGCCCGAATTTTTCGTATAAGATATATTATGGGAAATAAACTGTAGGTGATCGGGCCGGGGTGGCCGCCCGAATCGCTGGAAAGCGGCGGCTTCCCGCTTATAGTCGCCGCGCACGCCCGGAACGCCCATCATGAAAAAACCGATTCTGTTCGCCGCCGCACTCAGCCTCTGCATCGTCTGCGCCTCTGGCGCCTTGGCTGCCGACGACGCGGCCGACAAGACGCCCGCGCCGTCGTTCAAGCCCACCGAGGTCACGTCCACCGGCTCCGTCAGCACGAGCGGCACGCGCATCGACTATCAGGCCGTGGCCGGCACGCTGGTGGTCCATGCCAAAGGCTGGGACGCCAACGCGGTGCCGGACGACAAGAAGAACCCGACCGCCGAGGCCTCCATGTTCTATACGGCCTATTTCAAGCGCGGCGCCCCGGCGGCCGGCAGGCCGATCACCTTCCTGTTCAACGGCGGCCCGGGCTCGTCCTCGGTCTGGCTGCACATGGGCGCCTTCGGCCCGGTGCGCGTCGAGACGGCCGACCACAGCCATACCCCGGCGGCGCCATACCAGACCGTGAACAACGACGAGAGCCTGCTGGACGCCAGCGACCTGGTGTTCGTGGACGCGCCGGGCACCGGCTTCAGCCGCATCGCCGGCAAGGATGCCAAGAAATCCTTCTACGGCGTCGATCAGGATATCCACGCCTATGCGGAGTTCATCCGCGACTTTCTCTCCAAGTACAATCGCTGGAACTCGCCCAAATACGTCTTCGGCGAGAGCTACGGCACCATGCGCGCCGCCGGGCTGTCGCTGGCGCTGCAGCGCGAGAACATCGATCTCAACGGCGTGGTGCTGCTGTCCTGCATCCTCGACTGGGATCTGATGCCGGACGACCCGGAGGTCAACCCTTCGGTCGATCTGCCCTATGTCGTCGCCCTGCCCAGCTATGCGGCCACCGCCTGGTATCACCACAAGCTGCCGAACCAGCCGCAGGACTTGCGCAAGTTGCTCGACCAGGTGGAATATTTCGCCACCCACGATTACGCGCTGGCGCTGATGCGCGGCAACAGCCTTTCGCCCGCGCGCCGCCAGGCCATCGCCGCCAAGCTGCACGCCTTCACGGGCCTGCCGGTGGCCTATCTCCTGAAGGCCAATCTGCGCATCGAGTACGGCGCCTTCCAGAAGGAATTGCTGGGCAACCAGGATGAGACGACGGGCACGCTCGACACCCGCTTCGCCGGGCCCACGCTCGATCCGCTGAGCAAGATTGCCGAATACGATCCGCAGAGCGCCGCCATCAGCTCGGCCTATGTCTCGGCCTTCAACACCTATGTGCGTGAGAAACTGAATTACGGCCAGGGGCTGCAGTACAAGCCGGATATCCCGGTCTATGGCAGCTGGGATTACAAGCACCAGCCGCCGGGCGCGGACAAGGCGCTGATCGCCCTGCCCAACGTGCTGCCCGATCTGGCCGCCGCCATGAAACAGAACCCAGACCTGAAAGTGATGGTCAATGGCGGCTATTTTGATATCTCGACGCCGTATTACGAAGGCTGGTTCGAGACGCACCACCTGCCCATCCCGGCGAAACTGCAAAGCAATATCGCGTATCGCTACTATCAGTCCGGCCACATGGTCTATGTCCACCTGCCTGCGCTGAAGGAGCTGCACGACAACGTCGCCGCCTTCATCCGGCAGACGGACAATGTGAAGTAGGCAGAAAAAATTTTCGGCGCCCCCCTTG
>JAGWZW010000135.1 GCA_018971835.1 Alphaproteobacteria bacterium
CGGCGGCGGCGGTAGCGGCGGGTTCGGTGGCGGCGGCGCGCGCAGCGGCGGCATGGGCGAAGGGCCCGGCAGCTTCGACCGCGGCGAGATGGACGACGAAATCCCGTTCTAGAGGGGCCGGCCGGGTGCGAACGGGTTGGCAGGACGGGCTGCGCCGGACGGCGAGGCGGGCGTTGCTGTTCGCCCTCGGTCTGGTGCCTGTTCTGGCCTTTTCCGGTTGCACCACCTTCGAATCCTGGGGGCAGCCGGCCAAGGGCTTTGTCACCCCGGCCATCGCGCGGGCCTATCTGCCGCTTGAAGGCGCAGCCTATTGGGTGCTGGAAGGCCGAGGTGCCGGCATGGTGATCGCGCCGGGTGTGGCCGTCACCAATGCCCACAATTCCAATCTGGTCGATAGCAAAGATGTGATCGGCGCGTCGAGCGATTACGACCTGCTGTTCTTCCACACGCACCGCCAGATTCCCCCGCCGCAGGCCTTGCCGTGGGTGGGCGAAAAGGTGATCGCCTATGGCGAAGGCATGGACGGCGCCTTGCGCATGGCCAAGGGCGTGGTGCGCTGGACCGATGCGCCGGTGGTGGCGCGCTGCAGCGGATGCGGCGTGCAGCACGCCTTTGCCTTCGAGGCCGATGCCGGGCCGGGCTTTTCCGGCGGGCCCGTGGTCGATGCCCGGAGCGGGCTGATGATCGGCATCGTCTTCGGCTTTCGCGACCACGCGCCGCAAACGCAGGGCCGGCTGATGTACGCCTACGACATGCGCCTGGTGATGGCCGAACTGTCGGCGGTGCGCCGTGCCGCGGCCGTTCTGGGGCCGCATGCGCAGCGCTGAGGGCCCTTCGGCACAGCGGGATTTTGCGCCTGCTTGGGCGACGCTTTTGCTGGCCGAATCGCAAGGACAAATGCTAGGAATTGCAGCGGATTTCGTCCCCGGCCGGCAGGCTGCGCGGGGCAAGGCGAGGAACTGGATTTGAGCGATATTGAGGGTTCTGGGGCTTCCGGCGTGCCTCCTCAGGGTGGTGCCCCAGGGGGAGCCAATGTGAGCCCCATTGCCATCGAAGACGAGCTGAAACGCTCCTATCTCGATTACGCCATGAGCGTGATCGTGTCCCGTGCGCTGCCCGATGCGCGCGACGGCCTCAAGCCGGTGCACCGGCGCATCCTGTTTTCGATGCACGAAAACGGGCGCGACTGGAACAAGCCCTATCGCAAATCCGCGCTGATCGTCGGCGACGTGATGGGCAAGTACCATCCCCACGGCGACCAGTCGATCTATGACGCGCTGGTGCGCATGGCGCAGGATTTTTCCATGCGCGTGCCGCTGATCGACGGGCAGGGCAATTTCGGCAGTGTCGATGGCGATCCGCCTGCGGCCATGCGCTACACCGAGGCGCGCCGCGCCAAAGTCGCCCATGCCCTGACCGAGGATATCGAAAAGGACACCGTCGAGTTCCAGCCGAACTATGACGGCTCCGAACATGAGCCGGTGGTGCTGCCGGCGCGCTTTCCCAATCTGCTGGTCAACGGCGCCAGCGGCATCGCCGTGGGCATGGCCACCAACGTGCCGCCGCACAATCTGGGCGAGGTGATCGATGCTTGCCTGGCCTATATCGAAGATCCCGCCATCGGGATGGAGGCGCTGACCGAGATCGTGCCCGGGCCGGATTTCCCCACCGGGGCCCTCGTCATCGGCAAGCAGGCGGCGCGCGCGGCGCTGGCCCGCGGCCGCGGTTCGGTGTTGATGCGCGCGCGCTGCACCGTCGAGGAAATCCGCAAGGATCGCTGGGCCATCGTCGCCACCGAGCTGCCCTATCAGGTCAACAAGGCGCGGCTGCAGGAACGCATCGCCGAACTGGTGCGCGACAAGCGCATCGAGGGCATCAGCGACATCCGCGACGAGAGCGACCGGCAGGGCCTGCGCGTGGTGATCGAACTGAAGCGCGATGCCTCTGCCGATGTGGTGCTGAACCAGCTCTACCGTTACTCCGACCTGCAGACCAGCTTCGGCGTCAACATGCTGGCGCTGAACGGCGGCAAGCCGGAGCAGATGAACCTCAAGGATCTGATCGGCGCCTTCGTCGGTTTCCGCGAGGACGTGGTGGCGCGGCGCACGCGTTTCGATCTGGGCAAGGCGCGCGAACGCGGGCACACGCTGGTGGGCCTGGCCGTCGCCGTCGCCAATATCGACGAGGTCATCCGCCTCATCCGCGCCGCGCCCGATGCCGCCAGCGCCAAGGCCGAGCTGATGGCGCGCGACTGGCCGGCCAAGGATGTGGGCCCGCTGGTGGCGCTCATCGCCGATCCGCGCCACGCGATCGCCGCGGACGGCACCATCCGGCTGACCGAGGAACAGGCCAAGGCCATCCTCGACCTGCGCCTGCAACGGCTGACCGCCCTGGGGCGCGACGAGATCGGCGACGAGGTCAAGAAGCTGGCCGAGGCGATTCAGGATTATCTCGATATCCTCAAATCGCGCCCGCGCATGCTGGGCATCATCCGCGAGGAACTGGTCGCCATCCGCGCCGAATTCGCCACGCCCCGCAAGACCGAGCTGGTCGAAGCCGAGATCGAGGTCGAGGACGAAGACCTGATCGAGCGCGAGGACGTGGCGATCACCGTCACCCATGCCGGCTACATCAAGCGCACGCCCTTGACCGACTATCGCGTGCAGGGCCGCGGCGGCAAAGGCCGCGCCGGCATGGCCACGCGCGAGGAGGATTTCGTCACCAAGATCTTCGTCGCCAACACGCACACGCCGCTGGTGTTCTTCTCCTCCACCGGCATGGCCTACAAGCTGAAGGTGTGGAAGCTGCCGGAGGCCCGCGTCGCCGGCCGCGGCAAGGCGATGGTCAACCTGTTGCCGCTGTCGGCCGGCGAGTGGATCACCACCATCCTGCCGCTGCCCGAAGACGAGGCGCAGTGGGCCAAGCTCAATGTCGTCTTCGCCACCAAGTCGGGCAGCGTGCGGCGCAATGAGTTGTCCGATTTCTCCAACATCAACCGGGGCGGCAAGATCGCCATGAAGCTCGATGGCGGGGACGGCATCGTCGGCGTCGAGGTCTGCACCGATCAGGACGACGTGCTGCTCACCACGCGCGACGGCAAGTGCATCCGCTTCCCGCTGACCGAGGTGCGCGTCTTCAAGGGCCGCGAATCCACCGGCGTGCGCGGCGTCAAGCTCGCCGAGGGCGATGCGGTGGTGAGCCTGTCGCTGCTGCATCATACCGATGCCACCACCGCGGAGGCCCGCGCCTATCTCAAGCAGGCCAGCGCCGCGCGCCGCGCCGCAGGCGAGGAAAGCGAAGCGGCGCCCGAGGATGTGGCGGACGAAGCCGAGGAGGCGGTGGAGGAAGCCGCGCTGACCCCCGAGCGCTATGCCACCCTGGGCGCCAAGGAACAGTTCGTCTTTGCCGTGTCCGAAAACGGCTTCGGCAAACGCACCAGCTCCTACGAATACCGTGTCACCGGGCGCGGCGGCTCGGGCATCGTGGCGATGGGCATGGGGCGGAAGAACCGCGCCATCATTTCGGCCTTTCCCGTGGAAGATTCCGATGATCTGATGCTCATCAGCGACCAGGGCCAGACCATTCGCGTGCCGGTGAAGGGCATCTCCGTCCAGGGCCGGGCGGCCCAGGGCGTGGTGGTGATCAGGCTGGACGACGGCGAGCGCGTCGTCTCGGTCGAGCGGGTGGCGGAAAACGCCGGCGATGAGGCCGGGGACTGAGAGGGCGGCATGGCGAAGAAACGGGTCGGGCTTTACCCCGGAACATTCGATCCGGTGACGCTGGGCCATCTGGATATCATCCAGCGTGCGGTCAAGCTGGTCGATCACCTGGTGATCGGGGTGGCGACCAACGCCTCCAAGACGCCGCTCTTCACGCTGGAGGAGCGGCTCGACATCATGCGCCATGAAACCGCGCCGCTGGCCGGTGACGGGCGGGCTACCATCTCGGTGGAAATCTTCGACACGCTGCTGGTGAAATATGCCGAGAAGGTCGGCGCCAGCATCATCGTGCGCGGCCTGCGCGCCGTGTCGGACTTCGAATACGAGTTCCAGATGGTGGGCATGAACCAGCGGCTCAATCCCGAAATCGAGACGGTGTTCCTGATGGCCGATCCGCGCCACCAGGCCATCGCCTCGCGCCTTGTCAAGGAGATCGCCATGCTGGGCGGCAATGTGAAGCCGTTTCTCACCGCCTATGTCGCGGATTTGCTGATCAAGCGTTGTGAAGAACAAAGGACAGACTGATGGCCCTCGATCCCGAAAACACGATTGTCATGGAGCTGAAAACCGGGCCGGTGACGATTGCCCTGAAGCCGGAGGTGGCGCCCGCCCATGTGGCGCGCGTCAAGGAGTTGGCGCGCCGGGGCTTCTATGACGGCATCGTTTTCCACCGGGTAATCCCCGATTTCATGGCGCAGACCGGCGATCCCACCGGCACGGGCAGCGGCGGCTCGGACCTGCCGGACCTCAAGGCCGAGTTCTCCGGCGAGAAGCATGGGCGCGGCACCTGTTCGATGGCACGCACCGCCAATCCCAACAGCGCCAACAGCCAGTTCTTCATCTGCTTTGCCGATGCGCCGTGGCTGGACAAACAATACAGCGTCTGGGGCCAGGTGGTCGAAGGCATGGAGCATGTCGATGCCATCAAGAAGGGCTCCGAGCGCAACAACGGCGCCATCGAAGGCGCGCCCGACAAGATCCTCAAGATGCGCGTGCTGGCGGACGGCTGAAGCCGGACCGGCCTGCCGCTAGAACTTGGCGCGCAGGCCGACGCCGACCGTGGTGCCTTCGTCGGCGTTGATCGAATAAACGCCCCAAGCGCCGGATCGATGATAGAGGCGCAACACCGCATCCCAGTGCTGCGGATCCCAGGGCAGGGCGACCGCCAGTTCGACCGAGACATAGTTCAGCCAAGGGTGCTGGCGGCGGTCGGTGTTGTATTGCTCGATTGGCGGATTGATCGCGTAGGACGGTCCGGTCCAGGCGCCGAAGCTGGTGGGCAGGCTCCAGGGAAAATTGTCGAAGCGAAGGCCCAGGCCGGCGCCGAGCGTGGTGAAGGTATAGCCGTCGAAATTTTCCGTGGCCTGGCCCTCCGCCTCCACCGAGAAACCCCAGCCCAGCCGAAACAGCCGCCGGTCGACGGCCAGCCCGATCGTAGCGCCGCTGATGTCGTAATTGCCGTCGGTCACGATTTGCGAAACGACGCGCTGCGTCCAGGGGCCGCCATAGAGCGTCACCGACCACGGGCCGGCCCGCGCCGGTCCGCTGGCGGGAATTGCCATAGCCCACGCCGTTACAATCAACCGCGCGCACGCGGAAACCAGCCGTCGCGTGCGTCCCTCCATGCGGACTTACCCCTTACCCGCCACTGCCCCATTTAGAGGCTACGTAAATTTCCTGAAAACACCAGAGGTAGTCTGGGAAATGCGTCTTAGTCTGCTTTGGGGAAAGGCATGTTCGCAAAGTATCACAGGTTGATCGTCACTGCCGTTTCGATCGAGGCCTCAAAGCCCCTGTGCGGGCGGGGTTGGTCGTCCTGCAGGCGGCCGGCGATGTCGATCGTTCCCCAGGGATGAGGAATGCTGACGCGCGCCTCGCCCAGATTGATGGTCACGGGTGCCGTGGTGACGACATTCAGATAGGGGTTCTGCGGCGTTGAAACCCAGGCGCGGTGATAGGTGAAGGTGTAGGTCCAGCCGTGACTGTTGATCCAGCTGGCCTGTAACGACGCGAGGCGCGAATCGCTGTCGAGGCTGAAGCCCAGCGTGCGGCCGCGATAGCGCATGCCATCGACGTAATCGTAATTGTTGTAGGTATA
>JAGWZW010000136.1 GCA_018971835.1 Alphaproteobacteria bacterium
AGGTGGCGCACGCCGTCGTAGCCCGCCCCGCGCGCGGCCACGAGCGCAGCGGCATCCTCCTCGCGAAAGCCCTTGATCTGGCGGAAGCCGAGGCGCAGGGCGCAGCGCCCGCCCTCGGCTTTCTCCAGCGTGTGGTCCCAATGGCTGGCGTTCACATCGGGCGCGCGCACCTTAACGCCATGATTCTGCGCATCGCGCACCAGTTGCGCCGGGGCATAAAAGCCCATCGGCTGCGCATTCAGGATGGCGGCGCAGAACACCTCCGGATAATGGTGCTTGAGCCAGGCCGAAACATAGACGAGCAGCGCAAAGCTGGCCGCATGGCTCATGGGAAAGCCGTAATCGCCGAAGCCTTCGATCTGGTGGAAGCAGCGTTCGGCGAACGCCCGCTCATAGCCGCGCGCCACCATGCCGGAGACGAATTTCTCCTCGAAGGCATGGATGGTGCCGAGCCTGCGGAACGTGGCCATGGCGCGGCGCAGCCGGTCGGCCTCGGACGGCGTGAAGCCCGCCGCGACGATGGCGATCTTCATCGCCTGCTCCTGAAACAGCGGCACGCCCAGCGTGGGGCGCAGCACTTCTTCCAATTCCTTGGTCGGAAATTCGACCGGCTCGATGCCATCCCGCCGGCGCAGATAGGGATGTACCATGTCGCCCTGGATCGGCCCCGGCCGCACGATGGCCACCTCGATCACCAGATCGAAGAAGGTCTTCGGCTTCAGCCGCGGCAGCATCGACATCTGCGCACGCGATTCCACCTGGAAGACGCCGAGGGAATCGCCCTGCTGCAGCATCTCGTAGACCGCCGGATCGTCCAGCGGCACGCTGGCGATCTCGAGCGTGCGCCCGTAATGCCGCTTGAGCAGCGCGAAGGCCTTGGCGATGCAGGTGAGCATGCCCAGCGCCAGCACGTCGATCTTGAGGATGCGCAGGGCGTCCAGATCGTCCTTGTCCCATTCGACGAAGGTGCGATCCGGCATGGCCGCATTGCCGATGGGGATGAGGTCTTCCAGCGGCCGCTGCGTGATGACGAAGCCGCCCACATGCTGCGACAGGTGACGGGGAAAGCCGCGCAGCACCCGCGCGCAGGCCAGCGCCGCCCTGAGCCGCGGATCGGTGGCATCCAGGCCGAGCGCGCCGAGTGCCGATGCGGACAGCGACTCCTTCACCCAGCCGGTGAGATTGGCGGAGAGCAGGCTCACCATGTCCTGCGACAGGCCGAACGCCTTGCCGACATCGCGGATCGCGCTCTTGGAGCGGTAACTGATCACCGTGGCAGCCAGCCCGGCGCGATGGCGGCCATATTTCTTATAGAGATACTGGATCACTTCCTCGCGCCGTTCGTGCTCGAAATCGACGTCGATATCCGGCGGCTCATTGCGCTCGGGCGAGACAAAACGCTCGAACAAGAGGTCCATGCGCTCGGGATCGACGGCGGTGATGCCCAGCACATAGCAGACCGCCGAATTGGCGGCGCTGCCGCGACCCTGGCAGAGAATGCCCTCCGACCGCGCATAGCGCACGATGTCCCACACGGTGAGGAAATAGGGCGCATAGTTCAGTTCGCCGATCAGCGCCAGTTCGTGCGCGATCTGCGCGCGCACCTTTTCGGGCGGACCGTTCGGATAGCGCGTGGCCGCCCCTTCCCAGGCCAGACGTTCCAAGGCCTGTTGAGCGGTTTCGCCGGGCAGGCCGCCATCGATCTCGCCCGGATAGTCGTAGCGCAATTCATCGAGCGAGAAACCGATGCGCCCGGCAATTTCCAGCGTGCGGGCGACGGCTTCGGGATAGCGCGCGAACAATCGCGCCATTTCCTCCGGCGGCTTCAGATAGCGTTCGGCGTTGGCGGCGAGCAGCCTGCCGGCTTTTTCCAGCGTGGTCTTCTCGCGGATTGAGGCGAGCACATCGGCCAGCATCTGCCGCTCGGGCACGTGGTAATGCACGTCGTTGTGCGCAACCAGCGGCACCTGCGTGGCGCGCGAAAGCTCCTCCAGCTCCGCCAGACGCCGGGCCGCGCGCGCGCCATAAAGATACGCCGCGCCGAGATAGCAGCGCCCCGGCGCCACGTGCACCAGTTCCGCCAGAGCGGCGCGGAAAGCCTCAGATAGATTTTCCGGCGGCAGGACGATGAAAATCTGCCCCGCGCTTTCAGCGAGGATGTCGGGCAATTCGAGATGGCATTGCCCCTTCTTCGCCCGCCGGTTGCCGCGCGTCAGCAGGCGGCACAACCGTTCATAGGCTTCGTGGTCGATCGGATAACAGAGGGTTTCGAAGCCGTCGGCGGTGACAAGGCGCGCGCCGGTCAGCGTGCGCAGCCCCTTCTCCTTCGCCGCCACATGGGCGCGCACCACGCCGGCCAGCGTGTTGCGATCGGCAATGCCGATAGTGGAAAGGCCGAGGGCGGCCGCCTGCTCTACCAGTTCCTCGGCATGGGAAGCACCGCGCAGGAAGGAGAAATTCGTCGCCACGGCAAGTTCGGCATAGCTCATGCGAACACTCCGTGTACGAACCACTTGGGCGGCGTCGCCCCGCCATAGGCGCCCTCGCGGTAGAGCCAGAAGCGGCGGCCGTCTTCGTCTTCGGCGACGTAATAGTCGCGTGTGGCCTTCTGGCCGCGCCACCATTCGGGACGCAGGCGCTCCGGCCCCTCGGCATAGACGATGCTGTAGCGCACGCCGCGCCAGCGGAACAGGCTGGGCGGACCGTCCGGCAACAACGCCATCACTTCGGCCGGTTCGGCGCAGGGCAGCATCAGCAGCGGGCGCGGCAATGCCTCGCCGGCCCACTCCGCATCGCCGTTTTCCGCCGGCATCAACCTCATCGCGCGCTCGGGGATATGCGTATCGCAAGGATGCGCGCGCACGACATTGGCGAGCCCCAACCGGCTGCCCAGGCAATCGATCAGTAGCGAAAGGTTTTCGTCCTTTGTTTCGGCGGCAAGACCGGCCTGCGTTGGCGAAAGGATTTCGGTCTGCGGCACTTCGAGGCGCGCGGCCTCGAAGCCGAAACCGGCATCGAACGCCTCGGCCAAGGCATCGAGCTTGAGCGCGAACAACTTGAGGGCGTGGCGGATGTCACGCGTGGGCCGGGCTAGGCCGATCTCCAGCGCCGTCACCTTGCCGTCCACGCGATAAAGCTGGAGCCGCAAACCACGTGCGCCTTTGCTGCCTTGTTCAAGCTGCAGAACCAGATCGCCCATCAGCGTCTCGGCCAAGGCGAGGACATGATCGCGGCTGGCGATGGGCTCGGCCAGTACGGCCTGGGCGCGGCATTCGGCAGGCAATGCGAGCGGCGAAAAGCTTTCGGGCGCGCGGTCCAGCGCCTGATCCAGTCGTTTCAAAAGCCCTGCACCAAAGCGGCGGGCAAGCGGCGCACGCGGCAAATGCGCGATGTCGGAAATGCGCTTCAGACCCAGCCGTTGCAACCCGGTGCTGATCGCGGGCGTCAGGCGCAGCGCCGCCACCGGCAAATCGGCCAGCACGGCATAGTCTTCGCCCGGACTGACGATGGTGATCGCGTCCTTGCCGTAGCGCGCCAGCGCCTGGGCCGCGCCGATGCTGCCGGCGATGGCGAGACGCGCGCTGAGGCCGAAGCGTGCCAGCGAGGCGGCAAGACGCTTGGCCAAGCCTTCTTCCCCGCCGAAGAGATGCGTGCAGCCTGCGATATCGAGCGTGAGGCCTGAGCCCTCTTCCTCCGGCCAGGGCGCGACGAACGGCGAAAACGCCATCGTCCAGCGCGCGAGGCGTTCGAGCGCGGCGCGATCTTCCGCGGGTGCGGCCTCGCGCACATCGATTTCAGGCACCCGCGCGCGCATGTCGGCCAGCGCCTCGCCCGCCGCCACGCCCAGCGCCCGGGCGCAGGCGTTCACCCCCGTCACGCGCCAGCCGCCGGAGCCGGAGGCGATGATCGCCATTGCTTTTTCCGGTGCCGATTCAGGCGGCGCGGCGAGCCTTTCCGCCTCCCAGTACGGCAGGAAGACGCAAGCCATGCGTCTCATCGTTCCACTCCACCACCCATTCGCCCGTGCGCCCGCCCCGCGCCTGTTCCAGCGCCACGCGCCAGCGCGGCCCCGCGAAGAAACCGAAGCGGTCGCGCGCCGCCGGTGCAGGTGCCACGCGCCAGCGCGTGACCGCGGCGCTCACCTGATGATCGTCATGCCGGCGTAGCAGCAGGACCGGCGCACCCGCCTGCTCGGCCGCCAATTGCAGGCGGCGGCTGATGGTGAGGCTGGCGTGAAACGGCCGCGCGCCGATCACGGTGGCACCGTGGCGCAACGCCTCCTCCATCACCCACAGCGCCTCACTTCCTTTGCGGCAGCGCACGAACAACAGTCGCGCCGGATCGAGCCCGAAGGCGTGCAGCCCCGGCGCATAGGGCGCACCGAAATCCTGCGCCGCACCTTCCACCCAGGGCCACACCAGGCTGCCTCCGCGCGCGCGCAACAGTTGAACCGCCAGCGCCAACAGAAAGCCCCAGGCGGCAGGCGTGGCGCGGTAATCCACCCCCGTCACCTCATGCAGCGCGCCCAGCGCGAGCCCGCCACCAGGCAGCGCGGCTGCCATTTCCTCCGGCCCCGGCGCCCAGACGCCCGCCCCGGCAGGCGCGGACAGGACCGCCAGCTTCGCCCGCAACGCGGCAATCAGGCCCTGCCGGGCGTTATCGCTAACACCTTGTGACACCCTGCTTTGTGCCCATAAGTTCTCTATTTGTTCTATTGAACTCCCGCACGCGCCGGGAGTCAAGAGCGCCTGTCTTTTCCAGATACCGTCTTTTCAGATGCCGATCTGGTGCCGCAGCAACAGGCCGATCTTCTCCACGATCAGCCGCACCTGCTCGCATTCGCAGTCCAGATTGCGGCGGGCGATTTTCGCGTCCGCATTCCAGCCATCGGAGAGGATGCGCGCGCCCGCACTGATGCGCAGCACGGCGGTTTCCTCGCCCCTGTCGGAGAGGATCGCTACCGGCTGGCCGATATGGCAGAGCTGCGCCGCCACCAGTTTTTCCAATCCCGTGGCGGAGGGTGGCAACAGGCCAGACACATCGCGATTGAGCGCGTGATACATCTTCGCCGCCGCCTCGCGCGAGATCGCTTCACCATTACGGCGCAGGATAAACGGCAGGATGGTGCGCGTGGTGAATTCGCCATCGTCGATCGCATCACTGGCATCGCGCGGCTCTTCGGAAAGAAGTTCGAGGCCGCCCTCGCCGATCAGCCGCGAGGCGGTTGCGATGAAATGACGGATCGCCTCGTCGCGATAGCTCTGCGGCACGGCGGCATAGGCTTCCATCTCCGCCAGCGCCGCTTCCCAGCGCAACCAAGCGCCAGTATTGAAACCCTCCGACGACTGCGCACGGATAGAAAGAAAGCGCCGCGGCCAGTCGCCGGCGGTGAAATAGTCGCCAAGACCGGACGGCAACCGCATCTCGCCTTCCAGCCGCGCGGACAGCGAAGCCGGCACCAGCAGCGCGCCGCTGAAGGGCGGGCCGGTAAAGAATTTCGAGCCGGTGAGCAGCACCATCTCGCCGCGCGACAGGTAAGTGCGAATGCGCTCCGGGCTGAGCCGCATCTGGCAGGCATCGACCACCACCTGCACGTCATGTGGAAAACGGGCTTCGATTTCGGCAAGGCAAGCCTGGCTCGGCAGCCGGCGCCAGAGTTTGGAGCGGTCCATCGTCTGCAGCAGCACCTTGCGGCCAGAGCCTACTGCACTTTCCACCGCCGCGATCACGGCGGCGTCGATCTCTTGCAGCGTGCGCGGCTTGCCGTTCTC
>JAGWZW010000047.1 GCA_018971835.1 Alphaproteobacteria bacterium
GGATCACCGAGACCGTTCCGAGCTTAACGATCCAGTTGGCCATGGTGGCCCGCGGCAGCTCGAGCCCGAGACGGGCGAACTGCGCCTGCTGCCGGTAAAGCGGCATGCCGTCGACGTATTTTGCAGTCGTGACCTGCGCCAGCAGCGACGGGGTAGCGTTGCTCTTCGGAAGAATCTGTTCGGGTTTCGCCGCCGTCTTCATGAAGCCCTTGCAGCACGGACAGCCATATTTGTAGCGGATATGGCGCAAGACCCGCAGCGTCGCCGGCACATAATCTGTCTGCTCGGAGGGTTCCTCGCCCACCTTGACCAGCGGTGTTCCGTCATGAGGACAGACCTTCTCGTCATCAGCGAGGTCATGCACGATTTCGACCCGCGGCAGCGT
Source organism: Alphaproteobacteria bacterium (assembly GCA_018971835.1). Lineage (GTDB taxonomy): Bacteria > Pseudomonadota > Alphaproteobacteria > Micropepsales > Micropepsaceae > Rhizomicrobium. The sequence continues at coordinate 386 of JAGWZW010000047.1, forward strand.
ATCCTTGATGGGCTTGCGCCCGCGTTTGGCACGGCTGTGGGCGGGAACCTGAACGCGCTCTTCCGCAGTCGTCTCGCCGAGCGCTTCGGCCTCGTTGAACAGATAGGGTTGATTGCCCACAACCGGCGCTGTGCGCTTTTCCGAGGAGCGCCCGAAAATCTGGTCCTTCAGCCAGCGGTTTTCTTGCGCAAGCGCCTCGTTGCGTTCGCGCAAACTCGCGATGGCGGCCTCGGTTCGCGCCAGTCGTTCTTCCACGGTGGGCATGATTCGTTGATACCATATCGGTGGCACGAACACACGCCAGAACACTCACGCGACATGCTCATAATGCAAGGTTTTGTGCGGCTTCATGGCACTCACGTCATAGCCGTCAAGAAGCCAGTTCAACTGCTCGCCGCTGAACGTGACGACCGCCGCTGGCTCACGCACCGGCCACTTGAACTTTTCCGCTTCAAGGCGTTTGTACCAAACGATGAACCCGTTTTTCTCCCATGCCAGAATCTTCAATTTGTCGCGCCGCTTGTTGATGAAGACAAACAACGCCCCGCTCATCGGACTGTGCCCCAGCACGCCTTGCACGATCGCGGCCAGTCCGTCGATTTGGCGGCGCATGTCGACGGGCGCGCGATGCAGATAAACCTCTGGAATGCCGCGGTCAGGCCGCAGCATCGCACGCCTCGCCAAGCAACGTCATCAGCAGCGCCGCCGGCGGCCACTGCGCGAACTCCAGCACATGGCCGCGCCGATGCTTCAGCCGTAGCACCGGTGCCGGCTTCGCCACCGGCGCCGCCGGCTCCTCGAGGCGCACCGCGACGAACGGGCTTGGCGCCTGGACCGGCGACTCTTCAACGCCATCCCCAGCAACCGGTTTCCGCCGCGCCCTGGCCAACACGCCCTTCCTCATCAGCCGGGACTTCACAGTGTAGAGAGAGTTCACGTCCACGCCGAAGCTATCCGCATATTCCTTCAGCGACACGCCAAGCCCTTCGGCCGACTGCAGGTGCTCAAGGCATTCCCGTTCCCGTCTCGTCAGATCACCAAGCATCGCTTCTCCCGCTGCAGCGTCATGGCAAAATAAGACGCCACAGCGGTGGAATTCGGCAAGCGGGAAATGGACGGGGATATTTTTGCGCTTACGCTCATTTCTATATAAGGCCGTCTATTTCGTCTGCTCGGAAGCATGGGGATGGCGAGAGGTTGTAAGCATAGAGCATGCGGGATGCCCTTCTGCCCAGAATTGCGAGGACGCTATACTGAATTGCCTTGAGCGTGCCTGTTCGCCCGTGAACAAAATACAGCATTCTGTTCCGTCACCGGCACTTTGCAGCAGCGACCGCCACGCCGGGGCAGGAGTCGCTGTTGGATGCTGTGTCCGTCCCTATCCCCGCTCCCGGTTTCTCCAACACGCTGCCGGCGCTGCGCGAAACGAAGGCGCGCGCCAACTTATCCACGCTGTCTGAAACGGGTGGATAATGCGTCCGTTCGCGTGCGCGCCGAAAGGCCGGCGGCGCGAGCGGTGCGTTGGGATGGTCCCGCGCGCGAATGACGACGTATGTGCGAAAGGCGGTGCGAAAAAAACTTCGGAATGAATGAACGTTCATTCATTCCGTCCCGAGGCTCCGCAGCGCCGTACCCCCCCACCCAAAAATGTCGGTTCGAATGCCGGGGGGAGGGGGGAGGGGCGGGAGGCCGAAAACAACCTCAAGCCGAATTTCTTTCTGGAACAAAGGCTTGTCGAAAATCGGCCGGGCCGGAATGGGCGTCAGGCGCCGCGCGGCAGGGTCTGGTACTGGCCCCTCGGCCGAAACCGCCACAGGTAATTGGGCACGATGGCCTCCACCGAGTCCGGCTGGATGCCCAGGTCGGAAAAGGTCAGGGCGCCGGCCGACATCACGTTGTCCTGCCGGAGCAGGCGGACCTGGTCGGGCGTCAGCGGCGGGTTGGGCAGGAACTGCAGCCAGGACGCTTCCAGCGAGGCCAGCCAGAACGGAATCCCGATCAGCCGGCGCTGGCGCGCGGTTTCCTTGAGGATGAACGCCATCAGTTCCCTGAAGGTATAAACGGTCGGGCCGCCGAGTTCGTAAGCGCGCCCGCGTGTCAGCGCCGGATCTGCAACCGCCCTGAGCACCGCCGCGGCCACGTCTCCGGCGAACACCGGCTGGAATCTGGTCCGGCCGCCACCGATCAGGGGCAGGAAGGGCAGGTAGCGCGCCAGCGTGGCGAAGCGGTTGAAGAATTCGTCTTCCGGCCCGAACACGATGGAAGGGCGCAGGATGGTCGCCGCCGGGAAGGCTTCGCGCACGCGCCATTCGCCCGTCGCTTTGGTGCGCGCATAGGCTGAGGGCGACTCCGGCGATACGCCCATGCTGGACATGTGCACCAGCACGCTGGCGCCTTCCTTCTTGGCCGCCGTTGCGATTGTCTCGGCCGCCTTGACGTGCAGATTCTCGAAGTTCTGGCGCCCGCGCGCGTAGAGCACGCCGACAAGGTTGACCACGGCCTCGGTGCCGTTAACCGCGGCGGCGACCTCTTTGGGCTTGAGCACATTGGCCTTGACGATCTGAATCTGCCCCACTTGGCCCGTGGGCAACAGATAATTGGCCAGGTTGGGGCGGCGCACCGCGACGCGGATGCGGTAGCCGGCGTCGGCCAGGGCCCGTATGACGTGGCGGCCGAGAAAGCCGGACCCGCCAAAGACTGTGACGAGAGATGTCATGCCAGACGCGCTCCCGAATTCCGGATTTTCTACGGCTTCATACCCAACCGGTCCGCAGGCGAAAAGGCCGCAATTCGTCGCTTTCAGATTCCAAAGGTTCTAATCTTCGACATATTGGCGTTCGCCGCTTTCCGGGTGCACATAGACCGTAACGGTCTTGCCGGTCTGCTCGTCCACAAAACGTTCGGAAGTCCGCTCCCACTCCGGTCCCGGCCGCGAGGTGACCAGAGGCTTGTAATGGACGCGCTCGTAAACCGTGCCCAGGACCAGGAGCGCGCCGAACGCAATGGCGCCCCATCCACTTCCGGCGCCGGCCAGCGCGGCAATGGCGCCACCGGCCAGACACAGAACGCCGAACGCGATAATGACAGCGCGCAGCATTTATTCGCTGCCTGCGCGCCCGAAGCTCACCGGCTCCAGAACCACGGCCGTGCCGTAGGCCACGATCTCGCTCATGGTCTGGCCGATCTCGGAGGAATCGAAACGCATCATCACGATGCCGTTGGCCCCCATAGCGGTGGCGTTCGTCACCATCCGGTCCACGGCGTGGCGGCGGGCTTCCTCCAGCAGCTGGGTGTATTCGGGGATTTCGCCGCCGATGATGGTGCGCAGGCCTGCCATGATGTTGCCGCCGATGCCGCGGGAGCGCACGACCACCCCGAAACATTGCCCCAGCGTTTCCTTGACCCGGTATCCGGCCACGCTCTCGGTCGTCGCGCACAGCATCGTCACCCTCCGGTTCGACTCAGGCGCCCCAGTGTGCCCGAAATCGGTGGCCCCGGGGCCACAAACCTTCGTTGACTTCCGGCCGGCCGGCCCCTAAACATCCCGACCCCAAACCGTGCCCAGATGGCGGAATTGGTAGACGCACTAGTTTCAGGTACTAGCGCTGCAAGGCGTGGAGGTTCGAGTCCTCTTCTGGGCACCATTTGTTCTTTTCTGGGTGTTCACCAACATCCGTAAGAGCTGAAAAACCACAACAGTTTTAGAAGCTTATCGTCCGCCAGCGTCCGCCGGTGCTCTTGGCCTACCGCCGGGTTTGTGGGGTATTTTGTGGGGTTCGGAGCACGTCGAGTCCCATTTTGTGGGGTACGGACACTCTCGGAACGGGAGCCTCACAATGCCTTTGACCGATGCCATGTGCAGAGGGATCAAGCCAGGACCGACACGCCGAAAATTGTCGGACGGCGGCGGCCTTCAACTCTGGATCATGCCCAACGGCTCGCGCCTTTGGCGCTTGGTTTATCGCCATCTCAGAAAGCAGAAAGAGCTGGCAGTCGCGGCCACTACGAAACCGCCCGCCGCTTGCGTTCGACTACCCGCGCTATCAAGCCAAGCCGCGAAATGACGAAGGATTTCACCCCGGACAACAATACGCTGCCGCAGACGCCGGACCTGGCGGGCAGAACCGTCCGGCTGACAGCCGGTGACGGCAGCCGGCGGGAATATTTCTTCGAAACCGCAGACGTGGTCGCTTGGCAACAGCAGCCGGGCGGGCCGCGCGCCAGCGCAAGATACCTGGCGACCAGCCTGCGCGAAGCCATTTATTTCGTGGATTTCATCATCGACGACGGTGAGGCGAAGAGCGAAAGCCTGGTGCTCGACCTCGGCCGCCATCTTTATACCTCGGTGACGGCCCGCATGCCGACGCAGGCAGAGATCGACGAGAGCCTGTTCCGGCGCGCCGCTTCAGGCCGGGAATTGACCGTTGTGGACGCCGCCATCGTTTCCGGCACGATAGAGGGCGGCACCGGGCAAGTGCCGCTCCACCATCCGACCGATGAACTGGTCGGCAAGCGCGTGATGTACACCTACAGCAACACCGAGCGCTACGAACACATCTACCTGAACCCGCGCTTCTACACCTGGCATTGCCTTGAGGGAGTCGAGAAGGGTTTGGCCGACACGGACCGCTGCCACTACGTCAAGATCGACCACAATCTTTATCTGTTTGTCTGGCGCGAAAAGATCATCCCGACCATCGGCGTGGTGATGGTCGATCTCGACCGCATGAAAACGACGGGAAAAATCCTCGGCTATGAGGGACAGAAGGTCGGCACGCTATCCAACTTCCCTGTCGGCGCGCACGCCCGCCTGCTTAACGTCACCAGCTACGACTGAGCGGACGATCAGGCCTTGCCCACCGTGTATTCGCCGCCCTTTTCGATGGCCCGCTGGTAGGCGGGGCGGGCCTGCATGCGGGTGCGGTAGTCCTTCAGCACCGGATAGGCTTCGAGCAAGGCGCCGGCCGCCTCCAGCACGAACAGCATCTGGATATCGGCGCCGCTAAGGCCGTGGCCCACGAAGAAATCGCGCCCGGTCAGGCGCATCGCCATGTAGGAAAAATGATTTTCGATTTCGCTGTCGATGCGCGGGCGCAAGGGCGCCGCCGCCTCACCCAGCCGCGAGGTGTAGAGCGCCAGCAGCAAGGGCAGCATGGCCGAGCCTTCGGCATAATGCAGCCATTCGACATAGGCCCAGTAATCGGCACTGCCATGCGCGGGCTTGAAGCGGCCCTTGCCGTAGGTGTCAATCAGGTATTCGACGATGGCGGCGGATTCGGCGATCACGATTTCGCCGTCCACCAGCACCGGCGCCTTGCCGAGCGGATGGACCTTTTTCAGTTCCGGCGGCGCCAGCGGCATGGGCGGCGGCAGGCGCTGGTATTTCACGATCTCATAGGGCGTCGCCATCTCCTCCAAGAGCCAGAGGATGCGCTGGGAGCGCGAATTGTTGAGATGGTGGACGACGATCATGAGAGCCCTCACTCCAGGTTCGTTTCGGGATCGATGCCGGCCTCGCGGTCCGCGCGCACCGGATTGAACATCACTGCGGTGGCCGCGACCACGCTGCCGAACGTCACCATGAAACCCGTGAACAGCAGCAGCGCGCCGGCCCATTCGATATCGGACTGCGCCAGCAGCGTGCGGATATCGCCGATGTTGAGCAAGAGCACGCCGGCCGCCGCCAGCGCGCCCAGCCCCGCGCCCAGCGCCCAATGCGTCACGATCATGCGCACGACGGGATCCTTGAGGCCCGTGGTCCGCCTGGGCATCGTACTGGTTTCGTCCGGCATCCGGTCACTCCCGATGGTGGATATCACGGGCGGGGCGCACGCCACATCGCGTAAAGCGTAGGCCCGCCCCTGATGGCGATCTCGCCCGTCACCTCAAAACCGAAGCTCTGATAGATCGGGATGTTCGCGGCCTTGCTGGATTCCAGATAAGCAGGCGCATGGGCTTCGTCAACGAGGGCGAGGCGGCGGCGCATCAACCGCCCGCCGAACCCCTTGCCCTGCGCGGCCGGATCGGTGCCGATGGTCTGCAGATACCAGTGCGGCGGCCGGGGATGCGCCTGCTCGATGGCCTCGGCCGCCTGCAGCGCCCTGAGCACGTCGCCGCCGAAAATATCCAGCAGCGCCGCGCCGTGCACCAGGTATTGCCAGAACGGCATGTGCCATTTGCCCGGTGGGCGCCAGAACGCCGCCGCCTCGTAGCCGGGCGACACGTCGCAGCCGCCATAGGGCAGGGCCAGCTTGAGGAACAGCGCAAACAGGCGGGGCAGCTTGGCGCGGCGCCGCGCCGCGTCGGGCATCAGGTGCAGCACCACCGGATCATGAAAAAAAGCGCGGGCGAGGGTGGCGGCAACGGCATCGCGATCCGCGGCGGTGGCGGCGCGCGCTTCGCTCACCGGTTCAATTCCTTCATCGCGCCGTCTAGGCCGGTGAGCGTGAGCGGGAACATGCGGCCGGAAATGATCTGGTTGATGAGACCGATCGAGGGCGTGTATTCCCAGTGCTTCTCCTGCACCGGGTTGAGCCAGACGAGGTTGGGATAGATCTGCGCCACGCGGTCCAGCCAGACGGCGCCGGCCTCCTCGTTCCAATGCTCCACGCTGCCGCCGGGATAGGTGATCTCGTAGGGGCTCATGGTGGCGTCGCCCACGAAGACGACCTTGTAGTCGCTGGGGAACTTGTGCAGCACGTCCCAGGTCGCGGTCTTCTCGCTGTGGCGGCGGCGATTGTCCTTCCACACCCCCTCATAGAGGCAGTTGTGGAAGTAGAAGAACTCCATGTGCTTGAACTCGGTCTTGGCGGCGCTGAACAGCTCCTCGCAGAGCTTGATGTAGGCATCCATCGAGCCGCCGATGTCGAAGAACAGCAGCACCTTCACCGTGTTGTGCCGCTCGGGCACCAGCTTGAGGTCGAGATAGCCCTTGTTGGCGGTGTTGCGGATGGTGCCGGGCAGGTCGAGTTCGGTTTCCGCGCCCTGGCGCGCCCATTTGCGCAACCGGCGCAGCGCCACCTTGATGTTGCGCGTGCCCAGCTCCACGCTGTCATCGAGGTTCTTGTATTCGCGCTTGTCCCACACCTTGACGGCGCGGCCGTGGCGCGACTTGTCCTGGCCGATGCGGATGCCCTCGGGATTGTAGCCGGAATTGCCGAAGGGCGAGGTGCCGCCCGAGCCGATCATCTTGCTGCCGCCTTCGTGGCGCTTCTTCTGTTCGGCGAGGCGCTGTTTCAGCGTCTCCATCAGCTTGTCCCAGCCGCCCAGCGCCTCGATCTGCTTCTTCTCCTCCTCGGTCAGGAATTTCTCGGTCAGCGCCTTCAGCCAGTCCTCGGGGATTTGCGCCACCTCCGTGCCTTCGAGGGTTTCCAGCCCCTTGAAGACATGGCCGAAGACGCGGTCGAACTTGTCGAGGTTGCGCTCGTCCTTCACCAGCGCGGTGCGCGCCAGGTAGTAGAACTCATCGACCCTCAGGTCGATGACGCCCTTGTCCAGCGCGTCCATCAGCGCCAGGTATTCCTTGAGCGTCACCGGCACCCGGGCGCTGCGCAGCTCGTCGAAGAACTGGAAGAACATGGGCACTCTTTCGAATATCGGTTCATGCCAGCTTAGCGCGCGCCAGGCGCCGGGCAAAGGCGCGCCGACCGTTATTTCCCGAGCGTCCGGCTCACCCGAACAAAGGCAAGCGTCGACATCAGCCGGTCGCCAAAGGCCAGAACTGCGGCTTGCGGGCCATCAGCCTTGGTGACCACGATCTTGCCGGGCGCACCCCTATAGGTCGCGCGGATTTCGAAGATCCAACCGGCAACCACAGAGACCACCAACTGGTCGGTATATTGCCGCCCCTCGCGCACGATGAGGAATGCCTCCGAACGCCATTCGGGAAGTGCCTCGGCGGTGTTCTTGTCACCATCTGTCAGGTCGAGCGCAGGGCCGAGGGAACGCGCATCCGGCGAAACCTGCAGGACGCCTTTGCGGTCGTCGTCAAAGGCGGTGTCGAGTGTTGCGCCGGCCGGCGCCTTGGTCGCGAAAATCGTCAGCTTGGCCGCCCAATGGCCCTCAGCGTCGTTACGGCCGTAATCGCAGCCGACGTCGTACCCTTTGGTCGGAGTGGCAAAAACCTCCACATGCCAGAGTGCCAGATTGGGGAACTTTGCCGGACAGACCATCCCACTTTGCACATGCTTTACCGTCCCGTCGTCCTCAACGACGAAGACGCCGTCCGCACCTTGGGTCTGAGACACGAGGTTCTGATTGTGTACTTTGGTTGCGGCAATGTCCTGCGGCGAATTTACGGGCGGCACGGACGGCACGGTGCCGGCCCACGCGGCTTGCGCGGCGAGTGCAAAGAATGTCGTCATCAGCACAGCGCGCATTTCCCCCCCAAAGCTTCGCCAACATATCTTAGCGGCGGGGCAGGCAGGAGCCGGCTGCCGCACAGGCTTACTTCCCGGCCGTCGCCCCACCGATCTGCTTGAGCGCGGCGCCATAGACGGCATCGATGAAGTCTTCTTTCATCTTGTCGTCGCGCGGGTCGGCGTATTCGACCGTGGTTTCCAACACCCAGTTCTTGACCGCCGCGCCGGTAAACAGGATGCGGTAATGCAGCGTCGCCAGCCGCGAAGTCTCATAGGTGCGGGTGTAGATGCCAAGCGCATCGCCCTTGGGGCCGAATTCGAACGTGCCTTCGCCGATCTTCTTGGCGCCGATGCCTTCCTGCTCCGTGAATTGCGGCGCCATCGACTGTTCGGGATCGTAGCCGTCGTGCAGCGGCGTCATCGTCACCGTGCCGTAAATCCCGTCGAAGCCGTAATAGCTGCAGAAATCCGCGCCGCTGCCGGGATCGCTTTGGCCCACCGCGTCGCGCACATAGCCGCCGATCCGATCCGGGCAGACGAAGCCGGAGGCCACATGGATCTTTTCGTTCTTCGGCCCATCCTGGAAATCGCCGCCGGGAACCTGCGCCGACGCGGCAGAAGCGGCGAGCAGGGCTACAGCAGCGGCGAGAGTGAACGAGCGCATGGTCAGTTCCGGCTCTCGCGCCGCGACAGGAAGGCCAGCCGCTCGAACAGGTGCACGTCCTGCTCGTTTTTCAGGAGGGCGCCGTGCAGCGGCGGGATCAGCTTGGTGGGATCGCGCTCTTTCAGCGCCTCCGGCGGCACGTCTTCGTTGAGCAGCAGCTTCAGCCAATCGAGCAGCTCGCTGGTGGAGGGCTTCTTCTTCAGGCCTGGCACGTCGCGGATCTGGTAGAAGACGTTGAGCGCCTCGCTCACCAGCTTCTGCTTGATGTTCGGATAATGCACGTCGACGATTTTCTGCATCGTCTCGCGCTCGGGGAACTTGATGTAGTGGAAGAAGCAGCGGCGCAGGAAGGCGTCCGGCAGCTCCTTCTCGTTGTTGGACGTGATCATGACGATGGGCCGCTGCGCCGCCTTGATCGTCTCGCCCGTTTCATAGACGAAGAATTCCATGCGATCGAGTTCGAGCAGCAGGTCGTTGGGAAATTCGATATCGGCCTTGTCGATCTCGTCGATCAGCAGCACCGGGCGGCCCGCATTCTCGAAGGCTTCCCACAGCTTGCCCTTCTTGATGTAGTTCTTCACGTCCTTGACGCGCTCGTCGCCGAGCTGGGAGTCGCGCAGGCGCGTCACCGCGTCGTACTCGTAGAGCCCCTGCTGCGCCTTGGTGGTGGACTTCACATGCCAGGTGATGAGCGGCGCCTTCAACGCATCGGAAACCTCATAGGCGAGCTGCGTCTTGCCGGTGCCGGGCTCGCCCTTGATGAGCAGCGGGCGCTCCAGCGTGATGGCGGCGTTGACGGCGATCCTGAGATCGTCGGTGGCGACGTATTTGTCCGTGCCCTGGAACTTCTGGTTACTCATGATGCGTCCTTGGATGGCATAGCGTTGGGCGAAGGGTAGGGGCCGGGCGCCGCCTTCGCAAGTGCGAGCCGAGGCGGGCGCATGGCGGTTCGGTTGTGCGGGCCGTGAACTTGCGCGATAAACCTGCCATGACGGGGGCAACGGGAACAGTCGAGCAGCAGGTGGCCAAGCTTCTTCAGGAGGCGCTCGGCCATCTCAACCGCAACAATCCTTCCGCAGCGGAAGCGGCGCTCCAGCGCGTGCTGCTGATCGATACGGAGGAGGCTGGCGCCCTGCAGCTGCTGGGGCTGGTCCGCCGGGCGGAGGGCCGGCTGGCCGAGGCCGAGCAGCTTTATCGCCGCTCGCTCGCCCGCGATCCGGCGCAGCCGAACGTGCACTGCAATCTCGGCAACCTGCTCTATCACCTCGGCCGCTTCGACGACGCCATCGCGGCCTGTCAGGAGGCCATCCGCCAGAAGCCGAATTATGTCGATGCCTATCTCCGGCTCGGCCATGCCCTCCAGTCCAAGGGCGATTATACGGCCGCGGAGCAGGCCTATCGCCAGTGCCTGCGCTATCAGCCCAATTTCCTGATGGCCAAGCAGAGCCTGGGCGGCGTGCTCACCGACCAGGGCCGCGCGCAGGAAGCCGAACGCGTCCTCAGCCAGGCGCTGGCGCAGGGTTCGCCCGATCCGCGCCAGGTGGCGGCGCTGCAGCACAATCTTGGCCTGGCACTGAAGCAGCAGCGCCGCTTCGACGAGGCACTGGCGCTGTTCGACGCCGCGCAGGCCGCCGCGCCCGACATGCCGCTGGTCGATTGCAACCGCGGCAACCTGTTCCAGGATCTGGGCCGGCTTGAAGAGGCCGTGGCGTGCTATCGCCGCGCCATCGCCCGCAACCCGCTGGACCTCGACGCCCACGTCAATCTGAACAAGCTGCTCTACCGGCTGAAGCGGCACGGGGAATTCCTCGTATCGCTCGATGAGGCTGCCGAGCGCTTTCCGGAAACCGGCGAATTGCCGCTGAGCAAGGGCAGCCTGCTCTTTCTGGTCGACCGCCTGGACGAAGCCGCCGAGGCCTATCGGCGCGCGGCGGAAAAGCTGGCGGCGCACGTCACTCCGCATGACGGGCTGGGCCTCATCCATGCGCGCCAGGGCCGCTTCGATGAGGCTATCGCCGCACACGAAACCGCGCTCAGGCTGGAGCCCGAGAACGCCCATGTCTGGACCAATCTGGCCGACACGCTGATCCGCGCGGGCGATCCGCAACGGGCGCGCGACTGCGCCGAACGGGCGATGGCGATCGAGCCCACCCATCAGAACGCACTGGGCATCTGGGGCGTCGCGCTGCGCCAGCTGGGCGATCCGCGCGAGCAGGAAATCAACGACTACGAAAACATGGTGCGGGTCTACGAGTTGCCGCCGCCGGACGGCTATCGCGACATGGCAAGCTTCAACCGCGACCTCAATGCCTATCTGGACCGCCTGCACGCCGACCGCTACGAGCCGCTGGAGCAGACCGTGCGCGGCGGCACCCAGACACTGGACAATTTGTTCGGCCGCGGCCATGCGCCGGTGGAAAAGCTGCGCGCGCGGATCGACGAGGCCGTGAAGAGCTACATCGCGGCGATGAAGGACGACGCCCGCCACCCGCTGTTCCGCCGCAAGACCGGCGGCATGGAATATTCCGCCTCCTGGTCCGTGCGCCTGGGCGACCGCGGCTTTCATACCAACCACGTGCACAATCTGGGCTGGATCAGCTCCTGCTATTATGTCGCGCTGCCCGATGCGGTGGACGATATCGAGGGCAAGCAGGGCTGGATCAAGTTCGGCGAACCATTCTTCGATGCGGGTTTCTCCGAGCCGATCCGGCGCCTGGTCCAGCCGCGGGTGGGAACGCTGGTGCTGTTCCCATCCTATATGTGGCACGGCACCGTGCCGTTCCGCTCCGATCAGACGCGTACGACCATCGCTTTCGATGTAATCCCGCGCTAGGGTCAGGGCCTTTCTGCGGGGGAGCCGCCTCGGTCATGACCGTCGCGCACGTCTATACGGTCGCCTTCCAGGGCATCGAGGCCCGCGAGGTGGACGTGCAGGTCCATATCGGCGAGGGCGGCGGTGGCGTCTTCAACATCGTGGGACTGGCGGACAAGGCGGTGGCCGAGAGCCGCGAGCGGGTGCGTGCCGCCCTTTCCGCCATCGGCCTGGCACTGCCCTATCAACGCCTCACCGTGAACCTCGCCCCCGCCGACCTGCCCAAGGAAGGCAGCCATTACGACCTGCCCATCGCGCTGGGCCTGCTGGCCGCGATGGGCGTGCTGCCGGCCAGCGAGATCGCGGGCTATGTGGCGCTGGGCGAACTCTCGCTCGACGCGCAGCTGACGGCGGTGGCCGGCGTGCTGCCTGCTGCGCTGGCCGCATCCGAACAGGAGCGCGGCCTCATTTGTCCGGCGGCCTGCGGGCCGGAAGCGGCCTGGGCAGGCGGGCTCGACATCATCGCCGCGCCGTCGCTGATCGCCATCGTCAACCACATGAAGGGCGTGCAGGTGCTGAACCCGCCCGAGGCGAAGCTGGCCGACCAGGCCAACGCCATCCCCGATCTGAAAGACGTGAAGGGACAGGAGACGGCCAAGCGCGCGCTGGAAGTCGCAGCAGCGGGCGGCCACAACATGCTGATGATCGGGCCGCCGGGCGCGGGCAAGTCCATGCTGGCGGCGCGCATGCCCGGCCTGTTGCCGCCGCTGGACGCGCGCGAGGCGCTGGAAATCTCGATGATCCAGTCGCTGGCGGGCGAATTGCCGGGCGGGGCGATTTCGCGGCGGCGGCCGTTTCGCGGGCCCCATCATTCCGCCTCGATGGCGGCGCTGGTAGGCGGGGGCCTGCGCGTCAAGCCGGGCGAGGTCAGCCTTGCCCATCTGGGCGTGCTGTTCCTCGACGAACTGCCGGAGTTCCAGCGCGCGGTGCTGGACTCCTTGCGCCAGCCGATCGAGACGGGCGAAGCAGTGGTGGCGCGGGCCAATGCGCATGTGCGCTATCCCGCGCGCTTCCAGCTGGTGGCGGCGATGAACCCCTGCCGCTGCGGCTATCTTTCCGATCCGGCGCAGGCTTGCGGACGCGCGCCCAGATGCGCGCAGGATTATCAGGCGCGGCTGTCCGGGCCATTGCTCGATCGCATCGACATTCATGTCGAGGTGGCGGGCGTGAGTGCGCAGGATCTGGCCCTGCCGCCGCCCGCCGAAGGCACGGCGGAAGTGGCTGCGCGTGTGGCCCGCGCCCGCACCACCCAGCGCGAACGCTATGCGCCGCATAAGCTGCGCAGCAATGCCGAAGCCGAAGGCGAACTGCTCGATCGGGTGGCGACGCCGGAGCCCGCCGGCGCCAGGCTACTGGCCGACGCCGCCGAAACGATGCGGCTGACCGCGCGCGGCTATCACCGCGTGCTGCGTGTGGCGCGCACGATTGCGGACCTGGCTGGCAGTGAAACCGTGCGGCGCACGGACGTGGCCGAGGCGCTGTCCTATCGCCGGCTCGCCCATCTGCATTGAGGCTGCGCGATATCGCCTATAACTGGGTCTGGACATTTTCGACGTGAATGACGAAGGCGCCGCGCGCCCACGGAAATTCCGCCTTTACGGCATCCACAACAGCACCCGAACTCAGAATTTCTCCGCGGCCCGTGATGACGCAACCCTGACCGGGGCTCCGGCTGCCCTGCACCTTTTTCGAAGCCATGAGCAATTGCACGCGATTATTTTTGCGAAGATTCTTTTCGGTCTGATGATAGTGACCGGCCGGGAAGACGATCGTATCGTCCTTGATCCCGAGGCGGCGCATGTAGTCGCCCCAATTGCCAACGACATGCGGCCCGTCGTCTCCGTTCGTCACGATGGCCACAAACTCGGCCGCATCGCAAAGTTCGCGGCAAACCCCCTCGATCCACATCGTTTACGCCCCCGTGATCTTGGCTTTTTCGCCGAGATATTGCTGCGCAGGGTGGACACTATAATTCCCCCATACCCGCACTAGTCCGCCAATTGTTGCAATTGAGCGCGAAGCGCGGCGATGCCGGAAAGATGACAGACATGTAATTGTTCTGTCAGCGCAAATTGAGTTTCCGCTTAGGCGGCCGACAGGCGAGAATTCGAATAATATAAATTTGAGAAATGTTGCGCCGCATCGGTGACAGGCCATAGCGTCGCAGGGCACAGCCCTCCCTGGCGCAAGAATCCGAAGCGCCGAATCAAGAAACCAGTGGTTGAAGCGGAAATATCTGCAGTATTGCAGGGTGGTATGCTTCTTTGCGCTTTCGCTGTTGCAAACCACTTGTCGGGAACATGCAATTCAGTCGCACCTAATCGCTGGCTTTGCGCTCCGGGGTTCGGCTGAGCGCATTGCAAATTCCGCAGACAAAATTATAGAACAAATTCTTATTCTTGCTTCTGAATAGCTCAAACCGGACTCTGACTGTATTGAGATGGAGAAATCGGGAGTTTGATGAGTTTTCGGGAGTTTTGAGTTTCGTTTTGGACTGAGGATTACAGACATGGGTGAGCGAGCGCAGGCGATCGGGAGGCGGATCAGAAGACTGCGCGAATCCAAGGGGCTTTCCCGCCAGGATATTGCATCTCATCTGGGCGTAGATCTGACCGCCATCTCGGCCTGGGAGCGAGGCGATTATCTGCCGCGCGAGGGCCGCAGGGTGCGCCTGGGCGCCATGCTGGGAATCGATGTGGGCAGCCTGTTTGCCGAGGAGCAGGACGCCGGCGTAACCGGACAGAGCGCTTCGTTGCTGGATACGGCGGGCGAACTGCCCGGCATCCTGCGCGAGCTGACGGGCAACGCCCGGACGAGCTTGCGGGCCTTTCGTCTGGCCGCGCCCTATGCCACCCCGCCCCATGTGCAGGAGGAATTTCGCAGCCTTCTGGATCAGCGCCTGCGGAACGACAGCCTGCTGGTCCAGCGCATCGAGATTTTCTATTCCCTGAAGCGCCTTCAGGAAGTGCTCGCCAACATCATCCGCTATGACGGGCGCAGCTATGCCGTGAAATCGTATTGTGCCGGAGTGCGCGAAGTGGTGCCGGGCATGGGCGGTTATATTTTCGACGATCACGAAGTCCTGGTCGGTGCCTACTGGGCGAACATTCCGCCGCAGCGCGGCCTCGGCCTGCGGCTCACCGGCGAACCGTTCCGCACCTATTTCACGAATTACTGGTCCGAGGTGTGGCAGCGCGGCACCTTGCTCAACCGCCGGGGAGCGCTCGACCTCTCTGTGGTGCGCGCGGTGGCGCTGGAACTCGGCCTGGATCCGGCGCTGTGGACGAAATTCGTCGACGAGGCACATCAGTTCCGGATGGACGATGACCTGCCGCCGCTGATCTGAACCCCGGCACCGCTTGGCGGCCCGTTCCCGATGCCGTAAGGATTCTCCAGAAGAAGATCCAGGGGGCGAAATGACCGGTCATCGCGGCGGGCGCTGGCGCCTGGTTCATCTGCTGCTGGCGGTGCCGTTCATCGCCATGATCTGGATCGGCTCCTACGACCAGACGGAGCCCGCCATCGCCGGCATTCCCTTCTTCTACTGGTATCAGCTGCTGTGGGTGCCGCTGGGCGCGCTGTTCCTGCTTCCGGTCTTCCGGGCCGAAGAACGCGACCGGAGCGGCCGCGAATGACCGGTGCTCTGGATTGGACCGCGCTGACGGTTTTCGCCCTCCTGTTCGGACTCGTCACCATCCTTGGCTTCGTGGCTGCGCGCTGGCGGCAGGGCGATCTTTCCGATCTGCACGAATGGGGCCTGGGCGGGCGGCGCTTCGGCACCATCGTCACCTGGTTCCTGCTGGGCGGCGATCTCTACACCGCCTACACTTTCGTCGCCGTGCCGGCGCTGATGTTCGGGGCCGGCGCCATCGGCTTCTTCGCCGTGCCTTACACGATCCTCGTCTATCCGGTGCTGTTCGCGGTGTTCCCGCGCCTCTGGAGCGTGTCGCACCGCCACGGCTATGTGACCTCGGCCGACTTCGTGCGCGGCCGTTTCGGCAATCACGCGCTGGCGCTGGCGGTGGCGGTGACGGGCATCGTGGCGACCATGCCCTACATCGCGCTGCAGCTGGTCGGCATCGAAGTGGTGATCGCCGGTCTGGGCATCCACGGCGAGCTGCCGCTCATCATCGCCTTCGTGATCCTGGCCGCCTACACCTACACCAGCGGCTTGCGCGCGCCCGCCATGATCGCCGTGGTGAAAGACCTGCTGATCTACATCACCATTATCACCGCGGTGATCTACATCCCGCTGCAGCTCGGCGGCTTCGCCAAGATCTTCGCCGCCGTGCCCGCCGCCAAGCTCACCATCGCGGCGGGCAACGCCACCAACTGGGGCGGACAGAGCGCCTATGTCACGCTGGCGCTGGGCTCGGCGCTGGCGCTGTTTCTTTATCCGCATGCGGTGACGGGCGTGCTCTCCTCCTCCAGCCGCCATGTGATAAGGCGCAATGCCGTGGTGCTGCCGGCCTATTCGCTGGCGCTGGGGCTGATCGCGCTGTTGGGTTATATGGCGCTGGCCGCAGGCGTGAAGGACATGCCCGCCTATGCCGACGGCTTCAAAGAGTTCGGCGCCAATTACGCCGTGCCCGCGCTGTTCCTTGCGATGTTCCCGAACTGGTTCGTGGGGCTGGCCTTCGCCGCCATCGCCATCGGCGCGCTGGTGCCGGCGGCGATCATGTCGATCGCCTGCGCCAACCTCTTCACCCGCAACATCTGGAAGGAATACATCAACCCCAAGGTGAGCGGCGCCGGCGAAAGCCAGATCGCCAAGATCGCCTCGCTGGTGGTGAAGGTGGGGGCGCTGTTCTTCATCATCTTCATGCCGCAGCAATACGCCATCAACCTGCAGCTGCTCGGCGGCATCTGGATCATCCAGACGCTGCCCGCCGTGCTGATCGGGCTTTACACGCGCTGGCTCAACCCCTGGGCGCTCCTGATCGGCTGGGCCGCGGGCATCGGCACCGGCACGGCGATGGCCTATGCGGTGGGCTTCAAGGCGATCTATGCGCTGCACCTCTTCGGCATCACCATCCCCTGCTACGCGGCGCTGGCGACGCTGATTTTCAACATCGCCGTGAGCGTGATCCTGAGCGCGGTGTTCAATCTCGCCGGGCGCGGGGCCGACGCGACGCAGGCGGCGGATTACCTATAATCGACGCGATCCGGGGCGCAACCGCCTGCCATCTTTTGGCCTCCCTGATGGGGTTGATTGACCAGGCACCAGCACGCGGCCTAAACCGCCTGTCTATGACCAACCTCGACCCCATTGCGCTGTCGCAGGCCCTGATCCGCTGCCGTTCGGTGACGCCGGAGGACGGCGGCGCGCTGGCCGTGCTGGAGGCAGCGCTGGTATCGATTGGCTTCCAATGCCACCGCCTGCGCTTCGAAGAGGAAGGCAGCGCCCCGGTCGAGAACCTCTATGCCCGCTACGGCCATGCCGGGCCCAATTTCTGCTTCGCCGGCCATACCGACGTGGTGCCGCCGGGCGACGCCGCCCATTGGCGCCACGACCCCTTCGCCGCGGTGATCGAAAACGGCATGCTTTACGGCCGCGGCGCCAGCGATATGAAATCCGCCGTCGCTGCCTTTGCCGCCGCCGCGGCGCGGCAGATTGCCGATGGGCCGTTTGCGGGCTCGATCAGCCTGCTCGTTACGGGAGACGAAGAAGGCGTTTCCATCAACGGCACGAAGAAGGTGCTGGCCTGGATGGCAGAACGGGGCGAGCGCATCGATCATTGCCTCGTCGGCGAACCGACCAGCACGGCCAGCACCGGCGACGCCATCAAGATCGGCCGCCGCGGCAGCCTGAATGTGCGCTTCACCGCGCGCGGCATCCAGGGGCACAGCGCCTATCCGCAGCGCGCGCTCAATCCCGTTCCGATCCTGGCCACACTGGTCAGCGAACTGGCGGCAGAGCCGCTGGACGCGGGCTCGGCGCATTTCGAGCCGACCACGCTGGTCTTCACCACCTTCGATGTCGGCAATCCGGCCACCAATGTCTCGCCCGCCGAGGCGCGCGCCGCCTGCAACATCCGCTTCAACGATCTGTGGACGGCGGAAAAGCTGATCACTCATCTGAAGGCCAAGGCCGAAGCGGTCACCAAGCGCATGGGCGGGCAGATCGAAACCGAATACAGCGTCAGTGGCGTTTCGTTCCTCACCGCGCCCGGCGCCTTCACGGACCTGTTGGAGAATGCGGTGAAAAGTGTGACCGGCGCCGCGCCCGAATTTTCCACCGGCGGCGGCACCTCGGACGCACGCTTCATCAAGGATCATGCGCCGGTGGCGGAGCTGGGCCTGTGCGGCACCACCATGCACAAGGTCGATGAATGCGTGCCCGTGGCGGAAATCGAGACGCTCGCGGACATTTACGCCGCCATCCTCGCCAGCTATTTCTCGAAGCCGCCAAAATGAACGACGCGGCCATCGGCGTTTTCGATTCCGGCATGGGGGGCTTGACGGTGATGCGCGCGCTCAAGGCGCGCCTGCCGCAGGAGCGCTTTGTCTATCTGGGCGATACCGCGCGCTTGCCCTACGGCACCAAGAGCGCCAACACGGTGCGCCGCTATGCGCTGCAGGCGGCCACGGCGCTCACCCGCCGCGGCGTCAAGCTGGTGGTGATCGCCTGCAATACCGCCTCCGTGTCGCTGCCCGCGCTGAAGGATGCGCTGGCGCCCCTGCCGGTCGTCGGCGTGATCGAGCCGGGCGCCGAGGCCGCGCTGGCCGCCGCGCAGGGCGCGCCCATTGCCGTGATCGCCACCGAGGGCACGGTGAAGGGCGGCGCCTATGTCCGCGCCATCGAGGCGAAGGGCGGCGCCGATGTGGCGCAGCAGGCCTGCCCGCTGTTCGTGCCGCTGAGCGAGGAAGGCCTGACCGAAGGCCCGATCGCCGAAGCCATTGCGCATCGCTATCTCGACCCGCTGCTCGCGACCATGCCCAAGCCGCGCTGCCTCTTGCTCGGCTGCACGCATTATCCCGCGCTGAAGGACGTGATCGCGCGCGTGGCCGGACCCGAAATCGCGCTGGTGGACAGCGCCGAAACCACTGCTGAAGCCGTGGCGCGGTTGCTGAAGGACGAAGGCCTGCAAGCGCCGCCGCGCGCCAGCGCGCTGCCCGAATTTCTCGTCACCGATGCGCCGGACCGCTTCGCCCGCGTGGGCGAAATCTTTCTGGGCGAGCCCATCGATCCGGGCACGGTGGAGCTGGTGGATTTGCAATAAGTTTCGCACGGAGAAAACGAAGCAGCCGAAGCGCTCGCTTCAGTTCGTCGCCACCTTGTCGAACTGTTTCTTGAAATCGGTCATGAAGCTTTCCAGCGTGTCGATGGAGGCGATCTTGCCGGCCACATCGCGGAAGGCGACGCCCTGCGTATCGATCGGCTGGGTCACCACCGCAAAGGCGCTGCCGTCGGGGCTGGCATTCATCTTGACAGCGAAGTGATCGCGCAGCCGGTCGAGACTGGCCTGGTCGCCCGCGAGCGAATAGGAGATGGCGGCGCGCATGACGTATTGGCGCAGTTCGGCGGTGAGCGGCTGATTGCCTTGCCAGCAATCGCCGAGCAGCGCTTCGGTTTTCTGCCCGGCCACAGCCCAGTTGCCGCTTTCCCAATAGATATCGGCGCGCAGCCGGCGCGTATCGGGTGCATCGTCCACCGCAATCAGGCTGGTGGCATCATCCCATTGCTTCAGCGCCGCCAGCGCGCGCGCTTCCAGCAGCAGCCGCTCATGGCCGATGTCGTCCGGCAGGCCGGCGACACGCGTGGTCCGGATGGCGGCCAGCGCCTCCTTGGCTTTGTGATCCATGAGGTCGATCATGGCGAGCTTGGTGGCGACCTGGGCCTGGGCGACGCCGTCCAGGCGCTTGTCCACCTGGTATTTCAGCAGCGTCTCGGCAGGGCCGAGCAGGTCCACAGCCACCAACCGGTCGGCCATGCGGCGGATCATTTCATCGCCGTCGGCGCCGATCGGCGTCAAGTCAATGAAATCGTAGAACAGCGCCAGCGCCTGGATCGGCGGCAGCTTGTCGGCCGCGCCCTTGAGGAACAGCGTCTCGAAGGCGTGGCGCATGTCGTCCTGGGCAGCGCGGGCCATATCGTCGTTGGGGAAGTTCTGGGTGGCGATGCGCAGGGTCTGAAGCCCATTGCGCCAGCGTTTCTCGGAAAAATATAGCGCACCCAGCTTGCGCAGCGTGCTCAGTTCCAGCGCATCGCCGCGCCAGCGGTAGCGCAGCTCCTCCAGCCTGTTGATCGCGTCTTTCTCGCTGATGGCGCCGACGGCGAAGCCGGCCGTCACGTCGTCGTAGATCGCGTGCGCCGCCTGATACTCGTCGGGCCCCTTCTCCACCGCCGCGAACAGCGCATGAGCGTCGCGATAGCGGCCTTCGGCGGCATAGAACTGCGCCCGCGCGCGCTCCGCCGCCAGGAACAGCGGCTTGGGCATATTCTGCGGCAGCCGCTTGAGGCTGGCATCGGCCGCTTCGAGCGCGCCCGCATGCACCGAAGCCTCGGCCAGCGCGATGCGCGCCCGCACCTGCCAGTCGGCCGGATAGCGGTCAAACACCGGCGCCGCCTTTTGCAGCGCCAGCCGCGCCCCGTCCCAATCCTCCATTCCGGCATCGGCGAGGCCGCGCCACAGGGCGGCGTGGCGGTCATTGTCGAACACCGATGCGGACAGCGCGTTGTGCGCATCCTTGTAGCGGCCCATCATGACATCGGCCGCCGCCTTGATGGTTTGAAGCTGCACGTCGCCGTCCAGCGAGGGATCGAAGGCCTGCATCAGGCCCACCATGCCCAGCGCCTCGGCGCCAAACGCGTTGGCGATGTAGAAGCGGGCCAGCGCCAGCCGCGCCGGATTGGCTTGCTCGGCGGGCAGCCGGGCGGTGTTGTCGCGCAGCAGGCGCTCCTGCTGCAGGAAAGAGCCCTTGGCCGGCGTGGCCCAGGCCACGAAATCGATATAGCTGGGACCGTCGCCGCCGCGTGCCAGCGCCGCCGGCGAATCGGCCGCCGGCATCTGCGGCGGGGTGAGCGTCAGCCCGCCGGGCCGGGTGATGTTCACCTGGCCTGCGTTCACCGCCACATCGAGATCGTCGGCGAATGGCGTCAGCACCAGGCCCGCCGCGCTCGGCAGCGCGGCAAACTCCATGTAGCGATGCGCATCCAGCAGCGCATGGCCCGCCACGCCCGGCACGACCACCAACGCGTCGCCGGCCGAAGGATCGGCGATCGTAACGGCGCGGCTCGCTCCGGGCACCAGAGTCACCAGTGCAGCCTGACCGGAGGTGCCGTCGTCGCGCACGAAATCCACATCGGTAGCCTGATCGCGGACATGGGGCGCCAGCACCACGTCGAGCGTCGTACCGCGCGCCCGCGCGGCGATCTGCTCTGCGGATTTCAGGCCGATGCGCAGGATGCTGACGCCGCCGCCGCTCGAAACCTCGACGGACGCGGGAAAATCGCCAAGCTCGCTCTTGAGATGGACCGGATCGATCGTCTCGGGCCCATCGATCACCACCCACGCCGTCGTTCCGCGGATGAAGGCCGCGACGTTGCGCGCACCTGCACCAGGAAAAACGAGACTGGCCCCTTCCGGCGTGCGGCGGGCGTCGGCCCCGGTATCGGCGGGCGGGACACTGGCGGGCGGGACACTGGCTGGCGCGGCACTGGCGGGCGTGGCAGCAGCAGTCTTGGCATCGCCGGCCTTGGCATCTGCGGCTTTTGCCGCATCCGCCTTTTTGTTCCTGGCATCGGGTTTCGTGCCGGACTTGGCATCGAGCTTTTGCGCCGCGGCCATGACGGCCTGGGCCTGCGCCACGCTGACACCGGCATGGGCAAAGAGAACGGGCTTGGCACCCTTGGCACCGCCGGGCGGAGCATAAGCGGCGGCGTCGGTCTTCGGTGCCAGGATATCCAGCACCACCCGGTTGCCGTCGCGGAAATCATGATACCCCGTATCGGACTCAGTATTGAAATCGATCACCGTGCCGCGGTTCTCGATACGCCAGCCGGCTTGCTTCACCCAGGGCGGCGCGATCCTGTCGAGCACGCTGAAGTTTGGCCGCGCTTCGGCTTCGAAGCGGATCGTGAGGCGCCCCGCTCCCGGGAAGACTGCGTATGGCACCTTCTTGCTCCAGTCGAACACCAGGCGGGTGAAATTGGCATAGCTGCCCGCACGGATATCCAGCGCCGGCAGCTTGGCGACATCGACGGCCCTGGGCGGCGGCGGCGGTGGCGGCGGCAGATCCGGCGGCTCGCCGGCAAAGCCCTGCGGCACCAGATCGAGGGCATAGTGATCGGCAGAAACGCTGCTGTGCAACCGCACCGGCTGCACCAGTGCGAAGCGAAAGATCGTGCCGTCGGGATCGGCGTGAGCGCCGGAAAGATAGGCTTCGAGGCCGCGCTCCACCTGCTGTGCGCTGAACGCCACCTTGCGGCTGAAGCTGATGGTGAGCACACTGTCCTTCACCACCGCCGCCGGCTTTGCCAGCGGATCAAGCGTGAAGAGGATACGGCCATAGCCGCCTGCCACGCTCTGGTTCACGGCATCGGCCAAAGCAGATGTGGCAGCGGGCATCGTCATCAGGCAAAGCATCGCCGCCGCCGCGAACGGCGCCCGCAATCCCTTGGCTTTGCCCGAACTCATCATGCCGATCCTGCGCGCCTTGCGGCCTCCGATTCGTGGTGGGGACTGTGCGTGATTCGTAGCCTTCCGTCTTGAGCGTCAGCGGCCCGAGGACGCCCCGTTGCCCGGCACTGCGGCTGGCGCAGCTGCCGGCGCGCTTGCCGGCGGTTTTGCCGGCGGATTTGCCGATGGGTTTACCGGCGCGCCGGTCTGTGGCGCGGTTGCGGCCGGGGTGGCTGGCTGCGGCAGAGCCATCGCCGGCAGCTGTGCCTGCGGCAAGGCGGCCTCCTGCGGCAGCTTCAGCTTGCCGGCCAGCTTCACGGTCAGATCCTGCGCCTGTTTGGGCTCCATCTGCGCCATGATGAGCGCAAGCGCATCCGGCTTCATGGCGCCAGCGACCGCAAGCAGCACCGGCTCGTCGAGCGTGTTGAAGATACGAGCCGCATCCCGGGGTTTCATCGAGGAATAAACCTTCACCAGCGAGGCGATCTGTTTTTCCTGCGCCGCATCACGCTGGCCGAGCAGTGCCTGGATCTGGTTCTGCAGCACCTTGAGATCGGCGATCTTGGCATCGACGCGCTGTTCCGCCGCCGCGATCAGGTTGGCGCGCATATCGAGCGCCTGGGCGCGCGCATCCAGCGCGGCGCGGCGCTTGGCCAGGCTGGTCAGCACATCGACTTCCGACGCGCTGGTGACCGAATCCGTATCAGTAACGTCTGCCGCAGCCGCATCGCTCTTGGTGGGCGCGCTGCTTTGCGCCGGCGCGGCCGAAGCTGCGGCCGCGCTTGGCGAGGCGGCGCGCGCGTCGAGCACCAGCCCTGTACCCTTGATGGCGAGCAGCACGAAGGCCAGCACGAAGACGGCGGGCAACGGGCGCAGATGTTTGAGGACGCCCTTCACCGCACACCTCTCAGCGCTTCGGCGCGGAGCGAATCCGGCCGCACGATCTGCGGTTTTGCCGCTTCCAGCCGCGCCGCGGCGGCGGGCAGGGCGCCGCCGGCCGTTTTGCGCGGGGCGGACGGCGCGCCGCGCTCGATGCGGGCGGCGATGCGCTCGCCCGAGGCGGTCAGGACCGACAACTCGTCGATCAGGCCACGGGCCCGGGCGACGCGTTCGTCAAGCGTTTCGGCAGCGCCGGAGGCCGCCCCTTTCAGCAAACGCATCGAAACCCCGGCATTGGTAATGGCGGCGTTGAGATCGGCGATGATGTCCTTGAGGCCGTCCTGGCCCTTGCGCAGCGCGCTCAGCCGCCGCTCCAGCAGGGCGCAATAGACCAGCGTGGCCGCCAACAGCAGCGAGAGCACGATTTCAACGATCAACGACAGCGACATGGCAACCCTTCCCGTCAGAACGCGCGCGAGGCATCGGTGCGCTGGATGGCGCCATCGACGCGCACGGCCACAGAATTTCCCACCCGGCCCATACGGCCCTTGAGCAGCGGCACGTCTCCGCAGCGCAGGACGATGCTGGAATCGGGCGCGGCGTTGAGCATCAGCGTATCGCCGACCTTCAGATTCATGATCTTGCTGAGCGGCTTGACCTGCTCGTCGAGGATGGCGGCGATATCGAGCTTGGTGGACCACAGCTCCGTCGCCAGATGGCTTTCCCAGATGGAGTCGCGGCCGAACTTCTCGCCCATGAACTGCTGCAGCAGCAGCTTGCGGATCGGCTCCAGCGTGGCATAGGGCAGCAGCAGCTCGGTGCGGCCGCCGCGATCTTCCATGTCGATGCGCAGCTTGACCAGGATGGCGGCGTTGGCCGGCCGGGCGATGGCGGCAAAACGCGGATTGGTCTCCAGCCGGTCGAGCGAGAAGTTCACCTGCGCCAGCGGATCGAAAGCGGTGGTCATGTCCTGCAGGATCACTTCGGTCATGCGCTGCACCAGCGTACGCTCGATGGTGGTATAGGGCCGGCCTTCGATGCGCATCGCCGCGGTGCCGCGGCGCCCGCCCAGAAGCACGTCCACGATCGAATAGATGAGGTTGGAATCGACGGTGAAGAGCCCGTAATTGTCCAGTTCCTGGGCGCGGAACACCGCCAGGATCGCCGGCAGCGGAATGGAGTTCAGATAGTCACCGAAGCGGATCGAGGTAATGTTGTCGAGGCTGACCTCGACATTGTCAGAGGTGAAATTGCGCAAGGACGTGGTCATCAACCGCACCAGCCGGTCGAAGATGATCTCGAGCATCGGCAGGCGTTCGTAGGACACCAGCGCCGAATTGATGATGGCGCGGACGCCGGACTTGTCCTGCAGCTGCTCGTCGTTGACATCGAAGCCGAGCAGGCTGTCGATTTCCTCCTGGTTGAGGATGCGCTCGGTCGAGGCGCCCTGCGCTTCCACGGAGGCATCCTCGCCGCCCGCGGCAACCGGTTCGCCCGCGGCCATGTTCGCCTGTTCGGGATTCTCTGTGCCGTCTTCGATCTGGGTATCGTCTGTCATGGCCTATCCGGTCACTGAACAATCATTTCCTTGAGCAACACATCGCGCACGGGATAAGGCTCGGCTGCGACCTTGATCCGGCGCAGCAGCTCTTCCTTGATGCGCATCACGCTTTCCGAGCCCTGAAGATCGCCGACGCGCAACTCGCGCAGGTAGCCCTGGAATTGATCGACGATGCGCGGCACCAGCACCTTCAGCCCCGCTTCCTCGGCTCCGCTCTTCAACTCAAGTGCAACGGAAAGCTTGAGATAGGCTGGCGAGCCATCCGGACTCTGGATGTTGACCACCACGTCGGGCATATCGAAGAAGGCCACCTTCGGCGGCACAATCGGCGCATCCGCCTGGGCAGCGGCCAGCTTGGTCTTGGCGGCATCGGGCTTGGCGTGGAATAGAAAGAACCAGGCGCCGGCACCGCCGCCGCCCAGCACGACCGCCAGCGCCGCCGCTGCGATGATGAGCAGCTTCCTGTTGCCGAGCAATTTCTTAACGAACCCTTGCTTGGCGGCCTGCTGTTCGCCGTCGCCGCCTTCCTCGGTTTCGCCATCAGGGGCTTTGTCTTTTTCCTTGGCCATGCCCGCCTGCTTTCTGCCGCGCTGCCCGCGGGCGTATCCCGCAAGCACCTGAGAAAATTAAGCCGCTGTGGTTAAGGAGTGGTTCAAATCGTCTCCTCCGGCGGCAGGAACGGCCATCTTGGCCCGGCAGGCTTTGCCGGGTGCCATCACCCGATCGGCGAAAAACCCAGCAATTGCGCGACCTCCGGTGCTGGCACGCGGGCTGCAACCGAACGGGACAAGCGACGGACCAGAAAGGATCCGAAAGCCATGGACAACACGCTACTCATCAGCCTCTCACAACAGGTCGCGGCCTATCGCGCGATGGACGTGATCGCGAACAATCTGGCGAACGTTTCGACGCCCGCCTACAAGCGCGAGGCGATGCAGTTCAGGGAATATGTCGACCAGCTGCCGGCCGCTGCCGGGCAGAGCGGCCCGCAGAGCATCAGCTTCGTTCAGGATGCCGGAACCGTCTCGGACCTGACGGAGGGCAAACTCGATCATACCGGCGCGCCCTACGATCTGGCGATCAACGGCAAGGGCTATTTCCAGATCCAGACCGCCAACGGCACGCGCTACACCAGGGACGGACATTTCCTGCTCAATTCGGATGGCGAGCTTGTCACCGCGTCCGGCGATCCGGTGCTGGGCGACGGCGGCCCGGTCACGGTGACGCCCAACGACGGCGATATTCATATCGCCGATGACGGCACGGTGAGCGGCAAGCAGGGGCAGATCAGCAAGATTTCGCTGGTGGATTTCCCCAACGACCAGGCGCTCGTCAAGGACGGCACGAACCTCTATTCGACCACCCAGGCCCCGACGCAGGTGACCAATTCGCAGATCCTGCAAGGCACCATCGAAGCCTCCAACGTCCAGCCGGTGGTGGAGATTTCGCGCATGCTCGAAATCATGCGCGCCTATCAGGCCACCACCAGCCTTACCAAATCCCAGTCAGACCTCAAGCTCCAGGCCATCGACAAGCTTGGCAGCGCACAGTGATCAGGAGACGACATGCGCGCCCTTAGCATCGCAGCGACCGGAATGATGGCCCAGGAAACCAATGTCGAGGTCATCGCCAACAACCTCGCCAACATGAACACCACCGGCTTCAAGCGCCAGCAGGCCGAATTTCAGGATCTGCTCTACCAGAACATCGTGCAGCCCGGCACCCAATCCTCGGACTCCGGAACGATCGTGCCGGCCGGCATCCAGCTCGGCGCCGGCGTGCGCACCGCGGCGGTCTACCGGATCACCTCGGAAGGCAATCTCAGCTCGACCAGCAATCCCTACGATCTGGCGATCCAGGGCGCCGGTTACTTCCATGTGCAGTTGCCCGACGGCACCGATGCCTATACCCGCGCCGGCAATTTTGCGCTGTCGGCGAGCGGCCAGATCGTGACCGACCAGGGCTATACCGTGGCGCCCGGCATCGCGGTTCCGAGCAACGCCCTCACCATTACCGTCAACGCCCAGGGCCAGGTTCAGGCGACGCTGCCGGGCCAGACCGCGCCGCAGACTCTCGGCCAGCTCGAACTGGTGCGCTTCCCCAACGAGGACGGCCTGAACGCGCTCGGCGGCAACCTCTACACCGAAACGCCGGCCTCCGGCTCACCGCAAACCGGCGTTCCCGGCTCCACCGGCTTCGGCACCATCCAGCAGGGTTATCTCGAAACCGCCAACGTCAATCCGGTGGAAGAGATCACCGCGCTCATCACCGCGCAGCGCGCCTACGAGATGAATTCCAAGGTTGTGACCGCCGCCGACAACATGATGCAGCAAACCGCGCAGCTCGGAGGCTAACGATGAAACCGCTTCTTCTTGCAGCGCTTGCACTGCTGATCGCCGGGCCGGCTGCAGCGGCCACCGCAGCAGCCCCCGGCACGGCGGCTGTAAGCGACGCCGTACGTATCGTGGTCCCCGACCGCAACATTGCGCGCGGCGACGTGATCGCGGCGTCGGACCTTTCCTACGAATCCGTTGCGCCTATTCGCGCCAGCGGCGGCGTCGCCACGCAGTTGGATCAGCTTGCCGGCAAACAGGCCCGCCTCTTCCTGCGCGCGGGCGAACCGGTTCTGGTCAATAACGTGCGCGCACCGATCCTGGTGACCAAGGGCTCCACCGTGACCGTGACCTTCAATGCGCCCGGCATCTCGCTGACCGCCATCGGCAAGGCGATGAGCGAAGGCGGAATGGGCGAAACCGTGACCGTCCTGAACCCGGTGTCCTACCGGCAGATCAGCGCCACAGTAACAGGGCCCGGCACCGTTAGCGCGGGCAGCCTGACGGCAACGGTTGCCGCGGATCCGGCGCCGGCCGAACTCGCCGCCATACAGTGACATCGAAGGAACACATCTATGACGCTTACCACCTTCAAGCAGTTTGCAAGCCTGGCCGCGCTGGCGACGACGCTGGCCGCGTGCAGCACCTTCGATCGCCTCGAACACATCGGCCAGCCGCCTTCGATGGCGCCGCTGACCAATCCGCTGGTGTCGCGAGCGAACGAGGCGCTGCCGGTGACGCCACCGCCGGAGCCGGTCCATCAGGATAATTCACTATGGTCCACCGGTGCGCACAGCTTCTTCCACGATCCGCGCGCCAGCCATCGCGGCGACATCCTGACGGTGGATATCTCCATCGCCGATGCCGCGAAGATTTCGGATACGACCGCACGCAGCCGCGCCAATTCGGACAACGCCAATCTGACCAATTTCTTCGGGCTGGAAGGCCCGCTGGCATCGGCGCTGCCCTCCGGCGCCAACCCGGCGAGCCTGGTGAAGATGGGCTCGGACCTGTCCAACTCCGGTACCGGCTCGGTGGACCGGTCGGAAACCATCAACCTGACACTGGCGGCCATCGTCACCCAGGTGCTGCCCAACGGCAATCTGGTGATCGACGGCCATCAGCAGGTGCGTGTGAACAACGAACTGCGTGATTTGCACGTCTCCGGCATCGTGCGCCGCGAAGACATTTCCCAGCAAAATACCGTCAATCTTTCGCAGATCGCCGAAGCGCGCATCACCTATGGCGGCCAGGGCACTGTCAGCGACGTGCAGCAGCCAAGATATGGCAGCCAGTTGTTCGATATCTTGATGCCTTGGTGACTGGCCCCCCTTTGTCTTTTTCGCGCAAGCGCTCAAAGCCTGAACCAAGACGGACTTTCCTAATCGTCCCGGTAGACTTTTTCGCGGCGTTCGTGGCGCTCCTGGGCTTCAATGGAAAGCGTGGCGATGGGCCGCGCATCCAACCGCTTGAGCGAGATGGGTTCGCCGGTTTCCTCGCAAAAACCGTAAGACCCGTCTTCGATGCGCCTTAGCGCCGCGTCGATCTTGGCGATCAATTTTCTTTGCCGGTCGCGCGTGCGCAGTTCAAGCTGCCGTTCGGCTTCGGTCGAAGCGCGGTCGGCAAGGTCGGCATGTGGAACGGTTTCGGCCTGAAGATTCTGGATCGTTTCGCGGCTTTCCCGAAGGATCTCTTCCTTCCAGACATTCAATTTGCGGCGGAAATATTCCCGCTGCCGCTCATTCATAAAAGGTTCGTCTTCCTGCGGCCGGTAGTCGGCCGGGAGCTGTATTCCCATGCGCACTCCCTAAACCCTGCAAAAAGCAATTGTTACGGGCCGGGGTTATAACGATGGCGCCCAAAGGGGGCAATCTGAATCCCCGGGGCGTGCAAAGCCGCGCACAGAATTGGGAAAAAGCGTTCTGCGAGGGAGACTCCGCACGAACGACTTAGGCCTTTGGCCTAAGTCGTGTGCTCACGATGGTTGCGGGGACAGGATTTGAACCTGTGACCTTCAGGTTATGAGCCTGACGAGCTACCGGGCTGCTCCACCCCGCGTCA
>JAGWZW010000137.1 GCA_018971835.1 Alphaproteobacteria bacterium
AAGTTGAACTTAGGAAACCAGCGTTCAAACTTCCTGTCTATAATTGTACTCATATTTATGCCGAGGTCGCGAGCCGTGCCAGATAGCGACCGACTTTCTAGTTGCTTGATAGCATCGACGGCGCCTCCAAGAAGTCTATTGTAGTAGAATATATCTAGGAAAAAGATAGCGATCCAAAAGAGGGCTAGGGCAACGAGGATGGCCGTCGCAGCAAGCCAGTCAATCTGGAACCCGGAGACGTCTTCTTTGGCGAAAATGCCAACCAGTGTTGCAATCGCCGCGATTCCCGCGAGACTCTGAGAGCGGAGCCGCATTAGCAAGTCGTTGAAATGCATAGCGATGTCTTCGTATTTTTCCCAAAGGTTCTGAATGTCAATTTGCGCTGGCGGCATTTCTTGTTGTTCGTCCATCAGAGTGACCCCTAGATCGCAAATGAATGAAATGTCTTTTCGGGATGCTGGCGTTACATTCTGCTTCGTAAGAAACGGGCGAGCAGGAATACTGCATTTTCCTCATCTGATCCGGATGTCATGATGCTTGGATCATAGATATCGTGCATTAGAACGTCGAGGGCAGCCAAACGACTTTTGTCGTCAGACTTATGACCACCGCGCCGGTTCGTGGCATGTGAAATTTCGAAAAGTGTGCCATCACGTGGCGCGGCATTTGTCGATGCCGGGTCGTTGTCATCGCAGACCGCGATAGAAGTTTCTTGTAGAGCGTTGAAAAGAAAGCCTACGGCTTTCCGCTTGCTTTCTGGTTGTCCTTCATAGAGCCGCTCAATTAGTTTGGCGAGACGCTCCCTTGAGTACGGACCATTTTCCGCGAAGATCGGGCGATAGGAACTCCGTAGCGTTTTTTCGAGTACAAGTGCCCAGTCAGATGTGCCGTATGGTCGCGTCCCGCCGGGTGGTGTAGGAGGTGTGGATAACTAGCCCGCCGCAGCGACCCTCAAGGAGTCGGGCGGAGGCGGGCTAGTTATCCACACCAACGCAGCGATGGCCATCGTGAGTCTCCGATAGGGTTTTGGTCACCACACCGAACCAAACCGAGGACACACGATGACCGACAACATGATGACCCTTCGCACGCTTCTGGAAAAGAGCTCCGACGCCGATCTGCTGCGCGAGATGATCGGCTTCACCGCCCAGCGTCTGATGGCGCTGGAGGTGGAAAACCTCACCGGTGCCGCGCCCGGCGAGCGCAGTCCCGACCGGATCAACCAGCGTAATGGCTATCGCGACCGGGTCTGGGAAACGCGCGCTGGCACGGTGGAACTGCACATCCCCAAGCTGCGCAAGGGCTCCTACTTCCCCGGCTTCCTCGAACCGCGCCGCATGGCCGAGAAGGCGCTTACCGCCGTGATCCAGGAGGCCTATGTGCAAGGCATCTCGACCCGCTCGGTGGACGATCTGGTCAAGGCCATGGGCATGAGCGGCATCTCGAAAAGCCAAGTCAGCCGGCTGTGCGAAGAGATCGACGGCAAGGTGAAGGCTTTCCTGGAACGGCCCATCGAGGGCGACTGGCCCTATCTGTGGATCGACGCGACCTACCTAAAAGTCCGCCGTGGCGGGCGCATCGTCTCGGTTGCCGTCATCATCGCCGTCGGCGTCAACACCGACGGCCGGCGCGAGGTGCTGGGTATGGAGATCGGCACCTCGGAGGCCGAGCCGATCTGGACGGAGTTCCTGCGTAAGCTGACGCGGCGCGGCCTACGCGGCGTGAAGCTCGTGATCTCCGATGCCCATGAAGGCATCAAAGCCGCTGTCTCCAAGGTGCTGTGCGCGACCTGGCAACGCTGCCGCGTTCATTTTATGCGCAACGCGTTGGCCCATGCCGGAAAGAGCGGGCGCCGCGTGGTCTCGGCCTTCATCGCCACCGCCTTCGCCCAGGAGACGCCAGAGGCCGCCAGCGCCCAATGGCGCACCGTCGCCGACCAAATCCGTCCCACAGTGCCCAAGCTCGCCGCCATCATGGACGATGCCGAGCCGGACGTGCTGGCCTACATGAGCTTCCCCAAGGAGCATCGGGTGAAATTACATTCGACGAATCCGATTGAACGACTCAACGGCGAAATCAAGCGCCGCACCGATGTCGTCGGCATCTTCCCCAACGAGGCTGCCGTCGCCCGCCTGGTCGGGGCGCTGCTGCTCGAACAAAATGATGAGTGGGCGGTTCAGCGCGGTCGCTATATCACCCTTGGCACCATCGCCCACATGAGCGATGATCCCATCGTCAGGTTGCCAGCCGTGGCCGCCTGACGCTCCGGCCAACCTGCCGGAGATCACGAGCGCCTCACGCTCTTACACCACTCCGGCGGACGCGATCCGCTGGCGGCGCGATGCTGTGGACGATCCTTCGGCATGAATGTCAGCTGATCTCGCTGTCCTATGGGCCGAACGCGCACGGCATCATCACTGCGGCCGGCGGTGGACGGATGAGAGAGCCGGCTCGACACGGCCGTCATTCGCGATGGCGCTGCATGGCCCGCGCCTGCGACCGGCGGCGAATGAACTGTTGCAGCAAGGGCAGGAAAACCGCCTTGCTGAAATATCCCAGCGGCGGGTCCAGCCCCAGATAGAAGGAGCACCCGATCACGTCCAGATGGTATTCGTCGAGGATGACCGATCCTTATTTGCTGTAAGGGTAAGGGCAAAAACAGGGGGCAGCGGAACGATCCGCTGCCCCGTTTACGCAGCACATTACTTATTTAACGACGCTCGCGCCGGTCACACTGGTGCAGCGACGGATGTGTCCCCCGCCTCGGGTCGGGCGGCGACAGGCTGCGGATCGCCCGTGTTGCCCGCTGGCGCCACAGCTTCCGCGCCGTCCGCGCCGACAGGACGAAACGGGAATGCCATCCAGCCGGGCGTCCACTCGACTTGGGCGCGGCCGTTCGCGCCTGCCAGACAATCGCGGATGATCTGCTTCTGGGTTCTGGTCTTCTCCGCGATATTGGCACGGGCCACGGTCGGGCCTGCCACCTCCGACAGCATGGCGCCCACCGTGGCACGGTCGCGGACGAGAGCGAAGAAGGTGTCATCCGGCTTCCAATGGCTGCTGGCGTCCACGGCCAAATGGGCGCCCACAGCATCGACCACGCCGGAGCCTGCGGCCACGGTTTCCGCCATGCGGCAGGTGGCAATGCGCAGGACATCCTCGTTGGAAAGGGCAAGCAGACACGTGAACACCGTGACGGTGCGATCCTCGTCTGCGCGCGCAATATCCTCGTCCTGCGCCAAATCCAGAAGCGCGGACACGGCGCCCGCCGCCGTCTCGAACGCCCTTTGCGCCAGGCTGTTCGCGAGGCTGGCCCGGATCGCCTCGCTGCGGGCCCGCTGTTCGTCGGATTTGACGGCCCAGTTGCCGGAGGCGGCGATCATGTGGGCGACCGCGAGCCGGAAGGCCACGTCAGGATGGGCGATCAGCGCCAGCCGCAGCGCAGCAAGGCGGTGCAGATCGAGATAGTTCTGCATGGCCTGCGTGATGGTGGGATGGCGTACCGCCGCATCGTTGCCCACTGTATCGCTCAGCTTACGGGTCTCACTGTCCTCGGCCTTGGCACGTTTGCGGGCCTCTTTCTGCGAGAGCCAGCCGTCATGGATTTCGACTTCGCCCTGGTGCGAGACGGTGATGAACACCTTGCCGCCCTTCTTCTTGGGCGTCCTGACATGCTCCCACGGCGAAAAGCGCTGACCGATTTCCAGGACCTCGACCGCGGTCCAACCGGCCTTGAGCAGCGTCTCGCGCTTGGCGGCGAGGGCGCGGTTCTGAAGCGCCCAGAACAGGTCCAAGTCCGCGAACAGGCGCTCTTTGCCGAACAGGTCTTCGATGATCTGGCCGGTATAGTCCTTGAGCGGGAACAGCGCGACCTCGGTGGAAATCTCCTGTCCGCCCAGAAGCCATTGCCTGAGATAGGCCCCGCACGGCGCGCTCTGGTCGGGATCGGCAAAGAGCCTGAGCCATTTGCGCTGCTGGCTCACGCTTGCCAGCGTCAGATGCCGCACCGTCAGATCGTCGATTTCACCGGCGGTGTAGAGCGCGCGGATTTTGGGAACGAGATTGCCGAGGGCAAGGCGCTGGCGCACCTGCGTGGCCGTCAGGGCGAAGGTCGCGGCG
Source organism: Alphaproteobacteria bacterium (assembly GCA_018971835.1). Lineage (GTDB taxonomy): Bacteria > Pseudomonadota > Alphaproteobacteria > Micropepsales > Micropepsaceae > Rhizomicrobium. Next base: position 4,120 of record JAGWZW010000137.1, read on the forward strand.
ATCTGCTCGACCGTCTTGCCCTCCTTGATGAGGCGAACAAAACTCAAATGCTCTGTCATCGGCTCGGGGTTGCGTCTGGCCAAGTTCTCCAAGAGCGAGGCCTCGATGGCCGCGGCATCGTCGCCCTCCGCCATGATCGCGCAGGGCGGATCGTCCACCGCGCCCGTGTCCTGCTTGACGGCCTTGAGTGCAAAGTAACGCCGCCGTCCGGCGACCACGCCGAACTTGCCGTCCTCGGGCCGGGCGATCAGCGGCAACAGAACCCCGCGCTCCTTGATGCTCGGCAGGATGTCGGAGACATCCGGCGGTGGCTCGCGATGGCGGATGTTGCAGACAGAGATTTTGAGCTTGCTGAGCGGAATATGTTCGATAAGCATGGTTGTCTACTCCTGATCTGGGAGGGAACCGGCCTCGTCCGCTGTCGTCCATGACCGGATGGGCGGGGCCGTGCGGTGCCTCGCACCTATCCGGCGCGCGCTGGCGGCGGAATGACGTTGGACCAATCGGAGACGGCATAACGTCGTCCTTCCGCATCGGTCTGGATGTCGGGATCGTTCGGGTCTGCGCCCTCGGTGTCGTAATCGCGGATTTCCACACGGGCATAGCCACCATCGATGGCGACGTTTCTGACGACACCGCCCGAAACGATCACGATGACACGCGGCTCCTCGCCTTTCTCGGTGAAACGCGCCGGAATGGTCAGTTGCGCGGTGTCATCGCCCCACAGATCGACATCGTCACCTTTGGCCACGGCATCGATAAACGTGTTGCCGCAGACATCGGACGCGGCCCAATCGTCATGGGCGTTGGCCTCCGCGATGGCCGTCTTGAGCGCGTCGTCGAGTGTCTCGGCTTCGACAGTCTGGGTGCGCTCATAATAGGCGGCATAGCCGCATTGCACGGTGTAGCGGGTCATGACACGGCCTCCGCTGTGGCGGCAGGCTCGCCGCAGGAAAGAATGTATTCGGCAGCCTTGCTCGCTTGGCTTGCGGCATGGAATATGGCGCGGCTGTCCGCCTTCAAAATCGTTAACCACGAGGCCAGGTAATCGGCATGGCGCACTTGCGGCTCGATGCCGAACCGCGCGCACAGAAAGGCGCTTGCAAGCTCTGCGATCAGTTCTTCGCGCCCATACGCCGACGCGCCAAAGCGCGGCGCAAGATCGCGGTTCAGCCGCGACTTGTGCGCCGTCGCGTGGGATACCTCATGAAGTAGCGTGCAAAGCCGGTCGGCTTCGCTCACGAACGCCGCGCGCGGCGGCATGCGGATGAAATCTTCACGCGGATGATAATAGGCGTCGTTGCCCCCTTCGCGGATCGTGATGCCGGTCACCGTGATCAGTGCATCAACTTCGGGCCAGCCATCCCCGGCGGCGGTATCGGCACTCGGCTGCGAGGCCGCTGCGATGTGGGCGGGCAAGCCTTCCGTCTGCTCGACATTGAACACGACAAAGCGCTTCAGGAACGGCACGACAGACGGGTCCTCGCCGCATTGCGCCGCCCGCTCGCGTTCGGCTTTGGGAATAAAGGTGTCGGCGTGGAAGATAACCGTGCCG
>JAGWZW010000048.1 GCA_018971835.1 Alphaproteobacteria bacterium
AAATATGCCCGCGCCAACTGGTTCAAGGGCGTGAACCCGAAAGCCGGGCAGGTGATCGAGGATCCGGCGGCGGATTATTCGAGCGAGCCAAAACTCGTCTTTCCGTCCACCGTCGGCGCACACAACTGGAACCCGATGGCCTATGACCCCGGGACCGGCCTGGTCTATCTCTCGCTGGCCGACATGGGCAATGTGCTGGCCGATGCCTCGGACCATCCCGAATATCGCAAGGGGTTGTGGGGCACCGGCGTGGTGGCGATCTTTTCGAGCCAGTTGAGCGCGCCAGAAAGTTTGCCGCCCGGCATCCGCACGCTGCTGACGCCCGATCATCTGCTCAAGGGCAACCCCGATCTTTCCACGCACGGTTATCTGGAAGCTTACGATCCGGTGCGGCAGAAGATCGTCTGGCGCGTGGAGAGCGCAGGCTGGTGGGACCGCGCCGGCGTGTTGGCCACCAGCGGCGGCCTGGTGTTCCAGGGTACCGGTACCGGGCGATTCCGTGTTTACGAGGCGCGCGACGGCAAGCTGCTCAAGGATATCGATGTCGGCACCTCGATCGTCGCCGCGCCGATGACCTATAGCGTCGATGGCGTGCAGTATGTGGCGGTGATGGCGGGATGGGGAGGCGGCGGCTGGGCCTTCCCGCATCCCGAAAGCGCCGCCTACAATTACGGCAACGAAGGGCGCATCATCGCCTTCAAGCTGGACGGCGGCGCGGTGCCGCTGCCTAAGCCGCTGGGACCGCCGCCGCCGCTGCCCAAGCCGCCGGCGCAGAACGCGTCCGCCGCCACCATCCAGAAAGGCATGGGCCTGTTCTTCCAGAACTGCGTGGTCTGCCATTCCGACCAGACGCGCTCGGGCTCGGCCGATCTCAGGCGCATGGCGCCGGAGGTGCACGAGCAGTTCAACGCCATCGTGCGGGACGGCCTGTTCAAGAGCGCGGGCATGCCGGCGTGGGGCGATGTTCTCAGCTCAAACGATGCCGAGGCGATCCATAGCTATCTGATCTGGCTGGCGAACCAGGATTATGCGGCGCAAGAGAAAAATGGCGGCAAGGAAAAAGCCGGCGGCGGACTGCACGGATTCTGACGGACACGGAAGGCAACATCATGACGAAATGCTGGGCGGCGGACACCGCCAATGCCAATCCCGAGCGTCCTACGCGCGAGGCGCTTTACGCCGTGCTCGATCGCTATCTGTCGGCGTTGAAGTCCGCGGCGCCGTGGCAGGTGCCGTGGGCGCCGGTCGTGCGCAACACCGAGAACAATGTCGCGCTCCAGGTGGACGATGGGCTGTGGAACACCATCACCGGCCTTGGGCGCTACGACCTGCGCTGCGCGGACACGATGACGGGGCAGGTGGGGTTCTTCGGCATGGTGGAGGAAAGCGATGCCTTGTCGCCTTTCACGCTGCGCCTGAAGGTGGCCGGCGGACAGGTGGTGGAAGCGGAGAGCGTGGTGGTGCGCGCTGCCGATTCCGGGATCAAGTTCCCCGATCCGGTGCTGGAGCACAAGCCGATCCTCAACGAGATCCTGCCGCCGGAGCGCCGCCGCCCGCGTGCCCGCATGATCTCCATTGCCGATGGCTATTTCGATACGCTGCAGCTCAACGACGGCACGCTGTTCACCGAGATCGCGCCCACCTGCAACCGGGTCGAGAACGGCGTGCAGACCACCAACAATCCCGGGCTCGGCCTGATCCCGACGGCGGGGCTTCCTTGCATCGAGCAGTTCAAGCTCGGCGTCTACCGCTACGACGACCGGCTGCGCGGCCGGCGCTTCCCGCTGGTGGACGAGGAGCGCGGGCTGGTGCTGGCCGCCGGTTTCATCGACCATTGCGGCAAGCTGCGCGAGTACCTCTTGACCGACGGCACGCCGGCGCGCTCGCCGGTGAAGCGGCCGCACAGCTTCTATCTGCTCGAACTGTTCAAGATCGCGGACGGCCGGATCGAGCAGATCGAGGCCAATTTCATCACCGTGCCATATCACATGCCGTCGCCCTGGGACCGGTAAGGGGGCTGAGGTGCTAGAACTGAGCGGAAAAAGCGCGCTCGTTACCTGCGCTCCGCGGGAGAACCTTCCGGCGGCGGCAGCGTGCGCGCCAGACACAGCGCAAAGAGTTCATTCAGGCTGGAGATGTTGAGCGCAGCGTAGGCGCGTGCGCGCAAGGTGGCGACGGTAGGAACCTGCACGCCGAGATCGAGGCCGATGGCGGTGTTGGTCATGCCAGTGAGCGCGCGGGCGCAGACCTGGACCTGCCGCGGCGTCAGCGCCGGATCGAGCCCGCGCACGATGGCTTCGAGCTGTTCGACCGAGGGATGAACCTCGCGCTGCCATTCCGGCACGGGCACCAGCGCGAAATGCTTGGCCACCAGCGCCACCATCGGTTCGGCGACCTCCTTGATGCGGGCAAGATCCTCTTCGGTGAAGGGGCCAGCTTCGGCATCGCGGAAGACGCTGATCGCGTTCCAGCGGCCGGCGAAATACTCCACCATCGAGACGCGTTCGATGAGCTGGAACTTCTCATAGATCTGGGCGCGGTATTCGGTATCGGTGATGTCCTGTGCCCGCAGGCGGAACAGCAGCGGGCGGCGTTGATCCGGGTGCGTCGCAATGAGAGCGGCGCTGGGATCGTGACGATAGAAGCGGGCCGCTTCGTAGATCTGCCCGGCTGTCTGCGCCAGCGTGCGCCGGCCGGTGCTTTCGGCGGCCACGGAATGCCCCTTCAGCTTGCTGTCGAAAGCGATAATGGCGATGTGGCCGATGCACACGCTTTCGTTCAGCGCCTCCAGCAAGCGGCGCGGAAATTCCGGCTCGCCCAGCGAGCGGATCAAATCCGTAAAGTTCGACGGCCCCCAGGGCGGCATTGCGCGGTCGTCCATCTGCGGTTGCTCCGAGATGGTATAACACGGCCCTGCGAGGCGCGACCGTTCAAATGGTCGATACGGAGCGCGCCGCTGCTTCAGCTTCGGCGCGGCGCTTGAGGTAGCGCCGCATGGCGAGGTTGGCCCGGTCGGCCGTGAACGAGACTTCGGAGACGTCGCCCCCGCAGGCCCCGATCATGGCTTCGACGGCTTCCAACCCGTCGCGATCTTCCTCGAACGCCTTGAACAGGCTTTGGTGCATGAATTCGGTGACGCCGCTCACGTCGAGGGCGAAATTGCGCGCGTGATAGAGGAAGTAGTGGGTCGAGGTCGCGGTTTCCGGTGTGACAAGATGCGCGGTGCGGACCATCTGGTCGGGGCGCTGGTCTTCGGGGAAGTCGAGGCCGTAGAAGGCGACCTGGACGACGTGCAGGCTGGGGCCGCAGAACTCGGACCGCACGATGCGCGCGGCGTCCACGCCTTCGAGGCCCGTGGGCTTGGCCCAGATCGGCGGCAGCCGCGTCGGGACGACATCGCGCAGCAGCGCGAAGCGGCCGTTGTCCTCGTCCGTCTCCACGCGGAACGAGGCCTTGGCGTAATCCGGCGTGCCGAAGCTGTTGCGGTGCAGATAGGAGAGATGAGAAAGATCGAGCAGATTCTCGTGCAACGCGATGTAGCTGGCCTTGAGCGGAATGTAGCCACGCGAGCCGATCCAGGCCGCGTTGGCCGTCCAGTCGTCGATATCGGGGATCAGGCTCTCGTCCCCGGCCTCGTCGCCCATCCAGATCCAGACCAGCGGCCCGCGCTCGACCGTCTGGTAGGAACGCACGCCCAGGCCTTGCGGCGTGTGCTTCTGGGACGGCACTTCGAGGCAGCGCCCGCGGCAATCGTAGCGCATGCCGTGATAGCCGCAGACGATGGTGTCGCCGTCCAGCAGGCTCTTGGAGAGGGGAAAAGAGCGGTGGAGGCAGCGGTCGTCCAGCGCCACCGGCTTGCCCGCTTCGGTGCGGTAGAGCACCAGCGGGCGGCCGAGGATGGTGCGCGCCAGCAGCGTGCGGCCGATCTCGCCGGCAAAGCCGGCCATGTACCAGCAGTTGAAAATGAACGGCGTGGAACGGTCGGCCAGCGCGGAAGGGCGCTTGGCAGGTTGGGTCGCTTGCAACAGCTGGGACATGGTTTCTGCCCTGTCTGAGTTTGAAACTTATTTGCTACTGACGGGCGGCAAATGTCTGTCATGTCCGGGCATGACACGCACAAATAGAGCCGGCTACTTTATGGACAGGCGGGAAAAGTCCTCGAGGCGGCCGTTGCCCAGCAGACTCTGGGCATGGGCGAGCGTCGCCCGCTCGGCAAGATCGCTGAGCCAATAACGCCCGCAGGCGGCGAGCCGCTGTGAGGCGTGGTTCTCACCTCGCAGGCTGGCGAGCCTGAGCGCGATCCAGCCCGTTGCCGCCAGCGCGGCAAGCTGCAGGAAGGCGGTGGCGCCGGCTTCGGCCTCGCGCGGCGTGGCCGCGAGGGCGGTCAGCCGCCGCCCGGCATCGGCCAGCAAGTCCAGCACGCGCATCAGCGTACAGGACTCGCCGGGGCAGGCGCTGTGCAGGCGTTCGACATCGGCGCGCGCCTTGGCAAGGAAGACGTTCAGCCCCTTCGCTTCATCGCGCCACAGGCGGCGGTGCAGCAGGTCGAGCGCCTGAATGCCGCTGGTGCCTTCATAGATGGTGAAGACGCGGGCATCGCGCAGCGATTGTTCCAGCGGCCAGTCGCGCACATAGCCGGCGCCGCCGAACAACTGGATGGCATCGCTGGCGACGCCGAACGCCGTCTCGCCGCCCAGCGTCTTGGCCACGGGCAGCAGCCATTGCGACAGGGCCTGCGCGTTGGCGCGCGCCTCGGCATCGGGTTCGTGCGCGGCCAGATCGACCTGGACCGCCAGCGCCATCACCAGTCCGCGCAGCACTTCGGCGCGGCTCGCCATGTCGAGCAGTTGGCGCTGCACGTCGGCATGGGCGGCGATCGGCACCGGCGGTTCGTTCACCGGGCCGCCCTGGCGGCGTTCCTCCGCATAGCGCAGGGCCAGGTCGGCCGCGCCACTGGCCAGCGCCAGGCCTTGCGCCGCCACGGCCAGGCGCATCACTGCGATCATGGTGAAAAGCTGGGCGAGGCCGCGACCTTCCTTGCCGATCAGCACGCCGCGCGCGCCTTCGAAGCCGAGCGCGCAGGTGGGCGAGCCGTGCAGGCCGAGCTTTTCTTCGGTGCGGCGCAGGGCGATGGCGTTGCGCGTGCGCGCGCCGCCTTTATCGGCCGTCCAGTCCGGCACCAGAAACAGGCTGAGGCCGGCGCCGCCCGCCGGCGCGCCTTCGATGCGCGCCAGCAGGCAATGGCCGATGCGCCCGGCCAGGTCGTGATCGCCGTAGGAAATCCAGATCTTCTCGCCGGTGATGGCGTAGCTGCCGTCGCCATTGGGCACGGCCCGCGTGCGGATGCGCCCGGCATCCGATCCGGCGCCGGGTTCGGAGATGCAGATGGTGCTCGCCCATTGCCCGCTGACGAGCCGGGGCAGCCATTCGTTCTTGGTCGCTGCGTCCGCATGGGCGGCAATGAGGCGGACGGAAGCGCGCAGATTCGTCGTCAGCATGCCGAAGGCGATGCTGCCTCGATCGAAAATTTCCTGGCAGGCTGCGGCCATCACCATCGCCATATCCTGTCCGCCGATGGCGGAGGGCAGGTCGAGCGAGGGCCAGCCTGCCGCGGCGAAATCCGTCCAGGCCTGCTGATGGCCGGAGGCGGTGCGCACGCGGCCGTTTTCGACATGGCAGCCTTCGCGATCGAGTACGCGGTTGAGCGGAGTCAGCACGCGGTCAGAGAACTTCGCCGCCTCGTCGAGGATCGCGATCACCGTCTCGGGGGAAAGATCGGCCTCCGGCAGCAAGTCCCGCAGCCGCGCCAGATCGGGCGCGAGCGCAATCTGCGCCGCGATGACCGTGGTGTCGGCTGCGGGAATGGTCACGGCTGGTGTCCCTTGTTCAGCGTGGCGGCGCGCGCGTGCCCGCATCGATGCGGATGAGTTCGCCGTTCATATAGGCGTTTTCGACCAGATGACCAACCAGCGCAGCGAACTCGGAGGGCTGGCCCATGCGCCGGGGGAATTCGAGCGTGGCGATCAGCATGTCCTTCACTTCCGGCGGCGCGCCGGCGCCCATCGGCGTCTCGAACAGCCCGGGCGCCACGGTGAGCACGCGCACGCCGAACTGCGAAAGATCGCGCACCATCGGCAGCATCATGCCGATCACCCCGGCCTTGCTGGCGGCATAGCAGATCTGGCCCATCTGGCCTTCGATGCCGGCGAGCGACGAGATGTTGATGATGACACCGCGTTCGCCGGTTTCCAGCGGCTCGTTCTTCAGCATCTCTGCAGCGGCGAGGCGCCCCACGTTGAAGGTGCCGATGAGGTTGATGTCGATCACCTTGCGAAAATCGTCCAGGGGCATCGGGCCCTTCTTGCTGACGATGCGGCCGATCTTGCCGGGAATGCCCGCGCAGTTCACCAGCACATGGACGGCGCCGAAGGCCTCTTTGGTGGCCGCGATGCCGGCGGTGACCGAGGCTTCATCCGACACGTTCACCTTGGCGAAGATCGCCTTGCCCTTGTGCTTCTCGGCGAGGGCTTCGCCTTTCCCGGCATTGAGGTCGAAGATCGCGACGCGCCCGCCATGAGCGATGAAATGCTCGACCGCACCTTCGCCCAGGCCGGACGCGCCGCCGGTGACGATGGCAACTGTATCATTGATTTGCATGATGTGTTCCTTCGAATAAATCAGTAGCCACGGAATTCGGGCTTGCGCTTCTCCATGAAGGCGCGGCCGCCTTCGCCGGCATCCCAGGAGCGCATGTGCTCGGCGGAGACGAGCTTTTCCAGCTTCAGCGCCTCGGCGGTGGGCATGTCGTAGCCGGCATTGAGCAGCATCTTCATGCGCCGGAGGCCGACGGGACTCTTGGTGGCGATCTTCTCGGCGATGGCCTGGACCTCGGCTTCCAGCGCATCGTCCGCCGCCAGTTTGGTGACGAGGCCGATCTCGGCCATGTCCTTCGCGCTGTAAAGCTCGCCGGTGTACATCATGTAGCGCGCGCGGTTGATGCCGACGACGCGGGGCAGGCGCACGGTGGCGCCGCCGCCGGGCAGGGCGCCGAAATTGCCATGCGCATCGCCGATCTTCGCGCTTTCGGCCGCCACGATGAAATCGCACATCAGCGCCAGCTCGAGCCCGCCGCCGCAGCAGACGCCGTTGACCGCCGCGATCACCGGCTTGGGCATGGCGTTCAGCACCTCCTCCATCGCGGTGCCGAGATCGAGAAAGCCGGGCTCGGGGCTCGGCGGCGCCTTCGGATCGGGCGCACCGGTGAGGTCGGCGCCGGCGCAGAAGCCGCGACCCTTGCCGGAGAGCACGATCACGCGCGTCTCGGCGCGGTCGCGCAGTTCGATCAGCGCCGCGCGCAGTTCGCGCATGCAGTCCATCGAAATCGCATTCAGCGCCTTGGGTCGGTTGAGATAGAGCCAGGAAACCCGGCCGCGGTGTTCGACAATCAGATCGTTGTAGGACATCTCTCTTCGCTCTCGTTGGGATTTCAAATGGCGCGGCTGCGGCCCTGCCAGAAATGCTCGCGCACCTTGCGGCGCAGCACCTTGCCTACGGGGCTTCTGGGCAGTTCGGACCAGAATTCGATTCTTTTTGGCGTCTTCACCGCGCTGAGGCGGGCGCGGCAAAAGGCGATGATCTCCTCGGCGGTGACGGTCTGCTCCGACTTCAGTTCGAGCACGGCGGTGACGGCCTCGCCCCATTTTTCGTCCGGCACGCCGACCACCGCGCAATCCTTCACCGCCGGATGGGTCACGACGGTCTTTTCCACCTCGGCTGGAAAGACATTGAAGCCGCCGCTGATGATCATGTCGCGCTTGCGGTCGATCAGGTAGAGATAGCCGTCCGAGTCGAGGTAGCCGATATCGCCGGTGTGGTGCCAGCCGAAGGCGCGGGCCTTTTCCGTCTCTTCCGGATTCTTGTAATAACCCTTCATGAGCTGCGTGCCGCGCGCCACGATCTCGCCGGGGGTGTCGGGCGGCAGAAGGTTGCCGTTGTCATCCATGATGGCGATGCGATTGAAGAGCGAGGCGCGGCCCACGCTGCGCAGGCGATGCTCGAGGCCCTTTTCCAGCGCCTCCACATGTTCTTCCGGCGCGAAATAGGTGGTGTTGAGGCCGGTCTCGGTCTGGCCGAAGGAATTGGTCATCACCGGGCCGAAGACGTCCATCGCTTCCTTGATCTTCTCCGGCGGCATGGGCGCGGACGCATAAGTGAAGAAGCGCAGAGAACTGTAATCGTATTTCCGTACATCCGGGTGGGCGAGCAGGCCGTAGATCGCCGTCGGCGGCAGGAAGAGATGGGTGACGCGGTGCTTCTGGATTGCCTCCATCACGCCCACCGGATCGAAGCCCGGCAGCAGCACGTTGGTCGTGCCCATCGGCGCCATCACCAGCGCCGAGCCGCCGGCGGCGTGCGTGAGCGGCGCGGCCACCAGATGCACGGGATGATCGAGCCGGTAAAGCCGCTGGCTGCCGGCGATCATCATCTCCCAGCAGGAATTGGCCATTATCACGCCCTTGGGCGCGCCCGTCGTGCCGCCGGAGCTGAACAGGGTGACGATCTCGTCGTCGGACTGCTGGATCTCTTCGGACATCTCCGGCAGACCGGCGGTCCACTGATCGAGCGAGGGGGCATCGCCGTCCAGCTCCTCGATGCAGATGGCGTGGGCGATGCGCGGGCAGCGCGCGCGCAGTTCGGCCGCGGCCTTGGCGAAGGCGGCGCTGTAGAACAGCACCTCGGCATCGAGGTTGTCCAGCGTATAGACCGTGTCGTCCACGGTATTGCGGACATTGACCGGCACCCATACGCAACCCGCGCGCAGAAGACCAAGCACGCATTCGAAAGCGCGCGCGGCGTTGTGGCTATAAACCGCGGCCTTGGTGCCGGGACGGATGCCGGTGCGCTTGAAGGCGTTGGCGAGGCGATGAGACATCGCCTGCGCCTGCCGATAGGTGCGCGTTCCCGCCTCGTCGATCAGGAAGGCCCGGTCCGGCGCCAGCGTCACGCCCTTGTCGAAGTAGTCGATGATCCGCATGCTTTATCGCCGCTTGGCGGCCGCCCCTCCCGTGACCGTTGCTTCCGTCAGGCCTTGCTCAGGATCGTCACGCAGCTTCCGCTGTCTTCGACGCCCAGAAAGCCGCCGCTGCAGGCCGCGACCGCCAGCCTGGCGCCATCCACCTGGCGCGCGCCTGCTTCGCCGCGAAGCTGCAGCATCAGTTCGTGGATCTGTGCGGCGCCGGTGGCGGCCACCGGATGGCCGCGTGATTCGAGGCCGCCCGAGACATTGACCGGGATCGAACCGCCCAGCGCCGTGGCGCCACTGGCGGTGAAGCGGCCGCCTTCGCCGATGTCGCAGAAGCCGACCAGTTCGATCTGGTTGATCTCGGCATAAGCGCTGGCGTCATGCACCTCGGCGACATGGGCATCCTTAGGGGTGATGCCGGCCTGGGCAAAAGCGCGCTTGGCGGCCACGCGCAGCGCCGCGTTCTCGACATCGTTGATGTCGCGGTCGGTGCCGCTGCGCATCACGCTGGCCAGCACCTTGGCGGCGCGCTTCGGGCTGAATCGTTCCAGCACGTCGCCCGAGCAGACCACCACGGCAGAGGCACCGTCGCTGATCGGCGAGCACATCGGCAGCGTCAGCGGCCAGGCGATCACCTTGGACGCCATGATCTTCTCGACCGAGAAATCCTTCTGGAACTGCGCCAGCGGGTTCATCGTCGAATGATGGTGGTTCTTCGCGGCCACTTGCGCCATCTGCTCCCAGGTGGTGCCGTATTTCTTCATGTGCAGCCGCGCGTTGATGGAGTAGGCGTCCATGAACAGGCTGTACATCTTGGGATCGATCTCGACCGAGGGCGGCGGCTGGATATTCGCCACCAGCGCCGAATAGGTATCGACGAATTTCTTCACGCCGGCCACGTCCAGCGGCTGGCCGAAGGTGGTTTTGCGCTTCTCGCGGTCGTCGGTGTTGAGCTTTTCGCTGCCGACGGCGAGGCCGACGTCTGCCTGACCGGAGGCCACGTGATGGATCGCCAGATTGAGCGCGGTGCTGGAGCCGTAGCAGGCATTCTCGACATTGACGAACGGTCCGCCCTGAATGCCGATGGGGCGCAGCGCGTGCTGGCCCTTGATGCCGAACTGGCCTTCGATCGCGCCGCCCGCGGTGTTCGCATAAAAGGTCACGCCGACGTCGGAAGGCTGGGCATCCGCATCCTTCAGCGCCTTGAGCACGGCCTCGCGCGCCATGTCGCCGGTGGATTTGTCGGCGTGCAGGCCGAATGCCGTCATCCCGACGCCGACGATGAATACTTCACGCATGTGCCAACCTCCCGCTGGGTGTTCTAGAGTACCGGCGGGCCGTGTTCGCCGCCGCATCAATTCCTAATCGTAACAAATAATACGGTCAGTTGCGCGCCGCCACAAGCTTTGTTATGGGCCAAACCGTGGAAATCGGCAGGCGACGTGGTCTGCAACGGGAGAAGGCGGGCATGAATCCGGATCAGATGTTCCTCAAGGCGTTTCTAGCGGGCGACGGCCGGCCGGCGCCGTTCGTGGCCAATCCCCTGGCCGCGGCCCTGAACGCCGAATTGCTGGCGGCGGACAGCGCCGGCACCGTGACCCTGGCGTTCGAGCCCGGGCCGCAATTTCTTCAAGGGGCACAGGTGCTTCAGGGCGGCGTGGTGGCGACGATGCTGGATTTTGCGCTGGCCTTTGCCGCGCTGGTGCGCCTGCCGGAAGGCGGGGCTTTCGGCACCGTAAACCTCAACGTCAGCATGATGAAGCCGGCACTGGCGGGCCGCTATCAGGCCACCGGCAAGGTGGTACGCATGGGCAAGACCATGATCTTCGGCAGCGCCGAATTGCGGCGCGGCGCCGAGGATCTGGTGGCGACTGCCGCCGGCGTGATGGCCATCGCCCGCGCCTGAGGGCGGGTCGGTCCCCTCGTAAATTATAACAAATGTTATAATAAAACTGCGAAGTGGCGCTCAGAACGGGCCGTTGCCGTGCTGGACGGCGCCGGGAATTTCCTGAATCACTTCCCAGTGCTCGCGGATCAGCCCGCCTTCGAGCCGAAAGATGTCGACGATGGCCGAGGCCGGTCCGCCTTCCTCCAGCCGGCCCCAGACGTGGAAGATGACGTAGGGCCCGTCCGCGAAGGCGCGCCTGATCTCGATTTTCGCGTTCGGGAAGCGTGTCTTCGCTTCGTCGAGAAAGGTTTTGAGGCCCTCGCGGCCGTCATCGGCGAGGTTGCTGTGCTGGATGTAGTCCGGTGGGAAGAAGCGATCCAGATGAGCCGAATCGAACGGCACGATGACGGTGTTGTACATCTCCGTCGCGATGGCGAGATTGCGCGCTTCTTCTTCGCTGCGGGACATGGCCGGCCTACGGCGGGTCAGAGCAGGGCGTAGTAGCGAATCAGGTTGCCGTCCGGCTTGCGCTCGCCGATGCCGATGAAGACATGGCGCATCAGCCAGTCGTGCTTGCCCTTCTGCACCTCGAAAGTCGGGAAGGCCCGCAAGTAATATTCCCCGTGGTCCACCGGTGGGCCACCGGCAAAGGCGCAATCGCGCAGCTTCTGCATGGTGTCGGGCTTGCGGCCCCACAGATAGCCGCGGTTGTAAAGCATGATCAGCGTGCCGTCGTCTTCCTCCAGCATGTAGCGGGCATCGAAGGCGAGCACGCCATCCGGCCGGAACAGCGAATAATCGCCGCCGCTGTTGGGCACGGCCTTGCCGCGCAGGTGGGGCCCTTCGAAGGTGCCTTCATCGACATAGACCGCGCCGCGGCCCGCACCGCTCGGCATCTCCGGAATATTCTGCACGCGCGTGAATTTCAGGCGCACCTCGAAGGCAAATTCCATCCTCGGTTCGTTGAGGAGCGACGCGCCGGAAAAAGGGGTTCCGTATTGATCCGTCATGGGTTTCTCCCGATTCAGAAATTGACGAGGCCGGAATCCACCAGCAGATCCTCGCCGGTGATGAATGAGGCTTCGCCGGAGGCGAGGAACAGCACCGGGGCGGCCACTTCCTCCGGCCGGCCCATGCGTTTCATCGGCGTGTGCTCGATCATTTGCGCGCGCATGGCCGGAATCATCTCTGCCGGCAGGCCTGCGGTGCGGTTGATGATCGGGGTTTCGATCGGGCCGGGACTGACCACGTTGACGCGGATGCCCCGGCCGACCAATTCAGCCGCCAGCGTGCGGCCCAGCGAGCGCACGCCGGCCTTGCTGGCGGCATAGGCCGAGGTCGTCGGCGTGCCCTTGGCATGGGCGATGGAGGAGGTCAGCACGATGGCGCCACCCTGGCCCATCATCGGCAGCGCCTTCTGTATGGTGAAGAACAGGCCTTTCAAATTGGCGTTCATCACGTCGTCCCACATCTTTTCGGTGATGTTCTCGATCGGAATGAAGGCGCCCACGCCGGCATTGACGAACAGCACATCGATGCGGCCGAAGCGGGATTTCACCGTATCCATCAACGCGTCGATCTGCTTGAGATCGGAGATGTCGGTCTTGATCGGCACGGCACCATGACCGATTTCGGCCGCGGCCGCCGCCAGCGTCCTGGGATCGCGCCCGGTCAGCACCACCTGGCCGCCTTCCTCGGCGAAGGCGCGGGCGGAGGCCAGCCCGATGCCGCTGTTGCCGCCCACAACGACCACAACCTTGTCCTTGAAGCGTGTCCTCATTGGCATTCCTTCCCAGTTATCGCGTTGTTATCGGGTATCGCCCGGCGTGCCCACGCCCCAGCGTTGCAGCAGGGCTGCGGCCGGGCCGCCATCTTGCGGCGCATGCCGGGTGACTGTCTTCGAAAAGCGCGGCGCGGCGCGCGGGAACGGCGTATCGCCGGCGAAGACGCCGCGGGCGCGGATATGGGGATGGTGTGGCGCTTCCGAAAGATCGAGCACCGGCGAGACACAGGCGTCGCTGCCTTCCAGCAGGCGGGCCCAGTCGTCGCGCGTCCGGGTGCGGAAAACTTCTGCCAAACGCGCGCGCAGGCGTGGCCAGCCGGCCTGATCCATCTGATGCGGCAAATCCTCGCCGCTGAGGCCGAGGCCTTCGATCAGGGCACGATAGAATTTCGGTTCGACGGCCGCCACCACTACATATTTCCCGTCTGCAGTCTCGTAAGTGGAACCGAACGGTGCGCCGCCGTCGAGCAGATTGGCGCCGCGCCGGTCGCGCCACAGGCCGTTGGCATGCAGGGCATAGGCCATGCCCATCAGCGAGGCCGCGCCATCGACCATCGCGGCGTCGATCACCTGGCCTTCGCCAGTCTTGCGCGCATGCAGGAGCGCCGCCAGCAGGCCCATCGCCAGATAGAGCGCGCCGCCGCCATAGTCGCCGATCATGTTGAGCGGGGGATAGGGCGGGCGATCCGGATGGCCGATCGCATAAAGCGCGCCGGTGATGGCGATGTAGTTGGGGTCGTGCCCCGGGGCGCTGGCAAGCGGGCCATCCTGGCCCCAGCCCGTCATGCGCCCAATCACCAGCGCCGGATTGGCCTTCAGGCAAATCTCCGGCGCGATGCCGAGCTTCTCGAGCGTGCCGGGCCGGAAGCCTTCGACGAGAATCTCCGTCCTGGAAAGGATGGCCAGCAGCCGGCCACGGTCGGTGTCATTCTTGAGATCGAGCACCAGATGGCTGCGGCCGCGCGCCATCGGATCCTTGTCCCGCGGTATGGGCGGGCCTGGCGGTTCGACCGGCGCACCGATGCGCAGGATTTCTGCGCCCATGTCGGCGAACAGCATGCCGCAGAACGGCACCGGCCCGACGGCACCCAACTCGACGATACGCGTTCCGTTGAGCGGCCCCGCGGCGATGCTATCCTGTGCCGGCATGACTGGCTGTCCTCCCGCTGCATTTATATAATAACAAATGTGACAGTAAGCCAGTGAGCGTCAAGCTCGTTTATGCGCCCACCGGGCAGGGACAGCGCTTTGCGCGCGGAAACCTCTGTGGCATGGCCGGCAGATCGCGACGCAATAACAAATGTTGCAATGCAAACACAAATGCTGCTGGCCCGATTACCCGATAACTGTAACATTTGTGCAATTATAGCCCAGAATTATTGGGGAAATAAGTCTCCGGCGCTTGCCAGTGGCTCCACACCATGTCATTTTCATCGTAACAAATGTTTTAATACGACATGCGCCGGCCGCTCACAAAGCACAGCACGGCGGATCGTCTGGGAGGAGCGTTTTGGGATTTCAGCCGATCTGAATGACGCCGCGTCTGCGCAACGGGCTCTCCGCGAACCGATGTTCGCAGCCGGGGTACAGGGAGGCGGGCCAGTGCGCTGCGCTTTTGCACCGGCCGGCGGCGGCACAGACCGGACATGCAGATTGAATTTTCGTGGCGAACGGGTTGGTCGGCGCTGCTGTTGCGAGCGTGACAGACGAGCGCCAGCCAAGCGTGACAGAAACTCGGAGGGAGAACCGACTATGAAAGGATTTGAAGGGATGAAGGTATCGGTCCTGGCGCTGGCCTCGGCGAGCGCGGCCGCGCTTTCGCTGTCGCTGCTGGCATCATCGTCTGCTCAGGCGCAGGCGGCTGCTGCCGACAATAACAGCGACGCCATCGAAACCGTTGTGGTCACGGCGCAGTTCCGTGCCCAGAACCTGCAGAACACGCCGCTGGCGATCACGGCCGTGACCGCTTCCACCCTGGAGGCCCGCGGCCAGACCAGCGTGGCGGACCTCGGCAATTTCACGCCGAACGTGAACCTGTCCCAATCGACCTCGCTCTACGGCAACGGCGTATCGGCCTTCATTCGCGGTATCGGCCAGAACAATACCAGTTTTGCCTTCGAACCGGGCGTCGGCATCTACGTGGACGATGTCTATTACGGTACGACCTTCGGCGCGAACTTCGACCTGACCGATCTGGATCGTGTCGAGGTGTTGCGCGGACCGCAGGGCACGCTGGCCGGCAAGAACTCGATCGGCGGCGCGATCAAGATGATCACCAAGAAACCCGATGCGGACGGCGGCGGCTTCGTCGAAGCCACTTATGGCGCCTACAACCGCATCGATCTGCGGGCGAGCGGAGACTTCGTGGTCGCCAAAGATCTCTATGCGCGGGTTTCGGCCGTTTCCAAAACCGTTGACGGTTATCTCACCCGCCTCGACTATGCCTGCGCCAATCCGGGTTCGGGGTTGCCGTCCGGGACGCACGGCAGTGGTTGCAAGCTCGGAACCGAAGGCGGCATCGACGTGAAGAGCGTGCGCACCGAGCTGCGCTACGCGCCGGAGGGCTCGCCGCTCGAGGTCAACTTTAGCGCCGATTACACCAAAGACGGTTCGCAGGTTCCGGCCACCAAGCTGCTCTACGCCAATAATCCGGGTGTACGCAGCTATGTCGCGGGCGATCCGACGGCCGGCATTCCGTTCGACAACCGGTTCATGACGGCGCCGCACAGCTATACCTCCTATGCGAGCTATGGTTCCGGCGGCAATTATACGGCTCTCGGCTTTCTGCCCACGCAAATTGCTCCGGGCAACTTCAATTCCAGCCCCGTCGATTCGGCGCAGTCTTACGGCTTTGCCGGTACCATTGACTATCGCATCGGCGACAATCTCAGCCTGAAGTCCATCACCGCCTACCGCGACGCGGAAGGCGATGTCACCACCGATATCGACGGTTCGCCGCTCGCCATCCTGCTGGAAACGCAGCACCTCGCGCACGCGCAGATTACGGAAGAGCTGCGCGCGACCGGTAATTTCGGCTCGCTGGTGGATTATACGGTCGGTGGTTACTACTACCACGCCGATGACCGGCTGACCGGGCGCTTCCAGATTCCGCAGGCGCTGTTCGATTTCCTGACGAACGATCCCGTGTCCAACGAGAGCAAGTCCGTCTTCGCCCATATCGAAGTCCATCCGATCACGAATCTCGATCTGTATGGCGGCATCCGCTACACCGAGGACAAGAAGGTTTATACCTTCGGCCGCCGGAATGTGGATGGGACGCCGATCTCGGGTATTCCGCTGACCACCAACTTCCTGGTCGCCGGCCTTGACGGGCTTTCGGGCACCTATTCGGGCGATCACATCGACTATCGCCTGGGCGCGAGCTACCGCTGGAACGATTCGCTCATGACCTATGCGCAGGTCGCGACCGGCTACAAGGGCGGTGGCGTCAACCCGACGCCTTATGTGCCTGACCAGGTTGTACCGTTCGGCCCGGAAAATCTCACCACCTACGAGATCGGCGCCAAGAGCGACTGGTTCGATCACCGGCTGCGGCTCAATGCCGATGCCTTCTACAATCTGTACAAAGACCTGCAGATGGAATTCTACTATTGCCCGTTCAGCGTGAGCACGACCTGCGCGCTGACGGCCAATGCGGGCGACGCGCATGTCAGGGGCGTCGAACTGGAAGCCGAAGCACGTCCGATCGACGGTCTGGTTTTGACCAGTACGGTTGGTTATCTCGACTTTGAGTACACGCAGCTCAATCCGCTGACGAACGTTACGGCGGGAATGGTGGCGCCGTTCAACAGCCGGTGGCAGGCTTCCGGCAGTGCGTCCTATATGATCGACCTCGGCGACATGGGCGAACTCACGCCACGCGTGGACGTGTCGTATCTGTCTAGTTTCTACAACAACGCGATCAACAATCCGTACAACAAGGTGGACGGCCGGTTCCTGACTGATCTGCGCCTGACTTACGATACGCCGGACGGAAAATGGTCGCTCTCTGCCGCCGTCAAGAACGTGTTCGACAAGTTCTATTATACGAGCGTGAATGAGAACGTGGTCAGCTACGGCGTGAATACCGGCGTCGTCGGCCGTCCGCGCGAGTGGATGATTACGCTACGCCGGAGCTTCTGATATAACTCCCCGGACTGCCGGCCTCCGTCATCGCGACGGAGGCCGGAGCTTTTTCCCGCATTTTTTCAGGCAGGAGAGTGGCCCATGAAGATCATCATTACCGGTGCCACCGGGCATTTCGGCCGTCAGGTTACCGGCGAGTTGCTCAAGAGCCGCGCGCCGGAAGAGCTGATCCTCATTACCCGCAAGCCCGAGCGGCTGGCCGATCTGGCGGCGCGCGGCGCGAGCGTGCGCTACGGCAATTTCGACGAGGCGGCGAGCCTGCCTGCGGCCTTCGAGGGCGGCGAGCGCATGTTACTCATCAGCACTGCGCGCGTGGGCACGCGCGTCGGCCAGCACGGCAATGCGATCAAGGCGGCCGCCAAAGCGGGCGTGCGCCAGATTGCCTATACCTCTTTCGTTGGCATCGCTCCAGACAATCCCGCGCTGGTGGTCAAGGACCACGGCGCCACCGAAGAATTGTTGAGACAATCGGGCACCGGCTGGACCGCACTGCGCGACAGCCAGTATTCCGAGGCACTTGCCGGTGTCATTGCGCCGATGGTATTCGCCACCGGCAAATGGACCGCCGCAGCGGACGAGGGCAAGGTGGCCTTCGTGTCGCGCGCCGATTGCGTGGCCTGCGCCGCCGCGGTGCTGACCACACCGGGACACGAGAACAAGGTTTATAACATCACCGGGCCGGAGCTGATGTCGTTCCGCGAGGCCTGCGCTTTGCTCAGCGAGATCAGCGGCCGCACGCTGGAATATGTGAGCGTCAGCGAGGAGGTGCGCTTCGCCGAGTTCGATGCGCTGGGTGTACCGCGCGACGCCTCGGACGATCCCACGCATGAAGTGCCCTGGTGCAGCACCGACATGGTGTCGTTCGAGCAGGCCATCCGCGCCGGTTACTTCGCTGTCATCTCCGACGATGTGAAGCGCCTGACCGGACGGCCGCCAGTGTCGCTGCGCGAGGTCTATCTCGCCCACAAGCCGTCCTGGCCGAAGTGACTGGTTACGAGGAGCGACGCCGATGGATGCCCGCGCCTATGAAGATTACCTGAAGAAATTCAACGCCCGCGATTACGACGGGGTGTTTGACTATTTCTCCGACCAGCCCGACATGGCCTTCTTCGGCGTGCGCATCCGCTCGCGCGAGGAGCTGAAAAAGTTCTACGGGTTCCTGCATTCCTACATCCGCGAGACCATCACGGTCGAGCGCATTGTCTGTGACGCACACACGCTCGCCCTTGAGGCCGTGGTGCGCCTTGAGGGCATTCGCGATCTGGATACGCAAACGCTGGCGGCCAATGGCTGCCCGCAGTTCCATCCCATCAAGGCCGGGCAGGTCATCGAGCTGAAGCAGTACATCCACTATCATCTCGACGACGCCGGCAAGATCGTCTCTGTCGGCTGCGCGCTGGTGGGTTGAGCCGTCGCCGCGTCAGCCGCTACAAGCCGCCGGAAGCTCGGCGGCCGGCAGCGGCGTGCGGCCGAGAATCATGTCGGCTGCCTTTTCCGCGATCATGATGGCCGGCGCGTTGGTGTTGCCGGCGACGACGCGGGGCATAACCGAGGCGTCCACCACCCGCAATCCCTCCAGCCCGCGTACCTTCAGGTCCGCATCGACGACAGCCATTTCTCCGGTGCCCATCGCGCAGGAGCTGGTGGGGTGGGCGCCGGTGGCGATGTTGGCGCGGACGTAAGCGTCCAGTTCGTCGTCGCTTTGAACGGCGGGGCCGGGCGCCAGCTCCGCCTTGATGAGTCTTGCGGCAGGATCGGTGGCGAAGAACTTGCGGCAGAAGCGCAGCAGGTCGCACGCGAAGCGGCGGTCGTATTCTTCCTTCATCAGGTTGAAGCAGATTGCCGGTGGCGCGCCCGGATCGGGCGATTTGAGAGTCACCTGTCCGCGCGATTCCGGCTGCAACTGTAGCGCCCCGGCCGACAGGTGATAGCCGACGGGGCGGCGCCAGCCGGGGAACCAGGGCTGCGCCATGAACGAGACATTGCTCACCTGGAACTGGATATCGGGATAGGGGCGTGCCGAGCTGCTGCGCACGAAGCCCTGCCCGGCGAACGGCATGGCGGCGCCGGGGCCGGTGCCCGTCAGGAACCAGCGCATCGCGGTGAACGCCAGCCGGTCGAGCCGCAACTGGGCATCGAAAGTGAAGGGACCGGAGGCTTCATAGACCACCATCACCATCGGATGATCCTGCAAGTTCTTGCCGACGCCGGGCAGGACGACGACGGGCGCGATACCCTGCGCGCGCAGCTCTTCGGCCGGGCCGATGCCCGACAGCAGCAGGAGCTGCGGCGAATTGAAGGTGCCGCCCGAGACGATGACCTCGCGATTGGCGCGGAACTGCATCGTCTGGCCATCGCGCGAGGCTTCCACGCCGACGGCCTTGCCGTTCTCGATCAGGATGCGGCGCACCAGCACATGGGATTCGACCGCAAGATTGCTCCGCTTTGCCGCCT
Organism: Alphaproteobacteria bacterium; assembly: GCA_018971835.1. Taxonomy (GTDB): domain Bacteria; phylum Pseudomonadota; class Alphaproteobacteria; order Micropepsales; family Micropepsaceae; genus Rhizomicrobium. Next base: position 19,294 of record JAGWZW010000048.1, read on the forward strand.
CGGCGAGAAAGCGTTTGGACGTGCTGCCGCGCCGCCCTTTGTGGATCGTGAAATCGGGAATGCCGAAGCCTTCGCGCTCGGCGCCATTGAAGTCGTCCAGCACCTTGAAGCCGAGCGCGCGGGCGGTGTCCATCAGCGCGGGATAGGTGGCCGGATCGGACGGAATGCGTGAGACGGTGAGCGGGCCGCCGTCGCCGTGATAAAGGCTGGGGCCGCGCCAACAGGATTCGGAGCGTTTGAAATACGGCAGGACTTCCGCATAGCTCCAGCCTTTCAGGCCGGCGGCGCTCCAGCCGTCGTAATCGGAGGGCATGCCGCGGCTATACATCATGCCGTTGATCGAGGAGGTGCCGCCCAGGATGCGGCCGCGCAGATGCGGCATCTGGCGGTTGCCGGCATAGGGCTCCGGTTCGCCCAGATAGCCCCAGGTGATGGCTGGCGTCATGGCCGCCTTCATCCAGGCCAGCGGCATGGCCACGACCGGCTGATTGTCGCGCCCGCCCGCCTCGAGCAGGAGCACGCGATGGCGCCCGTCGGCGGACAGGCGGTCGGCCAGCACGCAGCCCGACGAGCCCGCGCCGACGATGATGAAATCGAACTCCGCCATCTGTTTCCTCCCCCGATCCGCGGTCGGCATATTATAACATATGATATAATTTGCTAGCTGGCAGCGACCGTTTTGGCTAGTATGAAAATGCCTTCGGGAACCATAACGATAGATATGGCGAAGAAAAACGCTGGAACTGGAAGGGGAGTATGGCCGAATTTCGGGTACTGCCGCACAGCGTTGCGGCGCAGGATTTTGCGGCGGCGCTGGGCGCATTCGAGAAGATCGTCGGTGTCGGGTGGGTGATCGCCGATGAGGCACGGCTGGCGCCCTACCGCAAGGCCATGCTGCCGGTCGATATTGCAGCGCATGCGCCCTCGGCTGTGGTCATGCCCAACTCGGTCGAGCAGATCCAGCAGCTCCTGAAGATCGCCAACGCGCACAGGATTCCGTTCTGGCCGATCTCTACGGGGCGGAATTTCGGCTACGGCTCGGCGCTGCCGGCGACGCGCGGGCAGGTGGTGCTCGACCTGAAGCGGCTGGACCGCATTGTCGCAGTCGATCCGGAAATGTGCACCGCGCTGGTGGAGCCGGGCGTCACTTATCAGCAGCTCTACGATTATCTGGCCGAACGCAATCTGCCGCTGTGGATCGATCCGCCGGGCCCGGGGCCGCTGGTCAGTCTGGTCGGCAACACGCTGGAGCGCGGCGGCGGCAACACACCCTATGGCGATCATTTCGAGTTCGCCTGCGGCATGGAAGTGGTGCTGGCGGACGGGCAGGTGCTGCGCACCGGCATGGGCGCGCTGCCCGGCAGCAATTCGTGGCAGTGCTTCAAGTTCGGCTTCGGGCCTTATCTGGACGGCATGTTCACCCAGTCCAATTTCGGCATCGTCACCAAGCTGGGCGTCTGGCTGATGCCGAGGCCCGCGGGCCACCGCACGCTGCTGGTGCAATATGACGACGAGGCCGATCTGGCGAAGGCGGTCGATACGATCCGGCCGCTGCGCATGGGCGGGGTAATCGCCAACACTGGCGTGGTGGGCAATGCCGCCATCGCGCTGACCGGCGTGGGGCCGAGGAGCCAGTTCTATCAGGGCCAGGGCGCGATCCCGAAAGAGGTGGTGCTGACAGCCGCGCGCAAATTCGGTATCGCCGCCTGGAACATGACGTTCTCGCTCTACGGTACCGAGGAGCAGATCGCGCCCAACCTGAAGATCGTCACCGAGGCTTTCGAACGAACCGGCGCCCGCGTAAATCCCGATGCCTACAATGCCGCGCAGGTCGGCGTGCCAAGCCTGACGACACTGAGCATTCTGGATTGGGTTGGTGGCGGCGGGCTTGCCTGGTTCTCACCAGTCTCGCCCACGCGCGGCGCCGATGCGGTCAAGCAGCAGCAACTGGCCGCGGCGATCCACGTCGATCACGGCTTCGACTATATGCCCGGTATCACCCTCAATGCACGGGACATGCAGCACGTCATGGCAATTCTTTATGACCGCAACGTTGAAGAGCAAACCCGCCGTGCCGATTCCTGCATGAAGACGCTGATCCGCCAGTTCGCCAGGCACGGCTACGGTGTCTATCGCACCGGCCAAGGCTATATGGACGAGGCCGCAAAACAGTCTGGCCCGGTGGCGGCGCAGGTCAACCGGGCGATCAAGCGCGCGCTCGATCCCAACGGGATCCTGGCGCCGGGCAAATCCGGGATCACCATCTGATGACGCAATCACTGACGAAGCCAATACTTTGGGCGGTGGTGCTCGCGGCGTGGATGGCCGGGGCAACCTCCGCCGTGGCCCAGGCGGCAGGCGAATGGAAAGACAGCGCCGAGATCTGGAAGGCTTCGTGCCATTATTGCCATGACGAAGGCGTCGGTCCGCAGATCCTCGGCTTGCATCTGGCGCCGGAGCTGATCCGGCAAACGGTGCGCAACGGCCTGAATGCCATGCCGCCGTTCTTTCCTTCGGAACTGGATGCGCGCGAACTCGCTGCGCTGGCCCATTGGGTAAGCGTGCATGGCGTGCCGCCCGCCAAGGAAAAGCAGCCATGATGACGACGCGGCGCGCTCTGCTGGTTGCGCCGCTGGCGCTCTGCGCGGCGGGTGGTTTTGTCGGCGCGGCATTCTCCCGCAACGCGGCGGGTTTCGCGTTGATCGAGGACGGTGCCGGGCCGGCGGCGCGGGGGCAGCTTGCGGCGCTGGCACGGCAATGGCCGGTTTCGGAGACGATCCGCTTGCCGGCGCGCGGCTTCATCGACCTTCGCGATTTACGCCGGCGGCTTGAGAGGCCTGGAACGGTGCGGATGGTCGCACTGGTGCGTCCGTCCAACCATCTGCTCTGCTGCGAGGCCGTGCGCGCTGCGCGCGCTGCCATCCTGTTCGACGGACCGGCGCAGGACGGCGAGAGCTTCGGCGTGCTGGCGGCGCAGACCGCTTAGCTTCGCGGCTGCGCCTTCTTGCGAGCAGGCTTGGACGCTTTCTTCCTCTTGCCCGGTAATGGCGTGTCGGCCTGGGGGGCGTTGCCTTTGCCGATCAGCTCGGCGGCGTCGATCGTCTCCAGGCGGGCGATGAGCTGGCCGACCAGCTTGCTGAGGAATTCGAGCTCCAGCGCCGACATGGGCGCGAACAGGTTCTCCGAGATGCTCTTCACATGGGGCATCAGCGTTCTGTAAAGCGCCCAGCCTTCGGGCGTCAGCGTCAGCAGCTTGCGGCGCAGATTGGCCGCGTCGCGACGCTCCGAAATGCGTCCGTGACGGCGCAGAGCCGCCACGGAGCGGCTGACATTCATGGGATGCAGACCCGTGGCCTCGCACAGCTCGTGCGAGGCGGCTTCGCCCATCGGGGCGAGCGTCATCAGAATCCGCATCTCGTTGATAGAGATATGATAGCGCCCTTCGAAATGGGTAAAGAACGGGCGCATGATGAGGTTGGTCAGCTTCAGCAGGCGATAAAGCAGCTGCGGCTGCAGGACTTTCGGGCCCGCGATTTCGTGCGGGAACTGTCCTGCGTCGGCCGCGGCAGGCGCATGGGCGGCGGTAGCCGGAACAGCCGCATCCTGTTTTCCGTTCGGTTTTCGTCTGGTTATCGTTCTGGAGTTCATTGTTTGTCTGACTTGAGCCCGGTCGTTGCGCGCCTGCGCGCCGATTCTTGCCGGACAAGAATACGACGCCGGCAACAGAAATTTCTACTGCCGCCCTAGCCGCCCGCCGGCGGATGCGGTATAGAGTATCGTATCATATGTTATAGTGTGTTGCCAGTCAGGGAGGCTGAGAGATTTCCATGAGCATTGTGCCGCCGTCCGTCAAAATCCGTCATCCTGAGAAGCTGTTCATCGGGGGCAAGTGGGTCACGCCGTCGTCGGACGGTCTGATCGCGGTGGTCAACCCGGCAACGGAGCAAGTGATCGCGAAGGTGGCCGAAGCGCGCGAAGCGGATATGGACAAGGCAGTGGCGGCGGCGCGTGAGGCCTTCGACAATGGGCCCTGGCCGCGGCTGAGCCATGCCGAGCGCGCTGGCTACCTGACGCGGATGGCCGCACTTCTGCGCGCGCGCGAGCCGGAACTGGCCGCGGCCTGGACCGAGCAAGTGGGGGGGCTGGCGAGCTTTGCGCCGATGATGATGGCCGGCGGCACGGCGTGCTTCGAGGTCTATGCGGGCTTGGCCAAGACCTATCCCTTCGAGACGCGACAGCCCAGCACGATCGGTGGCACGGCCGTCCTGCGGCGCGAGCCGGTGGGCGTGGTGGCTGCGATCGCGCCGTGGAATGCGCCCTATACGATCATGGCGCAGAAATGTGCCCCGGCGCTGCTCGCCGGCTGCACCACGGTTCTCAAGCCGTCGCCGGAAACGCCGCTGGAAACTTTCATGATTGCCGAATGTGCGGAGGAGGCGGGGCTTCCGCCGGGCGTGATCAACGTGGTTCCGGCGCATCGCGAGGCGTCCGATTACCTGGTGCGGCGCCCGGGCGTGGACAAGGTGAGTTTCACCGGCAGCACGGCGGCGGGCCGGCGCATCGCCTCTGTGTGCGGGGAGCGCATCGCCCGCTGCACGCTGGAACTGGGCGGCAAGAGCGCGGCCATTGTGCTGGATGATTTCGATGTCGGTGAGGCGGCGAAAATCCTGTCACAAAGCATCTCGATCATGTCGGGCCAGGTCTGCGCCACGCTGAGCCGGGTGATTGTGCCGCGCAAGCGTCATGACGATTTCGTCGATGCCTTAAACGGCGAGCTGAAGGCCATAAGAGTGGGCGCGCCCACCGACCCGGAAAGCCAGATGGGGCCGCTTGCGATGGAGCGCCAGCGCGACCGTGTTGAAGGCTACATCGCCAAAGGCAAGGCCGAGGGCGCGCGGCTGACCACCGGCGGCGGCCGGCCAGCGCATCTGAACCGCGGCTTCTATATCGAGCCGACGCTGTTCGCGAACGTCGATAACAGGATGACCATCGCACAGGACGAAATCTTCGGCCCGGTGCTGTGCCTGATTCCGGCCGAGGATGCCGAGGACGCCATCCGCATCTCCAACGAGTCGATCTATGGGCTGAACGGCGCGGTTTTTACGCGCGATGCGCAGCGGGCCTATGACGTGGCCTGCAAGGTGCGCAGTGGCGGCATGGGGCAGAACGGGCTGAAAATGGATTTTGCGATGCCCTACGGCGGCTACAAGCAATCCGGCATCGGGCGCGAGGGCGGCGCTGAAGGCATTCTGCCCTATATTGAAACCAAGACCATCCTGCTCGATTAGACGAAGATGCGCGCCGCGCTCTGTCGTGCTTTCGGCGGCCCCGACGCGATCGAGGTCGCCGATCTGCCCGATCCCGTTCCGGCGACGGGCGAGGTGGTGGCACGCGTGCGCGCGGCGGGTATGAATTTCGCCGATCTCCTGATGGCGCAGGGCCGTTATCAGGTGACGCCGCCCTTGCCGTACGTTCCCGGGCTGGAATTCGCCGGCGAGGTTGTGGCGGTGGGTTCCGGCGTCGCGGATTTCAGGCCGGGGGACCGGGTGGCCGGTGCGCCGCTGACGGGCGGCTGTTTCGCCGAATACGTAGCGGTGCCTGCTGCGCGGACGGTGCATGTGCCGGACGATCTGCCGCTGCCGCTGGCGGCGGGCATCCTGGTCGGCCACGGCACGGCCAGCTATGCGCTGCGCTGGCGCGGTCGCCTCAAGCCGGGCGAGACGGTGGTTATCAGTGGCGCGGGCGGCGGCGTCGGCACGGCCGCCATCGCCGTCGCCAGACGCATGGGCGCACGCGTGATTGCCGCAGCATCCGCCGCAAAACGCGAGACGGCGGGCGAGGCGGACGCGTTCATCGATTATACCAGCGAGGATTTGACGGCCCGGCTGAAGGCGCTGACCGGTGGGCGCGGCGTCGCTGTGGCGCTCGATCTGGTGGGCGGAACGGTCTTCGACTCGATGCTGCGGGCGATGGCGCCGCTCGGCCGGCTGTTGGTGGTCGGTTTTGCCAGCGGCGAACTGCCGCGCATTCCGTCGGAACGCATCCTCATCAAGAACCTGACGGTCGAAGGCGTCGGTTTCGGAGGGGTGATCGGCACGGTGCCGGGGCTCGGCCAGGAAGTGGCGGACCATGTCGTCACGCTGCATCGGGCGCAGCCCTTCGCAGACGGGCCGGCCGAGTTCGTGACCCTCGGTGACGTCGGCCTTGCCCTGGGCCGCATGGCTGCGCGGCAGGTCCGAGGCAAGCTGTTGGTCCGGCCGTGACCGGACCTGTCATGCATCGACATGACAGACCGCGCCCATCCAAATGCTTGAATATCGTATGGGTATTTAGTTATATAGGATAATAATTAATGCGGCTGCATTCCGCAGCCCGGGAGGACGCAATGCAGGCAACATTTCCCGGTGACGATATCGGGGCCCTGACGGTTGAAGACCGCATTGCGATTCAGGATCTTCTGGCGCGCTATGCCTGGTCGCTGGACACCGGCGATATGGATGCCTTGGTTGCCTGTTTCACGGCCGATGCCCGCATCGTCGAGGAAGTGTTCGAGGAGCCGGACGTGTGGGAGGGCCATGACGGCATCCGCCGCATTTCCCAACATTATGCCTCGGCGCCGAATTTTCCCGGCCGCCAACACCACACCAGCCAATTGTTGGTTGTGGGTAGCTGCATCGAAGCCAGGGCGAAGTCCTTCGTTTTCGTCACCGAATGCCACGGCGAGCCCCCATACCTGCTGCGCTTTGCCGGCTATTACGAGGACAAGATCGTCAAGCAGAACGGCGCGTGGCTGTTCAAGGAACGCATCATCCGCCTGTGGGATGGGCCGGTGCTGTCGCGCTTTCCGGGCCGCGGCAACTGGGTGCCGCGCAAGCGGCCGCCCGAACTGGTGGTGAAGAGGTAAGCCAATGGCCTCTGAGGCATTCGATCTGATCGTCATTGGCGGGGGTTCGGCAGGCTGCGCGATGGCGGCGCGTCTTTCGGAAAGGCAATCGCTTTCGGTGCTGCTGCTGGAAGCCGGCAAGAGTGATCGCCATCCCTTCACGCGCATTCCGGCCGGCAACATCAACGCCATCCAGAACCCCGATTTCGACTGGTGCTACAAGACCGAGCCCGATCCCACCATCGGCGGGCGCGCCGATACCTGGCCGGCGGGCAAGCGGCTGGGCGGAGGCAGTTCCTTCAACGGCATGATGTTCATCCGCGGCCACCAGTGGGACTATGACCATTGGGCCGAGCTGGGCGCGCGCGGCTGGGACTATGCGTCGGTCCTGCCCTATTTCCGCCGGCTGGAAAGCAACGAACGCGGTGGCGACGATTTCCGCGGCGCCGATGGCCCGCAGGCCGTTTCCGAAATCCGCGCCGTCTATCCCTTGACCCAGATGTGGCTGGATGCGGCGGTGCAAGCCGGCGTGCTGCGCAATCCCGACCTCAACGGCAAGTCGCGCGAAGGTGCCGGTCTGGTGCAGGCCTCGCAGAAGAGCGGCTGGCGCGCCTCCACGGCTGCGGCTTACATCTGGCCCAACAAGAACCGGCGCAACCTCAAGGTCGAGATGGGCGCAGTGGTGCGCCGCATCGTAGTGGAGGGCGGCCGCGCCACCGGCGTCGAATACGAACGGAACGGCGGGCGCTTCACCGCCCAGGCGCGCCGCGGCGTGGTGCTGTGCGCGGGCGCGATGAATTCACCGCGCCTCTTGATGCTTTCGGGCATCGGTCCGGCGGCGGAACTGGCGGCACACGGTATCGCCGCGGTGCGCGATCTGCCCGGAGTAGGCCGGAACCTGCAGGAACACATCGGTGCGCATCTGGTGAACGATGTCACGATGACCACACTCAACAGCGACGTCGGCGCGCTGCGCGGTATCGCGCATGTGTTCAATTTCTTCCTGAACGGACGCGGTGCACTGACCACGCCGATTGGCCACGCCCAGATGTTCGTGCGCACGCGTGACAGTTTCCCCGCGCCGAACGTCCAGATCATCTTCGCGCCCTTCGCCTTCGATCTGGACGAGCAGGGTAAGCTCAAGCTGCGCGCCGAACCTTCCATCAGCCAGGCCATCGGCGTGATGCGGCCCAAGGCGCGCGGCACCGTCACGCTGCGCTCGGCCGATCCGCACGATGCACCGGTCATCCGCCACCGGCTGCTGGATGACGACGACGATCTGGAACAGCTCATCGAGGGCATTCAGTTCGCGCGACGGATCGTGGAACAACCGGCGTTGCGCTCGGTCGTAACCGGGGAGGTGCGGCCTGGCGCGCCGCTGGCCACGCGCGAGGCCTTGCGCGAATTCGCGCGCATGGCGGCCTTTCCGATGTATCATCCGGTTGGCACCTGCAGGATCGGTACCGACCAGACGAGCGTGGCCGATCCTGATTTGCGGGTGCATGGAATCGACGGGCTGTGGGTGGCCGATGCGTCGGTAATGCCGTCGCTGCCTTCGGGTAACACCAATGCCACGGCGATCATGATCGGCGACAAGGGCGCCGATCACGTCCTGCGCACGCTGACGAATTGATGGGCAAGGATTGAAGGCATCGCATGCGGGTCATCGGCGACATCACCAGGCTGAATGCGCGGCGTTATCCGGGCAAGGCGGCGCTCATCATGGGCGATACCGTCTGCACCTATAAGGAACTAGACCAACGCTCCAACCGGCTGGCCCATGCGCTGGTTGCGCTGGGCGTGAAGCCCGGCGACCGCGTGGCGCTACTCGCCTACAACAGCATCGATTTTGCGGTGGTGACGCAGGGTGTCGCCAAATGCGGCGCCATCCTGACGCCGCTCAATTTCCGCCTCGCCGCCGGCGAGATCGTGCATGTGCTCAATGATGCGCAGCCGACCGTGCTGATCACCGAAACGGTGTTTGGCAAGGTGCTGGGCGAGGCGCTGGCGCAAGCGGCACACCGCCCGCAAGTGGTGGTTATTGACGGCGAGGGCGGCGCGCCCGGCGCGATGATGGACCTGATGGCCGCCGCGCCCGACACCGCGACCGGGATCGCGGTCGATCCCGCCAGCCCTTGCGTCATCATGTACACCAGCGGCACCACCGGCGCGCCCAAGGGCGTGCTGGTGTCCCATGCCATGTATTTCAAGATGTACATGCTGCATGCGGTCGAGGCGCGCATCCGCAACGACGACGTGTTCCTGCTGGCTGTCCCGATGTTCCATGCCGCGGGCATGAACATGGCGCTGCACCAGGCGCTGTTCATGGGCGCGACCGGCGTCGTGCATCGCGGCGCCTTCGATCCCGAAGCCATCTTCGAACTGATCCAGAAGCACCGCATCACGCTGGCCATCCTGGTGCCGACCACGGTGAGCATGCTGGCCCATCATCCGCGCGTGGGCGAATACGACCTTTCGAGCGTCGACAAGATATTCTACGGTTCGATGCCGATCCTGCCCAAGGTGCTGGCCAAGGCGCGCGAGGTGTTCCCGCGCGTGAACTTCACGCAGTTCTACGGCTCGACGGAATGTGGCGCTGTCGGCGTGCTGCGCTCGGAGGATCACGAGCGCTGGTGGTACACAACCGGCCGCGAGGTGATCCTGACCGAAAGCCGCATCGTGGACGAGGACGGGCAGGACGTGCCGGTGGGCGGCGTGGGGCAGGTGATCGTGCGCCAGGCCAACATGGGCATGATCGGCTACTGGCGCAACGACAAGGCCACGGCCGAAACCATCCGCGACGG
>JAGWZW010000049.1 GCA_018971835.1 Alphaproteobacteria bacterium
GCTTCGGCGAAGCCCTGCTGCCAGTCGCCGAACTCGTGATGGACTTCGCGCTCCAGATTGCCGGGCTTGTTCTCATGCAGCAGAACCGCGCCCGGCGCGCGGGCCTCCGCGGATGTGTAGTAAGCGGGAAGCTCGCGATATTCGACTTCGATCAATCCGAGCGCGCGCTCTGCGGTTTCGGCGTCCAGTGCCGCGACCGCGGCGACCGGTTCGCCGCGATAGCGCACGCGCTCGCGGGCGAGGGGATATTCGTTCATCGCCACCGGCAGGACGCCGTAGGAATGCGGACAGTCTTCTCCGGTGACGACGGCGACGACGCCGTCGAGGGCGCGCGCTTTCGAAACGTTCACCCGCACGATTTCAGCGTGGCTCACCGGGCTGCGCAGGATGCGGCCGACGAAGGCGCCGGCGCGGTCGAGGTCCGCCGTGTAGCGGGCGCGGCCGGTGACTTTCTCGCGGCCGTCGATCAGGGGGACGCCCGCGCGGCTCGGCGCCGGCGGAGTGTGAAGTTCCTCGCGCATCAGGCGGACTCCGCGGCCGCCTGAACGGACTCGACGGCCTTCACATAGCCAGTGCAGCGGCACAGGTTGCCGGAGAGCGCGGCGCGGATCTCCGCTTCGCTCGGCGACGGATTGCGGCGCAACAGGGCCTCGGCCGCCATGATCATTCCGGGCGTGCAGAAGCCGCATTGCGCGCCGAGCTTTTCGTGAAATGCGCGCTGCAAGCGATGAAGACGGTTGCCGCTGGTCAGGCCCTCGATGGTCTCGACATGGCGCCCTTCGCAGCGCCGCGCCAGCATCAAGCAGGACGGCACGGCTTCGCCATCCACCAGCACCGTGCACGCACCGCATTCGCCGCCGTCGCAACCGGTCTTCGTGCCGGTGAGTTGCGCGGTGTCGCGTAGGTAATCCACCAGCAGCGTCGTGTCGGACACTGCATCTTCGCGCCAGCGACCATTGAGTTTCAATCGCAACAGATGTTTCCGCGGCCGCGATTCCGTTTGTGACTCAACGGCGTTTCCTGAAGCGGCGTTCCTTCCTTGTGGCACGATGTCACCCGATGCTGGGGTTATTATTGAACGCAAGATAACATTCCCTGACGGTGGCGAACCTAACCAAAGTCAAGGCCGCGCACGCAATTTCAAGCAGAATGCACGCCAAAATGTACGGGCGAGGAAACGGATGACTTCTTCCTGCTATAATGCGGCGGTTGATTTTCTGGAACGGAACATTTCGCAAGGCCGAAGGGACAAGATCGCCTTCATCGATCCCGAGCGGAGCATCACCTACGGGCAATTGGCAGATGCGGTGTCGCGTGTCGGCCCGATGCTGGCGCGTCTGGGCGTCGAACGGGAAAACCGGATCGCGCTGGTTCTGAACGATACTACCGAGTTCCCGATTCTGTACTGGGGGGCCATTCGCGCCGGGATCGTCCCGGTACTCCTCAACACGCGGCTGACGGCCGAGCAGTATCATTATCTGTTCGAGGATTCGCGCGCCAAGGCGGTGTTCGCTTCTTCGTCGTTGTTGCCCGCGATTCGGGAAGCAGCCGCGGGCGTGCCGACACTCAAGACGGTTGTAACCGTCGGCAGCGGCCCTTCGCCGCGGCTGGCCGACCTGCTGAACGGGGAGCCCGCCGGCGCGGAGCCGGCAACGACCTGCGCGGACGAAGTGGCCTTCTGGCTCTATTCATCAGGCACCACCGGGCATCCGAAAGGCACGATGCACATCCATTCGACGCCGATGTTCGTCGCCCAGAATGCGGGCGTGCAGTGGCTCGGCTATCGCGAGGACGACGTCATCTTTTCGGCGGCGAAGATGTTTTTCGCCTATGGCCTGAGCAACGCCATGCTCTGCCCGACAGCGGTGGGCGCGACCACGGTGCTCTATCCCGAACGGCCGACGCCGAAGGCCGTGTTCGAGATGCTGAATACCCATCAACCGACGATATTCTTCGCGGTGCCGACGCTCTACGCTGCCATGCTCGCCGATGCGGACTGCGCACGCCTGAGCATGCCGAAGCGGTTGCGCCTCTGCGTTTCCGCCGGAGAGCCGCTGCCGGGGCCGACCGGCCAGGCATGGAAAGAACGGTTTGGCGTCGATATCGTAAACGGCGTGGGTGCGACCGAGCTTTGTCATATCTTCATTGCCAACCGGCCCGGCGCGGTGGAATACGGCACCTCAGGCGTGGCGGTCGATGGTTACAGGCTGAAGCTGGTGGACGAGTGCGAAGGCGAAGTTGCGGACGGCGAGATCGGCGAGCTTTGGGTTTCCGGCGGCTCCGGCGCCATCGGTTACTGGAATCAGCGGGCGAAATCGCAACGGACATTCGTCGGCGAATGGATACGGACGGGCGACAAATATATGAAGCGGCCCGACGGTACTTACGTCTATTGCGGCCGCAGTGACGACATGTTCAAGGTCAGCGGCATATGGGTTTCGCCATTCGAGGTCGAAGCAGCGCTGGTTGCCCATCCCAAGGTTCTGGAAGCTGCGGTTATCCCCGCCGCGGACCGGACCGGACTCATCAAGCCGAAGGCATTCGTCGTGCTCAAGGACGCGTTCCGGCAGGAGGCCGAGGACTGCCTGTACGAGGAACTCAAGAGGCACGTCAAAGAGGCCGTCGGGCCGTGGAAATATCCGCGCTGGGTCGAGTTCGTCGAGAGCTTGCCGAAGACGGCGACCGGAAAGATCCGCCGCGTGGAACTGCGGGAGCAACGGAGCTGAAGCGGCGCCGATACCCGATGAGGCGATCTAGGTGCCACGTTGGCGGAATTCTTTCGGCGTCAGGCCAGTACGGCGCCGGAAAAAGCGCCAGAAATAGGCGGGATCGTCAAAGCCCAGTTCATAGGCAAGCAGCGATACCGGCGCGGCGATATAGGTGAGCTTGCGGCGGGCTTCCAGCAACAGCCGGTCCTGCAGCAGGTCAAAGGCCGAGCAGTTCGCTGCCGCGCGGCAGGCGCGGTTGAGCCGGCCGGTGCCTACGCCCAGCTTCGCGGCATAGAACGCCACTGGCCGGTGCTCAAGGTAATGCGCTTCCACCAGGGTGCGGAAGCGGTTGAAGATATCGGCCCGAACGGATGCTGCCGCGTCCAGGTCGTGATCGGCGGCATGCAGGCGCGCGATAAGCAGCAGAACGGCGGCCACCAGCCATTCCAGCATGTCGGACGCGCCGGAGTTGCGCTCGCGAAATTCTGCGGCGATCTGATCGAGCAGACCCTGCATGCGGGGCACGGCCGGCTCCGTGCGCGTGAGCGCGGCCGCGCGCGGAACCGCAAACAGCGTGGTCGCGAAATTTTCGGCGGTATCCTTGCGGCCGCGAAAGAGCGTGTGCGCAATGGTCAGCACCTGGCCGACGGTGTCTGTGGAAAAATGAAATTCGTGGACGGTCGATGGCGGCAGGGTGATGAGGCAGGGCGCCTTCAGCGCGAAGGTGGCATTGTCGATCTTCGCCGTCACCCGGCCGCGCCGTACGAACACGGTCTGAAGCAGCCCGTGATGGCGGTGCGAGCCGATCTGCCAGCCATAATGCTCGCTGCGGGTGCGGATGTCCTCGATGTGCACGAAATCGGTGGCGCGCTCCACAGCCTCTTCGCCGTAGAGAGAAAATACAGGGACGTGCTTCCGCCCCGCCGTGGTACGGCGTATTTCCTGGTTATTTCCGCGCTTTCGCGCAGGCGCGCAGTCTCGCTGTCGTTTTTGCATGATCGAAAAGTACAGAAAGCCGGCCGCTTCGTCCATTACCCTTTGCCGCCGGCGGTGGCAGAACGCGGCGGAAGGACAACAAAAGCCCGCCGGCACAGCATTTATCGCATGGCCGGCGGCGAGGGAGGGAAAAGATGTTCCGTTTCGATCCTTATGCGCCGGCCATCGATGCCGATCCGTTTCCGGCCTACCGGATTCTGCGGGACGAGTATCCCTGCTTCTGGAGCGAAGATGCGCAGATGTGGGTGCTGTCGCGCCACAGCGACATCCTGACGGCGCTCAACGAGTGGCGGACCTACTCGTCGGCCAAGGGCAATCTGATGACGGAGTTGCCAAATCGGGCAGGGGCGACGCTGGGAACCACCGATCCGCCGCGGCACGATCGCCTGCGCGGGCTCATTCAGCATGCCTTCACGCGGCGCGGCCTTGAGGGGCTTGGCGAGCCGATGCGCCAGATTGCCGCCGACATCGCTGATGAGCTGCGCGGCTGCGAAGAATTCGATTTCATCGCCGATTTCAATGCCAAGTACACCGCGCGCGTGCTGTTCGCCGCATTGGGGCTGCCAGTGGGCGATGAGGAAGTGGTGCGCCGGAATGCCGTGCTGATGGTGCAGTCCGATCCGGTCACGCGGGCCAAGGGGCCGGAGCATATCGCCGCTTACAACTGGATGCGCGATTACGCCGCCGAGATCATTGCCGAGCGCCGGGCACGGCCGCAGAACGATCTGATTTCGCATTTCAGCATGGCGGAGATCGACGGCGACCGCCTGGACGAGCAGGAGGTTCTGCTCACCACCACCACGCTGATCATGGCAGGTGTGGAATCGCTTGGCGGATTCCTTGCCATGTTTGGGCTCAACCTTGCCGATCATCCCGAGGCCCGACGCAGCGCGGTTGCCGATCCGGCGGTGCTGGCGGACGCAATCGAGGAATCCTTACGCTTCAACACCTCCGCGCAGCGCTTCCGCCGCTGTCTCGTGGAAGATGTCGAGATTCACGGCCAAACCATGCGCGCGGGCGATTTCGTGTGTCTGGCTTACGGTTCCGGCAATCGCGACGAGCGGCGCTTCCCCAACCCGGACGTCTACGACATTGCGCGCAAGCCGCGCGGTCATCTGGGCTTCGGCGGCGGTGTGCATGCCTGCCTCGGCGCCATGATCGCACGCATGGCCGTGAAGATCGCGATGGAAGAGTTTCACAAGGCCGTTCCCGACTATGTGCGCGCCGAGCAGAACCTCAAGTGGATGCCGTCGTCGACGTTTCGCAGTCCGCTGAAGCTTATGCTCAGGCGATGCTGAAGGGCGCCCGCGGGCGCCGGGCAACCGGCATTCGGATAGGGGCCCGTCTTTTCAGCGAATGTGGCGATAGCCGGCGTGCCGTCCGCGGCCGTCGACCGAAAGATCGGTGAAGGGATTGCGCCTGGGATCGGTGACGACGCGGTAAAGCCCATAGAGCTGGGGCAGGAACACCTCCCAGTTGCCGACTTCCTGCGCGGCATGGGCGGCCCAGATCTTGCCGTCCTCCACCGTTTCCTTGCGCCGCGTGCCGATGCCCGAAGACTTGCCGATCACCCCGGCGTCGCTCGCCTGCCACTGGTGGATGCGGTAGCCCATTGGATCGCCTTTTTCCATAGCCTCCAGATCGAAGCCAAGGCCGGCGGCGACGATGACGTGCTCGTAGCAGATGACGTCGCGGATTTCGGGAGCCACGTCTTCGAGCTTCTCGAAGCGGATATAGATGTTCTGGCGGCGGCCGTCGTTCCAGGTCTGGGGGGCGTTGTGAATGGCGCCGAGCGGATTGCCGTGCCGCACCGGCACTGGCCATTCCAGCGACTCGTGCTGCTCAGGGTGCCAGAGGATGAAGCCCTTCTCCATGTTGTTCCAGAACCAATCGATCATCCGCGCCGTGACGCTTTCCAGCGTCCAGTCGATATGCGTGCCCAGGGCGTCGTGCGAGACGGTGTAGTTCATGAGGGGAGGCCTCCGGTCATGGTTATGCTGGGCGTGCCGGTAGCCGTCCAGCCCAAAATAATTCCGTAATACAGAATAATTGCACCGTATAGCGAGATATATGTCAACCCGCCGACGGCGAGTTTGTCGCCAGCGGTGCCGATGGCCTCAGCCCCGAACGGGGTCAAAGCTTTTGCCGGCTGGCGGCATCAAGCGCGGGAAAGACAAAGGCGGATCAGGGCGCCGCCGCCCGCGGCATCGCCGATTTCGAGGCGCCCGCCATGCGCCTCGGCGATGCGGCCGGCGATGGCCAGGCCCAATCCGCTGCCGGACGCGCGCGAACGGTCGGCGCGCCAGAAGCGCTGCTGTGCGGTCTGGCGCTGGTCGGCGGGAATGCCCGGCCCGTAGTCGCGCACGGTGATGGCGGCGCCGGGGCCTGCCGTGATATCGACATCGATGCCTTCGGGCGTGTGAGCCAGCGCGTTTTCGATCAGATTGCGCAGCGCCCGGCTCAGGGCTTCGCGATGGCCGGTGATCGTGGCGGCGCCTTCGTCGGTAAAGCGCAGATTGCGATGCTGCAGCAGAGCCAGCGGCGTGAGCTGCATGACGGTGTCCCGCGCCACCGCTCCGAGATCGACCGACCCGGCGCCGTCGATCAGCAGCGCATCGGCAGACGCCATGTCGAGCATCTGGGATACCGAGCGCGTCATGGCGTCAATATCGCCGCGCAGCTTGTCCTTGGCCGGCGAGACGGCAAGCCCGTCCACTTCCATCGACAGGATTGCCAGCGGGGTGCGCAATTCGTGAGCGGCATCGGCCGTGAAGTCGCGCAGGGCACGGATGCCCCGCTCAATGCGGTCCAGCGCTTCGTTCAGCGCGCCCACCAGGCGGCGGACCTCGCGCGGCTCCCCGGGCACGATGAGGCGCCGCTCGATCTGAGCGGGCTGCAAGGTTTCGACTTCGCCGACCGCGGCCGCCAGGGGCTGCAAGGCGCGGCGCACCACGACGACATTGAGCGCCAGCAGCAAGACGACGAGCGGCAGGAGCGGCGCAACGACATGCTCGATCAGTTCATCGAAGATGACGGGCAGGAACGGCTGCAGGCCCTTGCCGGATACCTCCATCGTAATCCAGAACGGCTGTCCGCCTACCTCGACGCGCCGTACACCGTGCAGCACAAAGCCATCCGCGTGATCGTCGCGGCGCGTCATGGAGATGAGCGAGCCGATCGGTCGTGCCTGTGTGCGCGGCTGCGCCCACCGTCCGATCACGGCCACGGTCTTGCTCCGCCGGTCGGTGATCGCGAAGGCGAGTGTTGCCATATCGCTGGCTGCGCGCGAGAACCGGCCCGGATCGAACCGGGCCTCATCACCCGAGACAGTGATGGCATCGGCGATCTCTTCGGCTCGGATCGCCAGCAATCGTTCGCCAAGCCCTTCGCGGTCGCTCGCATAGCTCACGATCACAAACCCGATATCGAGCAGCGCGAACAGCAGCGCCACGCCGAGCAGGCGGCGGGCGATGATGGCGGCCATGCCATCGCCGCCGAACACTGGCCAGCTCGAAGGACGGTTCCACGAGAAATTGGAAGAGGCCGGCATCTGCTAGCTTTCCGGCTGCTTCGGCGCCAGCGCATAGCCGATGCCGTGGGCGGTGTGGATCGTCACCTCCGCGCCGGCCGCCGCAAGGCGCCGCCGCAGCCGGGAGACGGCCGCTTCCAGCGCATTGGCCGAGACTTCTTCGCCCATCGCATAGAGGCCGTTCTCGAGATTGGCACGCGCAACGACCTGGCCCGAACGGCGCAGCAGCAATTCAAGCAGGGATAGTTCGCGCGGCGGAATCTCGATTGCTGTGCCGGCAACCGTGGCGCGGCGGGTGTTGCTGTCAAGCGTCAGGTTACCGGCCGTGAGCATGCTTCCCAGCACGCCGCCCGGGCGGCGCAGCAAGGCCCTGCAGCGCGCCGCCAATTCACCGGTGGCGAAAGGCTTGATGAGATAATCATCGGCGCCCAGATCAAGGCCCAGGATGCGGTCGTCCAGCCCGCTGCGCGCCGTCATCACCAAAACCGGCACCGCCTCGGCGCGCCCCCTCAGCGTCCTTAGCAGCGTGAGGCCGTCGCCGTCCGGCAGGCCGAGATCGAGCACGATGAGATCGTACGGCGCCCGTTCGAGAAATTCTTCGGCGGTGCGCAGGGTTTGCGCGATATCGACCGCGAAGCCTTCTGCCGCCAGCGCCCGGCGAACCAATTCGCAGAGCCGCGCGTTATCCTCGACCAGAAGCAGGCGCATGAACGACATCGTCTCCGCTGGGCGCGCGCTTGCGCCCGGTAATCATCGACCAGACCAGATTTTCGCGATGGCGCACGCTTTCCACGATCGCCGCCGCGACATGAAGGCCGGCCAGCATCAGGATTGCGTTGGCCGTCGCCTCGTGCAGTTCCTTGACCCATTTGACGCCCCAATAGGCATCAAGGCCCTGCATCCAGCCTGTCACGCCGCACAACACCATCAGCCCGACCAGCGCTGCCATCATCACGGCTGCGGCCGGGTTGTGACCGACATATCGTGGCTCGCGCCGTGCCAGCAGCGCCTTGCTGTAGATCAACAGCCGCCGCGGCGCGGGCACGAAATCCGAGAACCGCGCATGGACCGGTCCGATAAAGCCCCAGATCAGGCGCACGGCGATCGCGGCAAGGATGGCGTAACCGGCCCAGCGATGGAGCCGCTTGCCTTCCTCGAGCACGAACATGTTGGCCACGAAGCCGGCCGCCATCAGCCAATGAAAGAGGCGGACCACCGGATCCCACACCCTGATCGTTCGGACCGTCGGGGATGGGGCCGAGGCGGGCCGTGAGGACGGGGCGTGGGATACGGCAGCCATCTTCAATCCTCGTCTTCTTCGCCGCCGATGTTCTTCTCGACCACGGCGCCGCTGACCGGATTGAAGTAGACCTCGGCCTTCTGGCCGTCGGCGGTGAAGCCGTAGATTTCGTAGCAGCCGCCTTTGGTCTTCTGGAAGGTGCGGATCTTGGTGTAGCCCATGCCGGCGATCTTCGCCTTCATGGCATCTTCGCCGAGCCATTTGCTTTCGGGCTCGGTGGTGCATTTGGGGCTGGCCAGAGCGCTGCCGGCGCTACCGGCAAGCATCAGGGCGGCCATCGTCAAAAGGATCGGTTTGCGCATTGCGTTCTTTCTCCAGTCAGGGCGGGTGTGTCCGCTGTCAGCGCCACCATGCCGGCGGGGTCTGACCAAGTCCTGACGGATAAGAAATTCGCGAGCGCGGCGCCCTTTATTCCACCCGCGTGCCGACGCTTTGCAAAGCAACGCAAATTGCGCGCACCGGAGGCGGTGCACGCCTGCGCCGGAGCGTACGCCTTCTGCTTAGGCGGGCGTCGCTTCGGCGTCGGCCTTTTTCTTGCGGCTGCGCGGCTTGGCAACCTTTTCTGCCTTGACGGGCTTTTCGGCCTCGTCCTTCGCCTTGGGCAGATTGATGGGGCGAAGCAGGAAGGCGGGAAGCTGCACCGCATCCTCGGTGGCATGTTCGAGGTGCTTCTCGCGCGGCGCGGCAACAGCGCGCTCGCTCAGGTGTTCTCTTGCGTGTTCCCTTGGGCGTTCCTTCGACCGTTCCGGTGCGCGCGACCTCGTCCGCTCCCTGGGGCGCTCCTGCGGCGCCGGCGCCGCCACTTCTTCCGTAGACGGAGCAAGCGGCTCCAGCGCGGCGCGCTGGCCGTGATCCTTGACCGGACGGGAGCGCTCGCCCTTGCGGCCGCGGTCGCGGTCCCGCCCGCGACGATCGCGGCTCTTTTCGGTCAGATCGGCGCGTGGTTCCACGCCTTCGATCGTCCGGCGCGGTAGGGTTTTCTTGATAAGCTTCTCGATGGCGTCCACCGCCTTGAAGTCGCGCGGGGTGGTCATCATGAAGGCGTGGCCCGAACGCCCGGCGCGGCCGGTGCGGCCGATGCGGTGCACGTAATCGTCGGCATGGAAGGGCACGTCATAATTGAAGATGTGGCTGACGGCCGGGATATCGAGCCCGCGCGCCGCCACGTCGCTGGCGACCAGAATCTGGATCTCGTTGTTCTTGAAGGCGTCCAGCGTCTTCATGCGCTGGGATTGCTCCAGGTCGCCGTGCAGCGCCGCCGCCGAGAAGCCGTGCTTCTGCAGCGACTTGGCTACCACATCGACATCGCGCTTGCGGTTGCAGAAGACGATGGCGTTTTTCACCGGATTGTCGCGCACCAGCCGGCGCAGGGTCTCGCGCTTGGCCCAGTCGTTGGCTTGAACCTCGATGATTTCCTGCGTGATGTTCTCGGCGGTGGTGGCGGGGCGGGCCACTTCCACGCGCACCGGATTGTGCAGGAACTGCTCGGTCAGCCGCGTGATCTCCGGCGGCATGGTGGCCGAGTAGAACAGCGTCTGCCGCGTGAAGGGCAACAGCTTGCAGATCTTCTCGACGTCGGGAATGAAGCCCATGTCGAGCATGCGGTCGGCCTCGTCGATCACCAGAACCTGCACGCCGGTGAGCATCAGCTTGCCGCGCTCGAAATGATCGAGCAGCCGGCCGGGCGTGGCGATCAGCACATCGACGCCGCGGTCGAGTTTCTTGTCCTGATCGTCGAAGGAGACGCCGCCGATCAAGAGGGCCATCGACAGCTTGTTGTACTTGCCGTAGCGCTCGAAACTTTCGGAAACCTGCGCGGCCAGTTCGCGCGTCGGCGCCAGAATGAGCGAGCGCGGCATGCGCGCCTTGGCCCGCCCGCGCGACAGGATCTCGATCATCGGCAGGGTGAAGGAGGCGGTCTTGCCCGTGCCCGTCTGCGCGATGCCGATGATGTCGCGGCCCATCAGCACCTTGGGGATGCCCTGGGCCTGGATCGGCGTCGGCGTGGTGTAGCCGCTCTCGGCCACCGCCTTGAGCAGTTCCGGCATGAGGCCCAAAGCCTCGAAGCCGTTCTCTGCCGGGGTGTCGGAAGATGCGGCCTCGGCCTCCAGAACGGGGGCGGCTACGTCGTTTGCAGAAGATTCCAAATCGGGCACTTCCAGGCCGGCTTGCGCGCCGGCGATCGTTTCACTGTTCGTCATACGCTCCTGATGGGGCGCATGGTCCAGCGCCCGCACGGCCAGCCCGGATTGGCGGCCGAGTCTCTTATGCGCTGCAACATAGGGTGGAATGTTGCCATGTCAAGGACAGATCGGGAACATTCGCGCCCGGCAGCGGGTATTTCGCCGGCAGAGCGGCCGAAATGCCACGGAAGCGGAATGGCGATTTTCACCAAGGCATTGGATTGCAACGATTTTCGCTCGAAGGTTGTTTTCGCATTCTGCCTCTACCCCCCTCCCCCGGGGAGTGCGGCCGCTACCCAACTATGCCTGCCTGCGTCATTACATCGGCATGACCCGGCGCGCGGTCAAGGATGTCATTCCGCCGCGGCTGGGGCCGGGGCCGTGGCGTCCGCGGGCAGGAACAGGGCCGCCGCCATGCCCAGCAGCGAGCAGGCGGACAGCGCCGCCATCACATACAGAAAGCCGTGCGCCGGATCGTAGAGCCGGGCCACCAGCCACACGCCCAAGGGCGTGCCGATGGCCGCCAGTCCGTAGCGCACGCCGAACACCAGGCCGCGGCGGTGCGCCGGGGTGTAGCGCGCCATGAACATGGTCTCGACCGGCGCCATGCCCTCGAACAGCAGGCTGGTGGTGACCGCCGTGGCCGCCAGCGCCCAGCCGCTGCTGATGGCGACCAGCGGCAGGACCGCAGCAGAGGCCAACAGGCCGAAGATATAGGTGCGTTTGCCCGCACCGTTGTCGGCGAGATGGCCACCCATGAATTGCGCGCTGGCGCCCAGAAGCTGGATTGCGCCCACCCCCAGGCCGATGGCGAAATAGCCGTAGCGGCCCAGGCCCGTTCCCGCCTCAACCAGCTTGGGCATGGCGGTATAGAAGGCTGAGCCGAGCAGCAGTGTCACCGTCATGGTGACGGTGAGCCCGGCGAAGGCGCGGGTCATGTCGGCGCGGCTGGGCGGGGCGTGGGGAACGTGCGCATCCTCCGCGCGATCCACGATGCGGCCGGTGAGATGAAACGCTGCCAGCGCCAGGCCGAGGCCGATGGTCAGTGCGCCAGGCACGATGAAGCCGGCCCGCCAGCCCGCCAGCGAGGCGATACCGCCCGCCACCACCGGCCCCGCTGCCACGCCGATGCTGCCGGCGATGCCGGTCGAGGCGATGGCGCGGCCGCGCATCGTGGCGTGCTTGACCACCCAGGGGATGCCCACCGGATGATAGACCGCGCCCGAAAGCCCCAGCAGCGACAGCGCGATCTCCAGCGTCACGGTGGAATGCGAGAGCCCCGCCAGCGCCGCCGAGCTGCCCAGGCCGAGGAAACACACGATCAGCATGCGGGTCTCGCCGAAGCGCGCGCCCAGCAGCCCGGCAAAGGGGGCGCCAAGCCCGGTCAGCATCGCCCCCGGCGCCCACAGCGCGATCAGCGTGGCGTAGGGCAGGTGCCACTCAGGCCCCATCACCAGCACCAGGGTGAGAAAGAGCGTCAGCAGGATGTGGTTCATGCTGTGCGCCGCGCTGGCGAAGAACAGGACGGAAAATGGCGCGCTCAGGCGCATGGCCGGTCACTCTCTGATGGAAGGTTACGCTAGCGTGCGAATGCGCCTTGGTCACGCGCGCTTTGCGCATGGCGGACTCGACAAGCGCGAGGCGGCGGGCGAGGCTCGGGCGCTCAGGGATGGGGGGACAGCATGCGCAATCCTTGGCTTCGCGTGATCCTGCTGGCAGCGCTGGCGGCGGCGGTTTGGGCGCTGGCTAAATACGGCGAGGCCATGCCCGCGGTGGTGCCGGCTGACGCCCCCGCCACGCAATTCTCCGCCATGCGGGCGGAGCAGGTGCTGGCCCGGCTGCTGGGGCCGGAAGTGCCCCACCCGGCGTCCACGCCCGCCAACGCGGCGGTGCGCGCGCGTATTATCCAGGCGTTTGCCGAACTCGGCATCACCGCCGGCACCTATACCGGCCAGGGCTGCTTCATCGAGAAGCACGGCGCCTCGCTCGCCTGCGCCACGGTGACGGACGTGATCGCGCCGGTGCTGCCGGGCACGGGCAAGGCGATCGTCATGCTGGCGCATTACGACTCGGTGCCCGCGGGCCCCGGCGCGGCGGACGACGAATCGAGCGTCGCCGCCATCCTCGAAGCCGCGCGGGCCTTGCGCGCGCGGGGCGGCAAGACCTTGCATCCGGTGCTCGCCGTCATCACCGACGGCGAGGAATACGACCTCCTGGGCGCCGCCGCCTTCCTCGACAATCCGGCGCTCAAGGCCAGGGTCGGCGCCGTGGTCAATGCCGAGGCGCGCGGCAACCAGGGCCAGAGCCGGCTGTTCCAGACCAGCCCCGGCGCCGCCGGGCTGATCGATCTGTATGCGGATCATCTCGGCACTTACGCCACCAGCTCGCTCTATGCCGAAATCTACAAGTTCATGCCCAACGACACCGACCTGACGCTGTTCATCCGCGACGGCTTCCCCTCTGTGAACTTCGCCTTCGCCGACAACGTGGCGCATTACCATACGCCGCTCGACAATCGCCGCGATCTGAGCGTCGCTTCGCTGCAGCAGCAGGGCGACAACATCCTCGCCATGACGGCGGCGCTGGCGATGACGCCCTATGCCGCGCTGAAGACGCACGACGATGTCTATCTCGACATTTTCGGGCGCTTTCTGCCGCGGATGCCGCAAAGCTGGGCGCTGCCGCTTTCGCTGGTGCTGCTGGTGCTGCTGGCGCTGGCGGTGGCGCTGAACCGCGGCGAACGCACGACGCTCGGCGAAGGCCTGCGCGCCGCGGCGATCTTTCCGGTGCTGCTGATCGTCTCGGGTTTGCTCGGCTGGCTTTTGGTGTTCGTGGCGCAAACGATCTCGGGCCAGTCCGATCCGGCCTATGCCCATCCGCTGGCGCTGCGCTGTGCCCTGGCTCTGGCTGTGCTGACGGTGACGCTGCCGGTGTCGCGCCTGGCCGGTCTGCGCGCCAGCGCCGCGGCGGTATGGCTGTGGCTGGCGGCGCTGGGCGTGGCAGCGGCGGCGCTGCTGCCCGGGATCAGCCCCTATTTCCTGCTGCCGGTGCTGGTGGCGACGGTGCTGCTGCTGGCGACGGTGCGGGCGGGCTGGGAGTCGCAGGCGGGCGAGGGGGCCTTGCTGCTCTCAGCGCTGACGGCGCTGGTGATCTGGCTGCCGCTGTGTGTTGCGGGCGAGACGCTGATGGGGCTGAGAGCATTTCCGCTCTTCACCGTGCCGGCCGCCGTCGCGGCAGCGACGCTCACGCCGCTGCTGGCCACGCGGCGCCTGCCATTCAGCGCGGCAGGGATCGGATTGGCGGGCGCGCTGATCGCGGCGGGGAGCGCCGGCTTCATGCCGGCCTACAGCGCGATCGCGCCGCAGCGGCTGAATCTGAACTATGTCTATGACATTGCCAGCGGCAAGGCCGTGTGGGCGGCCGATGCCGCAGCGCCTTTGCCGGCGAGCCTGCGCGCGGCGGCGCCGTTCTCCGCCAAACCGGAAAAGCCCTACGCGGCGAGTTGGGCGCGCGCCTTCCTGGCGCCGGCGCCGAAGGGCGATCTGCAGTTGCCCGGCGCGGCTATCGTCACCAATCAGCTGGATGGCAAGCTGCGCCGCGTCACGCTCGCGCTATCCGGTTCGCCACAGGCGGCGATGATGTGGCTGTTGGTGCCGGGCAAGGCCGGGCTCAGGCATGTGATCCTCGGCGGCAAGGCGATCGCGGCGCCGCCGTCCTGGGCGAAGGACAAGCGCGTCGGCATTTACTGCATGTCGTCCGATTGCGCGCAGTCCGCGATCACGCTGACGATGGCCGACAAGGCTCCGCTCGAACTCACGCTGATCGAGCGGCGCGTGGGGCTGCCGGCCTCCGGCGTCAAACTGCTTGCGGCACGGCCAAAGACGGCGGTGCCCTCTCAGTTCGGCGACGGCACCATGCTGGTAAGGCGGATCGCGGTGCCGGCGCCCTGACCGGTAATCAAGATCGTTGACAATGAAACGATTAACGCCATGATCGCGCGGCACAGTCCGCGCATCAGGGAGGCGCCGCATGCGAAGCCCATCGCACGACATCCTGTTCGAGCCGGTGAAGATCGGCCCGGTTCAGACCAAGAACCGCTTCTATGTGACGCCGCACGCCACCGGCAACGGCCACCTCAATCCCAACATGGCCATCGGCTTCCGCGAGATGAAAGCGAAGGGCGGCTGGGGCGTCGTCTCCACCGCGATCACCGAGATCGGGCCGGATTGCGACCTGGGCAGCCATCCGGTCGAGCGGCTGTGGGACGAACACGATCTTCCCGTTCACACGCGGCAGGCGGAGCGCATTCATGCGCACGGCGCGCTGGCGGCAATCGAACTGGGCCATGCGGGCATCCGCGCACGCAATTTCTTGAGCGGTCTGCCGGTGATCGGCCCGTCCACCTGGCCGGCGCTGCGCCCCGAAATGCCGATGCACGCCAAGGCCATGTCGCTTTCCGATATCCGCGCCTTCCGCGCCGAGCATCGCCGCGCCGCGCTGCTGGCCAAACGCGCGGGCTATGACATCGTCTATGTCTATGCCGCGCACGACATCTCGATCTTCACCAACTTCCTCTCGCGCCGCACCAACCGGCGCAGCGACGAGTACGGCGGCAGCCTTGAAAACCGCGCGCGGCTGTTGCGCGAGGTGCTGGAAGAGACGCGCGAGGCCGTAGGGGACAGATGCGCAGTGGCGCTGCGCTTTTCCGTGCACGAGTTCGTGTCCGACTTCGCCATCCGCAGCGACGGCGAAGGCCGCGACGTGGTGGCGATGCTGGCCGAACTGCCGGACCTGTGGGACGTCAACCTCTCCGGCTGGTCTTACGATTCGTCCTCGTCGCGGTTGGCGGAGGAAGGCTTTCAGGAACCCTATACCGCGTTCGTGAAAAGCCTCACCACTAAGCCGGTGGTCGGCGTCGGCCGCTATACCGGCGTGGACCGCATGGCCGCGCTGGTGCGCAAGGGCCATCTCGATCTCATCGGCGCGGCGCGGCCCTCGATCGCCGATCCGTTCCTGCCGCAGAAGATCGAAGAGGGCCGCTACGACGACATTCGCGAGTGCATCGGCTGCAATCATTGCGTTGCAACCGAATCCTACGGCGTCGCCGTGCGCTGCACGCAGAACCCTACGATCAACGAGGAATGGCGCCGCGGCTGGCATCCCGAGGAGGTGCCGCCGGCGGCCAAGCCCGAGAACATTCTTATCATCGGCGGCGGCGTGGCGGGGCTCGAATGCGCGCTGACGGCGGCGCGCGCGGGCCATCGCGTTGCTGTAGCAGAAGCGCGCGAGGAACTGGGCGGGCGCGCAGCGAACGAGGCGCGGCTGGCCGGGTTGTCGGCCTGGCGGCGGCTGGTCGATTACCGGCTCGGGCAGCTCCGGCAGATGGCGAATGTCGATCTTTATCCTGCCAGCGCGATGACGGCGGAGGATGCGGTGGGCTTCGGCGCGGATCGCATCGTGCTGGCCACCGGCTCGCTCTGGCGGCGCGACGGGCTCGGCTCCAGCCACGCCGTGCCGATTGCGGGGCTGACGAGCGGGATGCCGGTATTCACGCCCGACGATGTCTTCACCGTCGATGCGTTTCCGCATTCCGTGCTGATCTACGACGACGATCACGATTACCTGGGCAGCGTGCTGGCCGAGGAGTTGGCCCGCAAGGGCAAGCACGTCACGCTGATGACGCCGCTCGCGGAATTCTCGTCATGGACGGCGCAGAAGCTGGAGCGCGACCGCATCGTGGCGCGGCTGCTCGAGCTGGGCGTCGAGCTGTTGCCGCTGGCCCGGCTCGACGCCATCGAGGCGGGCGGCGTGCGCTTCCGGGCCGGCTTGGCGCGCACGGAACAGACGCGCGGCTGCGACGCCGTCATCCTCGTCATGGCGCGGCAGACCGACGGCAATCTCAAGAGCGAAATTCTGGCGCGCGGCTTCGCGGCCGAACGCCTGCATGTGATCGGGGATGCCGAGGCGCCGGGCACGCTGGCCGCGGCGGTGTTCTCCGGCCATGCGCTGGCCGAAACGCTGGCGCGCGGGACCGCGCTTTCCGATTTCAAGCGCGACCGGGCGGTGGTCGAGGGCTAAACCTCACACATCCACATCGGTAGCGAACTGGGCGTTTTCCTGAATGAACTGGAAGCGCAGCTCCGGCTTCTTGCCCATCAGCCGTTCAACCAGCGCCTCGGTTTCGCTTCTGGCGTCGTCCGGCGTCATCACCTGGATCAGGGTGCGGTGGCCGGGCTTCATGGTTGTCTCTTTCAATTGCGCCGGCATCATTTCGCCCAACCCTTTGAAGCGGGAGACTTCCACTTTGGCATTGGCCTTGAACTCGCGCTTCAGCAATTCCTCGCGATGGGCATCGTCGCGCGCATAGATGATCTTGCTGCCGTGGGAGAGCCGGTAGAGCGGCGGCATGGCGAGGAACAGGTGCCCGCCCGCGATCAGCCCCGGCATCTCGCGATAGAAGAACGTGAGCAGCAACGAGGCGATGTGCGCACCGTCCACGTCGGCATCGGTCATGATGATGACGCGCTCGTAGCGCAGATCGTCTTCGCGGTACTTGCTGCCGGCGCCGCAGCCCAGCGCCTGCACCAGGTCGGTGAGTTCCTGGTTCTGGGCGAGCTTTCCGGCGCCCGCGCTGGCCACGTTCAGGATTTTCCCGCGTAGCGGCAGCACGGCCTGGGTGGCACGGTCGCGCGCCTGCTTGGCCGAGCCGCCGGCGCTATCGCCCTCCACCAGGAAGATTTCTGTGCCGCCCGGCGCATCGCGCGTGCAGTCGGTGAGCTTGCCGGGCAGGCGCAGCTTGCGGGTGGCGGATTTGCGCGCCGTCTCCTTTTCCTGGCGGCGGCGCAGGCGCTCGTCCGCCTGATCGATGACGAAGGCGAGCAGCTTGTCCGCGTCCTGCGGGCTTTCGGCCAGCCAGTGGTCGAAATGATCGCGCATCACGTTTTCCACCAGGCGCTGCGCGTCGGCGGTGGAGAGTTTTTCCTTGGTCTGGCCCTGGAACTCGGGCTCGCGGATGAAGACGGAGAGCACCGCGCAGGCCGCCCCCATCACGTCGTCCGGTGTGATCGAGGCGGTTTTCCTGTTATTCACGCGCTCGCCATGCGCCCGCAAGGCTTTGGTCAGGGCGTTGCGCAGGCCCTGCTCATGCGTGCCGCCCATCGGCGTGGGGATGGTGTTGCAGTAGGATTGCAGGAAGGGCTCGCGCTCCGGCACCCAGGCCACCGCCCATTCCACCGCGCCTTTACCATCCTTGTTCTCGGTGCGGCCGAAGAACAGGCGCGGCGTCACGCTGGCCTTGCCCTCGATTTCGCTCTTGAGGAAGTCGAGGATGCCGCCGGGGAATTTCAGCACCTCTTCGGCCGGCGTGGCGGCGCCGGGCTTCAGCAGCTCGGTTGCGCACTTCCAGCGGATTTCCACGCCGCGATAGAGATAGGCTTTCGATTTCGCCATGCGATAGAGCATGGCGGGGGAGAAATGCGCTTCCTTGCCGAAAATCTGCGCGTCCGGCTTGAAGCGCACGACGGTGCCGCGCCGGTTGATGGGTCCAAGGTTCTTCAGCTTGCCCACCGGCTTGCCGCGCTCGAAGCGCATCAGATGGTTCTCTTTGTCGCGCGCAACTTCGACCTCCAGCCATTCGCTGAGCGCATTGACCACCGAGGAGCCGACGCCGTGCAGGCCGCCGGAGGTGTCGTAGACCTTGCCGCCGAACTTTCCCCCCGCGTGCAGCGTGGTCATGATGACTTCCAGCGCCGACTTGTTCTTGAACTTGGGGTGGGGATCGATGGGGATGCCGCGGCCGTTGTCGCCCACGGTCAGCACGTCGTCCGCCGCCAGCTCGAACTCGATGCGGCTGGCGTGGCCGGCCACCGCCTCGTCCATCGCGTTGTCGAGAATCTCGGCGGCGAGGTGGTGCAACGCCCGCTCGTCGGTGCCGCCGATATACATGCCGGGCCGGCGGCGCACCGGCTCCAGCCCCTCCAGCACCTCGATGTCCTTGGCGGTGTAGCCCTTGCTGGAGGAGGCGGCGGTGTCGAAAAGGTCGGGGGATTTGGCCATGTGGGTACGGAAAAACTGTCCTCTGGCTGAGTCGTGGTGAACGGAAATTAACGAAATCTTGCGGCGTGCGCACGCCAAACGCTTTCCGGCGCCCGGATCGCCCTCTCTAAGCAAATTTTAGGGGGTCGTGGCTAGGCTCACCTTATTCACAGCCGCCTTTCGGGCGGCGGGGGGACGGAACGTGAGCTATGGACAGCGGTTGCGCATGCAGCGGAGCGCCGATGGGCGCGTTCTGAAAGCGCAGCTCAACTTCATCGCGGAAGTGTTGCACTCGGCGCGGTTCGCCGCGCCGCTGTGGGCGCTTGCGATCGCGCTGCTGGCCTCCTCTTACGGCCATTTCGGCGACGCGCCGCTCGCTACCGCCCTGATCCTGCCTGTTGTCGTGACGGTTGCGGCGATCGCCGCGGCCCAGATGACGGCGCGCTACCGCAGCGATGCCGCCGTCCATGCCCGTTACGAACAGCTGGAGCCCTGGTTCGCCCGCTTCATTATGCTGCAGCTCGCTACCAGCACGGCCTGGGGCCTGATGCCGTGGTTGTTGTGGCAGAGCGACAGCGCGATCAATCAGGTCTTCATTGCGGCGGCGGCAATTTCGGCGTTGTCCTGGCTGATCGTCAGCCGCGTCAACCACATGGACATGCTGGCCGCCGGCGTGCTGCCGATGCTGGCGATGACGGACGTGCGCTTCCTCTTCGGCGGCGACTCGCTGGACGCGCTGGGCGCGGTCCTGATTACTGGCTACGCGGCGCAGATGTTCTATGACGGCAGCCGGCTGACCCGGCGCCTCGACGAGGATTCGCGCCTGCGCTTCGAGGTGGAGGACTTGGCCCGCGAACTGGAAGAGGCGCGCGACGAGGCCCTGACCAAGCGTTTCGAGGCCGAAACCGCCAATGCCTCCAAGACCGCGTTCCTCGCCAACATGAGCCACGAACTGCGCACGCCGCTGAATGCGATTCTGGGCTTCTCCGAGATCATCGCCAAGGAATGCTTCGGTCCGGTGGGCAGCGCGCGCTATGCCGAATATGCTGGCGACATCCACGCGTCCGGTGCGCACCTGCTGAGCCTCATCAACGACCTGCTCGACGTCGCCAAGATCGAAGCCGGCCGCATGGAGATCCAGCCCGAGGTGCTCGATGCGCAGAAGACCTTCGAGACGGCGCTCAAGCTGGTCAGCGCCAAGGCACGCGAACGCCGCCAGGAGCTGGTGATCGAGATCGATCCGGGCGCGCCGCAGCTTTATGCCGACGAGCGCGCGCTCAAGCAGATTCTCATCAACATGGTGTCGAACGCGGTGAAGTTCACGCCCGATGGCGGGCGCATCGCCGTGCTGGGCAGCCGCGCGCGCAACGGCGGCTTCCAGGTCATGGTCGAAGACAACGGCCCCGGCATCCCGCGCGAGAAGCTGGACCGCATCTTCAAGCCCTTCAGCCAGGTGGACAACCGCTATGACCGCCAGGGCGGCGGCACGGGCCTGGGCCTCGCCCTGGTGCGCGGGCTGTGCGAACTGCACGGCGGGCGGGCCTGGCTCGAAAGCGAAGCCGGCAAGGGCTGCCGCGCCTATGTCATCTTCCCTGAGCGCGGTGCGGCCAGGACGGCAGACTGCGAGCCGGAGAAAAAGGCCAGCGCCGCGGCGTGAGCCGGAAGTCTCGACGAAAAAGAAAAGGCCGGGGCGAACCCCGGCCTTTTGCCTGACGCGGTGAGCGAAACGCTCAGACGCTGTAGTACATCTTGAACTCGACCGGATGCGGGGTGTGCTCGAAGGCATAGACCTCGTTCATCTTCAGTTCGATATAGCTGTCGATGAAGTCGTCCGAATAGACGCCGCCCTTCTTGAGGAAGGCGCGGTCAGCGTCGAGGTTCTCCAGCGCCTGGCGAAGCGAACCGCAGACCTGCGGCACTTCCTTCAGCTCTTCGGGCGGCAGGGCATAGAGATCCTTGTCCATCGGGTCGCCCGGGTGAATCTTGTTCTCGATGCCGTCGAGGCCCGCCATCAGCATGGCCGAGAAGGCGAGGTAGGGGTTGGCGCCCGGATCGGGGAAGCGCACTTCCACGCGCTTGCCCTTGGGGCTGCCCGAGAACGGAATGCGGCAGGAGGCCGAACGGTTGCGCGAGGAGTAAGCCAAGAGCACCGGCGCCTCGAAGCCCGGGATCAGCCGCTTGTAGGAGTTGGTCAGCGGGTTGGTGAAGGCGTTGAGCGCCTTGGCGTGCTTGATGATGCCGCCGATATAGTAGAGGCAGGTGTCCGAAAGGTCGGCATAGCCCGAACCGGCGAACAGCGGCTTGCCACTTTTCCAGATCGACTGGTGGACGTGCATGCCCGAACCGTTGTCGCCGTAGATCGGCTTGGGCATGAAGGTCGCCGACTTGCCATAGGCCGCGGCCACCTGGTGGATGACGTATTTGTACATCTGCATGCGGTCGCCGCCCTTGGTCAGGGTGGTGAACTTCGTGCCCAGTTCATGCTGGCTGCCGGCCACTTCGTGGTGGTGCTTTTCGGGCTCCATGCCGAGATCGGCCATGATGGCGAGCATCTCGCTGCGGATGTCCTGGCAGGAATCGATCGGCGGGACCGGGAAATAGCCGCCCTTCACCGCGGGGCGATGGCCCATGTTGCCCGATTCGTATTCGGTGCCGGAGTTGTAGGGGCCTTCCGCCGAATCGAGGAAGTAGAAGCCCTTGTTCATCTGCTGGTCGAAGCGCACGTCGTCGAAGATGAAGAACTCCGCTTCCGGGCCGAAGAAGGCGCTGTCGCCGGCGCCGGAGGCCACGACATATTGCTCCGCCGCCTTGGCGATGGAGCGCGGGCAGCGGCCATAGCGCTGGCCGGTGGTGGGCTCGGCGATGTCGCAGGTGATGGAGAGTGTGGTCTGCGCGAAGAACGGATCGATGAAGGCGGTGTCGCAATCCGGCACCAGCGTCATGTCGGATTCGTTGATCGCCTTCCAGCCGGCGATGGAGGAGCCGTCGAACATCGTGCCGGCGGTGAGGAACTCGTCGTCCACCAGAGCCGGATCGAAGGTCACGTGCTGCCACTTGCCGCGCGGGTCGGTAAAGCGGAGGTCGACGAACTTGACCTCCTTGTCTTTGATGGTCTTGAGAATGTTGCTTGGGTTGGACATGGCCTCGGTCTTTCTCTGGGTCTTTCTATAAGTCGCGTTGAATCGGGTAGGCGGCGGGCTAGAAGATTCAAGCCGGCAGGTTAAAGCGCATCCGTTCCGGTTTCGCCAGTGCGGATGCGGATGGCTTCTTCGACATTGAGGATGAAGATCTTGCCGTCGCCGATGCGGCCGGTGCGCGCAGCCTTCTGGATGGCGTCGATGGCGGCTTCCACCCGTCCGGCCGGGACGACGATCTCGATCTTCACCTTGGGCAGGAAATCCACGACGTATTCGGCGCCGCGATAGAGTTCGGTGTGGCCTTTCTGGCGGCCGAAGCCCTTGGCTTCCGTCACGGTGATGCCCTGCACGCCAATCTCCTGCAGCGCTTCTTTGACCTCGTCCAGCTTGAACGGCTTGATGATTGCTTCGATCTTTTTCATGCATGACTCCTTGGCCGGCGTGAAAGGGCCTGCCCCGCTCAGGAAGTAGCAGGGCTCGTGCCAACTTTTCGCGAGTTATCAACAAGCGGATTCAACGGGTTATGAAGTAACCCGGGAACTTGCCGCCAATCGTGCCTAATATTTCATCACAAAGCTGATTTCTTGGGCAATCCGGTTTGGTCAAAAAAGCGGCTGCGATGTGTGATCACTGTTGCCAGTTCGCTCTGAGCGTTGCAAAGCTCCGGCTTCGCATTCCGGGGCACAGCCCATGACCGCCGACCACAGCAGCTTCAATCCCGTCTTCGCCAAGCTGGGCACCACCATCTTCACGATCATGAGTGCGCTGGCGGTGGAGCACAGGGCGGTCAACCTCGGCCAGGGCTTTCCCGACGAAGACGGGCCGCTCGCCATCCGCGAGGCGGCGGCGCGCGCGCTGATCGAGGGGCCGAACCAGTATCCGCCGACGCGCGGCCTCATGGCGTTGCGCGCGGCCATCGCGGCGCACGCCAAACGCTTCTACGGTTTCGATTTCGAACCGGCGACGAACGTGCTGATCACCTCGGGCGCCACCGAGGCGCTGACCGCCTCAATCATGGCGCTCACCGCGCCGGGCGAGGAAATCGTGCTGATCGAACCGGCCTACGATTCCTATCGCCCGATTGCGGAAGCGGCGGGTGCCGTGGTGAAGAGCGTCGTGCTCGAACCGCCGGCGTGGCGGTTGACGGAAGCGAAACTGCGCGCAGCGGTGACGGCGAAGACTCGCGCCGTCGTCATCAACACGCCGCTCAATCCAGTCGGCCGCGTGTTCGATGCCGAGGAGATGGCAGTGCTGGCGCGCGTGCTGGCGCCGACGAAGGCCGTGGTGATCTCCGATGAAGTCTATGAGCACCTGACCTTCGACGGCCGTCCGCACCTCTCGCCGTTGTCCTTGCCCGGCCTGAGCGGCCGCGTGGTGCGCGTGGGATCGGCGGGCAAGATGTTTTCGCTCACCGGCTGGAAGATCGGCTGGGTCACGGGCGCTGCGCCGCTGATCGAGGTGGTGGCCAAGGCGCACCAGTTTCTCACCTTCACAACTTCGCCAGCTCTGCAATCGGGCATCGCCTATGCGCTGGAAAACGAAATGGAATTCACGCTGGGCCTGACAAAGACCCTGCAGGCAAATCGGGATGCGCTCGCGCACGGGTTGCGGAAAATCGGCTTCGGCGTGCTGGCCTGCGAAGGCACCTACTTCCTGACTGCAGACATTACGAACTTGACGAACGAGCCCGATCGCGTTTTCTGCGAACGGCTGGTACGCGAAGCCGGGGTGGCACTGGTGCCGCTCAGCGCGTTCTTCGCTGGCGGCAAACCGGATCACCTGGTGCGCTTCGCGTTCTGCAAGTCGCGCAGCGTGATCGACGAGGCGCTGGCGCGGCTGGAGAAATATTTCAAGAACTGAAGGCATCATCGTGACCAACAGCATCCATCCCACAACGCCCATTCTTGTCGGCGCGGCGCAGTTCACCCAGCGCACCGCGCGCGAGAAGCAGTTCGCCGAGAGCCTGGGCCCCATCGAGATGCTGGCCAAGGCTGCGCGCGGCGCCATCGCAGACAGCGGTGCGGCTGCAACACTCGCTGCTGCCATCGACACGGTGGCCGTGGTCGGCTTCACCGCCGATGCGCCGATCGAACAGGGCCGCCTCGTCAAGCGGCTGTTCCGCAACCCGCCGGCCTCGCTGGCCACCCACCTGGGCGCCAGCCCACGCCGCGTCTTCTACACGGGCACTGGCGGCAACACGCCGCAATGGCTCGTCAACCGCACCGCCGCGGAAATTGCCAGCGGCGAATGCGAGGTGGCGCTGCTGGCGGGCGCCGAATATCTGGCCACCTTCTTCGGTGCGCTCAGCGAAGGCATCGATCTGGGCTGGGGCAATTCGCCCGACGCCGATCCCGGCAGCGATCCGGAGATGGTCGGCGACGACCGGCCGGGCACCAATGCCTATGAGCGCGCTTACGGATTGCAGTTCCCCGTCAACACCTATGCGCTGTTCGAGAACGCCATCCGCGGCGCCAAGGGCAGGAGCGTCGAAGCCCATCTGAAATGGATGGGGCAGTTCTTCTCCGGCTTCTCCAGGGTGGCGGCGGAAAATCCCAATGCCTGGTTCAAGGCCTATCGCGCGCCCGAGGAAATTTCCACGCCCGGACCGAACAACCGCTTCGTGGGCTTTCCGTATACGAAGTATCTCAACGCCATGATCGCGGTGGACATGAGCGCCGCCCTGGTGATGACCAGCGTGAAGAAGGCACGCGAGCTGGGCATCCCGCAGGACAAATGGGTGTTCCTGCACGGCTGCGCCGACGCCAATGACATCTGGAACGTTTCCGAGCGCGTGGATTTCCAGTCCTCGCCTGCGCTCAAACTGGTGGGCGAAAAGACCTTCACGATGGCCGGCAGGACGGCGGCCGATCTCGATTACATCGATCTATATTCCTGCTTCCCCTCGGCGGTGGAAGTGGCGTGCCAGGAACTGGGCATCGCCGAGGACGATGCGCGCGGGCTCACAGTGACCGGCGGCCTGCCCTATTTCGGCGGGCCGGGCAACAATTACGTGATGCACGCCATCGCCACGATGATGGAAAAGCTGCGGGCCAGGCCCGGCAGCTTCGGACTGTGCACCGGCAACGGCTGGTATCTCACCAAGCATTCGGCCGGCCTCTATTCCACCACGCCGACCAAGGGCGCGTGGAAACGCGAAGACCCCAAGAGCTGGCAGAAAGACCTCGATGCGATGGCGCATCCCGAAGTGGAGGAAACGCCGGAGGGCAAGGCCAAGGTCGAGACCTACACCGTCGTCACCGACCGCAAGGGGCGGCGCTTCGGCATCGTGGTTGGCCGGCTGGAAAGCGGCCACCGCTTCCTCGCCAATACGCCGGACGACAAGGCGATCCTCGACTGGATCATGCGCGAAGAGATGCTCGGCCGCGTCGGCGATGTCGGCCCGACCAGGACCACCAACCTGTTCCGGTTCCGGTGAAACATGGCCAATCCGGCGCGGTCAGAACAGCGCCGGTACGGTGTAGTTGAGAAGGTTGACCGCGTTGTGGGTGAGGACGGGTAGCACCAGGCTCTGTGTGCGGGCGCGAACCCATACCAGCATCAGGCCGATCACGCCCGCGAAGATGCCTTCTGCGACGAAAAAATGCGGATGCAACGCCTTGTCGAGCAGGACAGCGTGACCGATACCGAACACGATGGATATCGCCAGCGCGCCATAGCCGATGCGCGCGCCCAGCACGTCCCATTTCGTCGGGAACATCCGGTCGAAGACGGCGAGCAGAATGCCGCGGAAGAAAAATTCCTCGTCAAGTCCAGGCAGGCTCGCCTGATAGGCGAGAGTCTCCCGGCCAGGCCACGGGCCGGGTGGGCTCATTTGCCAGACCAGAACCCCGACCAGGATCAGAAACGGGATGATGCCGAACAGGATGGCTCGCCCGGTGCCCGGCGCCTGTACGAATGTGAGGCCAAAATCGCGGGCGCGAAATCCGGCAAATACCAACAGCAGAACGGTCACGATGGTTGTCGTCACGATGCTGAAGAGCTTGCCGGCCCAGTTCCATTCCTTGCCGAGATGGGGCAGGAGATGGGGGTAGGCAACGGGCAGAAAAATCGCGACGGAGTAGAGGAACGCGAGCGCCGCGGCGCCGGCAATCCATCCGCGCTGTTTGCCCCGAAGTGCCGGCAAAGCTAGCACCAGCACCGTGCCGGCCAACACGGCCGCCTGCAACAACATCCGGATCATGCGGCCCCTCCGTTCGTGCCGCATGGTAGGGGAGATGTGTCGCTGCCTGTCAACCCAAGTTCATGCGGGAGATGGCTTGCCATGTCCCCTCGTTATGGCCTCAAATTAGCGTATGACAAGAATCTACATGGTCCGTCATGGACGCGCGGCGGCGGGGTTCGGCGATGCCGCGGACCCGGGGCTGGATGACACCGGCCGCGCGCAGGCCGTCGCGGCGGCAAGGGTTCTGGCGCCGCTGGGCCCTCTGAAGATTCTCACCAGCCCGCTGCTCCGCACGCGGCAGACCGCGGCGCCGCTGGCCGAGCTGTGGCAGCGTGCGCCCGCGGTGGAAGAGGCGGTGGCGGAAATCCCGTCGCTGCCCGGCATGGCGCTGGAAAAGCGCGCCCACTGGCTCGGGAAGCTGATGGAGGGTTCGTGGCGGGACGTGAACCTGCGCCTCGGCCAGTGGCGCGAGGATGTGATCGCCGCGCTCCTGGCGCAAAGCGAGGATTGCGTGATCTTCTCCCATTACGTCGCCATCAATGTGGCGGCCGGTGCGGCCTTGGGCGATGATCGCATACACGTCTTTGCGCCGGACAACTGTTCGGTAAGCGTGTTTGAAACGAAGGGCGGCGCGCTCAGCCTGATCGAGAAGGGCCGGGAGACGGCGCAGACGAAGGTGAATTGACGCCGCAAGGAAGAAGGCTCATGCGCGAACTTCACGAACTGTCCGCCGCGGAACTGTCGGACGCCTATGATGCGCGCACGCTCTCGCCGGTGGAGGTGGCGCAATCCTGCCTCTCGCGCATCGAGGCGCTGGATGCCGGCATCAACGCCTTCTGCCATGTCGACGCCGAAGCCTCGCTGCGCATGGCCGAGGAATCCGAAGCGCGCTGGATGGCGGGGCAGGCGCTGTCGCCGCTCGACGGCGTGCCGGTGGCGGTGAAGGACTTGCTGCTCACCAAGGGCTGGGCGACGCGGCGCGGCTCGCTCACCGTCGATCCGAAGGGGCCGTGGCACGAGGATGCGCCGGCCGTGGCGCGCCTGCGCGAAGCGGGCGCCGTGCTGATCGGCAAGACCACCACGCCGGAATTCGGCTTCAAGGGCACCACAGATTCGCCGCTCACCGGCGTCACGCGCAATCCGTGGGACAAGACCAAGACGCCCGGCGGTTCGTCCGGCGGCTCGGCGGCGGCGCTGGCGGCGCGCTTCTGTCCGCTGGCGCTGGGCACCGACGGCGGCGGCTCGATCCGCATTCCGGCCAGCTTCACCGGCACCTATGGCCTGAAGCCCAGTTTCGGCCGCGTGCCGGCCTGGCCGCTGTCGCCCTTCGGCACGCTGGCGCATGTCGGGCCGATGAGCCGCACCGTGCGCGATGCGGCGCTGCTGCTCAACGTGATCGCCGGGCCCGATGCGCGCGACTGGCACGCCATCGCCTATGACGAGCGCGACTACGCCGCCGATCTGGTGCAGCCGCTGAAGGGCAAGCGCATCGCCTATTCGAAGCGCCTCGGCCACGTGACCAAGATTGTGTCCGAGGTCGAAGCGCTGGTGGCCGAAGCGGCGAAGCGGTTCGAGGCGATGGGCGCCATCGTCGAGGAGGCCGATCCGCCCGGCGGCGATATCAACAAGCTGTTCCGCACGCTGTGGTGGGCGGGGGCGGGCTTCCTGCTCGGCGACCTGCCGGACGAGAAGAAGGCGCAGCTCGAACCCGCGCTCGCCAAGATGGCCGAGGAAGGCAAGACCATCCCGCTGAAAGAGTATCTCTCTGCCACGCTGGCGCGCGGCGCCTACGGTGCCGGCTTGCGCGGCTTCATGGAAACCTACGATTTCCTCATCACGCCTTCCATCGCCACGCCCGCCTTCGAGGTCGAGAAGCTCACGCCGCTGGACGACGACGGCAATGCCTGGCTGGCCTGGACGCCCTTCAGCTATCCCTTCAATCTCACGCAGCAGCCCGCCGCCAGCATCAATTGCGGCTACACCAGGGACGGCTTGCCGGTGGGGCTGCAGATCGTCGGGCGCATGTTCGACGATGCCGGCGTGCTGGCCGCCTCCGCCGCCTACGAAGCCGCCGATTCGCACCACGCCAAAGCACCGGAAGGGTTCTGACGGCTCTGGCGGAGGGTTCGGGAAGCTGCTATGCACCGCGCCATGATCGCGAATGCGCAGACGAACCGACGTCGCCGTCTCTCTTCGAGGGGCGGGTAGGCGCGCGCGGTCTTCATACCAAGCAGGCAGCAACCCCGCCGGTCTCGCGCGGGGTTTTTCGTATGCGCTCCGCACGCCCGGCCAAGACAAGAGATGGCGCCCGGAGGGC
This sequence comes from Alphaproteobacteria bacterium, assembly GCA_018971835.1. Taxonomy (GTDB): domain Bacteria; phylum Pseudomonadota; class Alphaproteobacteria; order Micropepsales; family Micropepsaceae; genus Rhizomicrobium. The sequence goes on from JAGWZW010000049.1 coordinate 28,388, forward strand.
GGCGATGGATATGGACAAACTCAGCGCGAGCGTGGAGGAGGCCGGCCTCAATGCCTGGCCCGCGCTCAAGGAGATTTTCTACGACGGCTGGCTGATCCGCGTCGGCCGCGGCGAGACGCGACGCACCAACTCGGTCAACGTGCTCGGCCGCGGGCGCTATGACCTGGGCGCGAAGATCGCCTATTGCGAGGCAGTCTACCGCGCGCACGGGCTGCCCACTTATTTCCGCATCCGCTCGAGCGACGATCCGGCGCTGGAGCGGGCGCTCGACGCCGGCGGCTTCCGCGCCGAGGACGAAACGCGCACCCTGTTCCTGGATTTCGCCACGACGCCGCTCGCGCCGGTCGCGGGC
>JAGWZW010000050.1 GCA_018971835.1 Alphaproteobacteria bacterium
TCGGTTTTGCAGGAAACGGGACGTTCGGACGTTTGAAGCTTGCGATTTCGGCAGGCGATTTTGGCTTTGCGTGAGAGGCAAAGCATGATTCCCTTGGTGCATCGGAGGGCAGCGATGCGACCGGGAAAACAGGAATGGACGGGTGAGCGGGACCTTTTTCGGGCCCGGCTGGATCAGATCATCAACATGCGCCATGAACTGGTGCGGCTGGCCGGGACCATCGATTGGGACTGGATCGATGGAGAACTGGCCGGCTGTTTCAGCGGCGAAGGTCGACCGGGGCTTTCGACGCGGTTCATGATCGGGCTGTTGCTGCTCAAGCATATCTATGGCCTGTCGGACGAAGAGGTCTGCGCCCGCTGGGAGTTCGATCCCTACTTCCAATACTTCACCGGCGAAGAGTTTTTCGCCCACGCCTTCCCTCATGAACGCTCCGGGCTGAGCCATTGGCGCAAGCGCATCGGCGGCAAACTGGAGGCGCTGCTGGCGGAGAGCTTGCGCGTGGCCCATGCCACCGGCGCGCTGAAGACCGACGACATGGCCCGCATCACGGTGGATACAACGGTCCAGCCGAAGAACGTGACCCATCCCACCGACGCCAAGCTGATGCTGACTGCCATTGAGAAGCTCGGTGCTCTGGCCAAGGCGAACGGGGTCAGCTTGCGGCAATCCTATGCCCGGCTGGCCAAGCGGGCGGCGCTGATGTCGGGCCGTTACACCCATGCCAAGCAATTTAAGCGAGCGAAGCGGGAGCTGAAGTTCCTGCGCACACGACTGGGCCGGCTGATCCGCGACATCACGCGCAAGATCGCGGACGACGAGGCGCTGCAGACGCTGTTCGCCGTGCCCTTGAGCAAGGCGATGCAAATCCGCTGGCAGAACCACAATCAGCGCGGCCCGAAGCTTTATTCCTGGCATGCGCCGGAGACCGAGTGCATCGGCAAGGGCAAGGCGCATAAGCCCTATGAGTTCGGCACGAAAGTGTCCATCGCCACCACCAACCGGCGCTGCAAGGGCGGCCAGTTCGTCCTGCACGCCAAGGCGCTACCTGGAAATCCGTTCGACGGCCACACGCTGGCCGGCGTGATCGAAGAGACCCAGGCACTGACCGGGCGCGAAATCGAGCGGGTCTATGTCGACAAGGGCTATCGCGGCCACAAGGCGCCCCGGCCATTGCGCGTGTTCATCTCCGGACAGAAGCGCGGAGTCCATGGCGCGATCAAACGCGAACTCCGGCGCCGTTCCGCCATCGAGCCGGTGATCGGACATATGAAGAGCGACGGGCACCTCGGCCGAAATTACCTCAAGGGCCGCCACGGTGATCACGCCAATGCCGTGCTCTCGGCCGTCGGCTACAATCTCCGCCTCGTCCTACGCTGGCTCAGGCTTCTTTTGCGCATGATCCTGATCGCGATCCGCGACGTCGGTAGTCCGCCGTCAGCCCTCACGCGGGCTTCTTAACGGGCGACGAGAACGTTGGAGGCAATGGACGCTAGGCTCGATCTGTGGACCTGCCCCGGCCAGCACGGCAGATCGTAAATATGGTATGATTGGTTCACAATTAAAGCTGTCATCAGTCGTCGCGGAATTTTCGTGCTCGGATTTGCCCCGGACGTTGCGCGTCGAAACAGGATGCGCCTCTGATACTCCGGTGCGGGCGGAATGCGGCTTTCTCTCGTAGGTCGAGCCGCTAATCTATATGTGCTTCATTCCGTGCACTGTACCACCTTCAGCCGCGCCGCCGTCGCAACATGGCAACTTCACGCGTTTCGTACTGACGGATATGAATGTGTCGCGGCGCATACTCTTAGGCGGATCGTCGTAGCAGCGAAGCGCCAATAACTCAGCTTGCGTCGCCGCACTCGCGCTGTAGAGCCACGCATGGGGATCGTCGCCGGCCCATATGTCCATAACGAGAATGTAGAACTGCGCCGAGCGCGCGATGTGCGTTTTCCTTCGCTCAGCCACGAATCGTCTCAAAGCCATGCCAGTGAGCAGCGCACCAATGAAGGCTATAGCGAGAGAGACGTTCACAGGATCGCTCATTGAATCATTCCTTGGACAATCACACCGAGCCTTTCGGTTACCGGCAAGCGCCGCTAGCTGCGATTATCCCATCCTTGTCTGTTTTCTAGCACATGTCGGGGCCGTGAGCTACATGCGGCGGCCCGTTGCACCAGCCTTGCACACGGGCTTGAAAACAAAATACCCGCCGATCGAATCGAAGGTGGACTACTGCGGATTCCGACGAAGTCGCCTGTATGTATGTCCGATATGATGGCGCCCGTTCGGGCGATTCCGGCTAACGCTCCCCGCCGCGCGGCTCGTCCCTTCGGGGAAAGATGCGCCGATCGACGCTTTGAAGGCTGGTGCGGGCGGCCGGACTTGAACCGGCACAGATCCTTCGACCCTACGGAGTCGGCCGTTAAGAAGCCTGCATGAGGGCTGAAGCTGGGCTATCGGCGTCGAGGATCGCGATGAGGATCAGGCACAAAAGAAGCCTGAGCCAACGCAGGACGAGGCGGAGATTGTAGCCGACGGCCGAGAGCACGGCATTGGCGTGATCACCATCGCGACCCTTGAGGTAATTTCGGCCGAGGTACCCGTCGCTCTTCATATGCCCGATCACCGGCTCGATGGCGGAACGGCGCCGGAGTTCGCGTTTAATCGCACCATGGACTCCGCGCTTCTATCCGGAGATGAACACCCGCAATGGCCGCGGCGCCTTGTGGCCGCGATAGCCGTTGTCGACGTAGACCCGCTCGATTTCGCGCCCGGTCAGCGCCTGGGTCTCTTCGATCACGCCGGCCAGCGTGTGGCCGTCGAATGGATTGTGGGAACGACGAAGCGCTGACCCTGGACACCGATATGGGGTTCATCTTCGTGTGCCTGCCAGTCGCGCATGGGGCGGGAGGCCATACGGCATTCGCGTTCCATCCCCTCGGGCCAGCGGGATGGAAAGCAGGCGCGTTCTTCACCGGCAGGAGTAGCGTGCTCGACGCCATCCGGTTGAATGCGTTTGTGCGCTACGTCGGTGTGACGCCGTTGGCGCTGGAGAGCGCGGGCACGGCGCTGACGCCCGACCCGACGACCACCCAGCTCTGGCTGGCGGTGGCGCCGCACGGTTCGCGGGGCGCGCAGATTCTGGTGGCGGATCAACAACCGCGCAGGACGTCATCGTGGAGGCGGCGCTGATCCGCTTCCGCCCTATCATGATGACGACTTTCGCCGCCATGATGGGCGCACTGCCAATCGTGTTCAGCACGGGCTTGGCCGCCGATTCCCGGCGGCCGCTCGGATTGTGCGTAGCAGGCGGACTGCTGCTCTCCCAGCTTCTGACGCTCTATATCACACCGGTGATCTATACCTATCTCGACGGATGGAACGTGCAATTCCTGAAGCCCGGCAACGGCGAACGCTATCTATCCTGACGCCGTGCGAGCAATTTATGAAGACAACTGATCCCTTGGATCTGGAGGAGATGTCTCGAACGTCATCTCGGCCCGCAAGCCCGGATTGTTATCAGACAAGGCGATTTCTGCACCATGATACTTCAATATTGCCGCCACCAAAGACAGACCGAGTCCGCTTCCAGGTGTGGAGCGACTCCGTTCAAGGCGGTAAAAACGCCGGAAAACACGTTCGTGCTCAGCAGCGGGAATACCCGATCCCCGATCGCTCACAGACGCAATCGCTGAACCTGCTGTTTCGGCAAGCAGCACTTCTATCGACCCGCTGGGCGGAGAATGGGTCATGGCGTTCTCGATCAGGTTGGCGAACACCTGGGTCAGCATCGTCTTGTCTCCAGACACGACCACACCGGGTTGGATATCGACCGTCAGAGAATGACCACTATCTTCGGTCGCCGGCCGATAGATATCGGCAATTTCGACAAGCAATCGGGACAGATCGACCGGCACCAGCGTGATCCCTGCGGCGCCGCTCTCGATTTGTCCGATCCGTAGCAAGGCCGAAAATGTCGCGAGCATGGTCTCACTCTCGGCGATCGCCTGCTCGACGGCTTGCCGGTAATCCTCGATGGTGGAGTCATCGGAATGTGCGGACTCGAGGCGATGACGCAAGCGCGTCAGCGGCGTCCGCAAGTCATGGGCAATATCGCTGGAAATCTGCTGCACGTTCTCCATGAGCGCTGAAATCCGGTCCAGCATCGCATTGAGTGTGTGAACCAGTTGGTCGAATTCGTCGCGGGTACCGCGCTCAGGAATGCGGTTGGAAAGATCACCGGCCATGATGGCTCGGCAGGTTCTTGTGATGGCGTCCATTCGCCCCAGAAAACCGTTGCTGAGCAAGATACCGCCAGCGAGGGCCACGACAAGCGTCGCGGCCAGAACCCAGGCGAAGGCATGCAGCATGCTTTCCTCTGCGGAGATCCCGACATAGAGGTCGCGGCCGGCAAAGACATAGAGGGAGGAAGACAGGAGTCGCCCTTGGCCGACGATTTCATGATCACCCCGATCTTCTCCGGTGAGGGGATGGGGGACTGGGATGTGATGTTCGCCGGAAACCGGAGGCATCGCCGGAAGATTGCCAGCCAGCTTGACCTGCGAAGTGGTTTCCAGAAGCAGATAGTCGTTCCCGTGGGTACCGAACAGACGCTGGTGAACGACTTCTTTAGCTTCCGAGACACCCTCGGACCTATAACCGGCTTCAACAGAGTCGAGGTCATGCAAAATTGCGTTCTGCAATTGGTCATAAAACGCCTGATGCGAGATCGTGTAGACAAGCGCCATCAAACCCAGCATCGCGCCCAAGATGAGCGCGGCAAAGATAGCCGTGAGGCGGAAGCTCTCGGTGCGAAACAGCCTAGTCAGCACGGAGCAAATATCCCGCACCACGAATGGTTTCGACGGCGTGACGATCGAATCCGCGGTCCAGCTTGGCTCGTAGACGGCTCATGTGGGATTCGACGATATTGGTTTTGGGATCGAAGTGCATTTGCCAGACGTTCTCGAGCAGCATGGTTCGCGTAACGATCTGGCCTGCGTTCCGCATCAGATATTCGAGTACCCGGAACTCCTGCGGCTGCAAGTCGATACGCTGGTTCGCACGGGTCACGGTTTGCGTCGTCAGATCGGCTTCGATGTCTCCGGCACGGAGGTGGGTCTTGATTTCCGCGCCTACGCGCCTGGTCCGGCGCGCCAAAGAGTTGACGCGTGCCACCAACTCGGCAAGCGCAAACGGCTTGGTCAAGTAATCGTCTGCACCGGCTTCGAGTCCATCCACGCGATCACGGATTCCACTCATGGTGGTCAGGAACAAGATCGGGATTTCCACGCCTTCCGAACGTAAGGTCTTGACAATCTCGACACCTTCCAGACCCGGCAACATGCGATCAATGACAGCAACGTCATGGGCGCGCGTCCGCCCTGCCCTCAGACCCGACGGTCCGTCGGCGGCGACTTCAACCCAATAGCCGGCTTTGCGCAGGCCATTTGCGACATAACTGGCCGTATCATGGTCATCTTCAACCAACAGAATTTTCACAGATATTTGAGCCCTTCAAATGTCCACGAAGTGTAGCGCAGAGCGGCATTAGATGATGAAGGTTGGCAAAAAACAATCTCCAGAACCCGTTCTATAGGGGCATCGGGATGCTATCTCAAAGTTCGAGCCGGGGTAATCTTGGAGATTGGAAATGAAGCAATTCTTGTATGCGAGTACGGCGCTGGTCTTCGGTGGCGCCCTTATCTTCGGCGGTCCGGCACTGGCCTATACCGGCCAGAAATATGCCGGACAGGCCAAAATCTCGATGGCGCAGGCGACCAAGATCGCGCTCCAGGCCCAACCGGGCAAAGTCGTGGATCGCGAACTGGAGCGCGAGGGCGGTGGGAGCGGCCTTCGATATTCCTTCGACATCAAGAGCGGTAAGGTCACCCATGAAGTCGGCGTCGATGCCAAAACGGGAAAGGTTCTCGAAAACTCGATCGAGGGCCCGCATGCTGACTGAAGACTGAACCTTGGGGCGAGGAGGTGGTATCGCTGTGCCGCCGCCTCGCCCTAGGCTTGGGGCGCATATGCAAAACGAATGCAGCCGGCAGGGGAAGGCCAGTGAGAAGATTATACGGGCTTGCATCGACTCTGATATTGACAGGCGGGCTCTCGGCTTGCGCCGTCTATCATGCGGTCCCGCTTCCCCAGGCTTCGACGCTTGGGGCCGAGCCGCCGCAAGCGACGATGAATCTCTCCGCCGTGGACCGTTATGCGATCGCGCATAGTCCTGATCTGGCAGTGGAGCGGCGACGCGCCGAAGTCAGCATGGCCCAGGCCTATCAAGGCGGGTTGCTGCCCGACCCCCAGGTTTCGGCAAGTGTCGATCACCCCACAGTTCACAGGTTGGGTTTGGCCAATGGCTATGCGCTGGGGCTGGCTGAAGACTTGCAAGCTCTGTTGACAGAGCCGTCGCGCGCCGAAGGCGCCGAGGCCCGGCAGCAGCAGGCCAGGCTTGAACTGCTCTGGGCGGAATGGCAGACGCTCCAGCGGGCAACAAGCCTCTACGTCCATAAGATCTATGCCGATGACAAGCTTGCCGTGTTAAGGCGAACGGCATCGATCTTGCTGGAACAGGCCCGGCATTCCACGCATGCACTCAAGCGGCACGGTACCTCCATTGACGTGGCCGGCGTCGATCTGTCAGCGGCACTGGACATTACAAGTCAGAAGGACAGTGCCGCGCGTGCAGCGGTTGCGACCGATGCAGATCTCAAGGCCTTGCTCGGCCTGGCCCCGACGGCCTCCTTGAAGCTGGATAATCCAGGCGATCCTCCAGCGATTTCGCGTGAAGACGTGGAGAAAGCCCTCAAGCTGGTGAGGCAGACCAGACCTGACTTGCTCGCGCTGCAAGCAGGCTATCACGCTCAGGATGAAGCGGTCCGCACGGCCATCCTGCAGCAATTTCCCGCGATCAATCTCGGCTTCAATCGCGCGTCCGACACCAGCAATATTCAAAGCAATGGCCTGGGCGTAACGCTCAACATTCCGATCTTCGGCAGTACCCAGGCCAAGATCCGGCTTGAGCGGGCTACGCGCGAGCAGTTGCGGGCCGAGTATCAGGCCCGTCTGGACCAAACCACAGCGGACGCCTGGCGGATTTGGCAAACCCTCGTGCTCCTGCGTAGCAACGTTGACCGGCTCGCAAAGTCGGTACCGGCCCTGCAAAAGATGGCGACGACCAGCCAAAGAGCCTATTCGGCCGGCAATCTTCCGCCCGCCACCTACGCCCTGATCGAAACGTCGTTGAGCGCACGGCAAGGCGAACTCTTCGACCTCAGAGCGACGCTATGGGACGATACCATCGCGCTTCGGACCTTGCTGGCGATGTCGCCCTTGGTGCCGGGGATTTCCGGATTCGAGTGAGGACTACATGAACTGTCCCAATAGTGGGGCCGAAAGCCCACTTTTCGCGTGCCTTTCGAGATTACCGGCATGAGCAAGACCATGCGAACCATATCCGTCATCGGCCTGGGCTTGCTCATCTCGGGAGTGGGCCTTGCCCCTGCTGCCGCGGCAGACCAGCCGAGCGTGCTCGTGACGACGACCAAAGTGCAGATCGGCAGCCTGCCGCATACGGTTTCGGCATATGGCATTGTCCAGGCCGATCCGTCGGCGCGCCAAGCCGTGATGGCGCCGGTGTCGGCAACGGTTGCGAAAGTCTCTGTGCGTCTCGGAGAGGAGGTAACGAATGGAGCGCCGCTAATCGAACTGATACCCAATCCGCAGCCGCGCGCAGACTATGCCAAGGCGAGCTCGGCCCTGCGGGCGGCTGACGAACTGGTCAGGCACACCAGGGAACTACTATCCCTGTACTTGGCAACCAGGCAACAACTCGTTGATGCCGAAAAAGCGCAATCTGATGCAAGGGCAGCACTTGTGGCGCTGAAAGCCCAAGGCGCAGATGGCCCAAAGACGTTGATCGCGCCGTTTCATGCAACCGTGACAAAGATTGAGGCAAGTACGGGTACGCTCGTCGCGGAGGGCGCCCCTCTTCTTGAATTGGCGCCTCCGAACAGTCTGGTGCTCCGGGTGGGCGTCGTGCCTTCGCAAGCCGCGGCGATCAAGCCAGGCGACAAGGCCACCATAACGCCGGTGGGCCTTGACCAGCATCTCGACGCCACGGTTCTGCTGCGGGGCGCCGTCGTCGACCCGGCCGACGGCTTAGTGCCGGTAGAGATATCCTTGCCCGCCAATACGCTGTTTCCGGGCCAATCCGCCGAAGCGGCCATAATCACCAGACAAATTGACGGCTTTGTGGTGCCGCACGAGGCTATTCTGATCAATAACAGCGGCCAACCTTATGTTGTCCAGATTGTCGGCGGGGTTGCCAAACTCATTCCGGTGCGCGTCCTCGACGCGGATGGTGCGCGGAATGTGATTGCCGGCGCCATTAACCCCAACGCGCCCCTTGTGCTGTCCGGCGCCTATCAGCTGCAGAACGGCATGAATGTGCGTCTGTCCAATCCCAAGCAACCGGCGCAGTAATGTTCGTCCAGTTACTCAACCAACATCGCCGCCCGCTGCTGAGCGTCGCCTTTGCGCTGGCGCTGGCGGGCCTCTTCGTCGGCATCGCTCTGCCAGTGGGGCTCTTTCCGGTCACGAGCTTCCCGCGTATCCGCATCGAAGTCAGCGTTGGCAGCATGCCCGCCAAGCAGATGCTGATCGACGTGACAGAACCGCTCGAAGAGGTCGCCCGGGCCGTACCGGGCGCGGTCGACGTGGTGTCGACCACCTCGCGCGGGTCCGCAGAGATTTTCGTCGATTTCCCGTGGGGGTTCGACATGAACCAGGCGCTGCTGCGGATCGATGCGGCCTTTGCCCAAAAATTGCCAGATCTGCCACCGGGAACGACCTATGACGCGATCCAGATGAGCCCGAACATCATCATGCCGTTCGTGTCCTATGCGTTGATCTCGAAAAAAGAAAGTCCGGCGGAATTGCGTCGGCTTGCCCAATACCAGATCACACCGCTCTTGACCGGGATCTCAGGCATCCGTCGGGTCGGAGTCATGGGCGGCCAGACCCCAGAAGTGGAAGTCGACCTCAGTCCGCAAAAGCTGCGAGCCTTCGGCTTGTCGCTATCCGAAGTCGCCCAGACTGTCTCCGACACCAATGCCGTGACCGCGGTCGGTCGACTGGAAGACAACGATCTTCTCTACCTCGTCATCAACAACAATGCCTACACCTCCGTCCAGTCCGTCGCCGACATCGCCTTCCACACGGCGCAAGGCGGGATCGTACGGCTCTCCGATCTTGGTTCGGTCACGATGGGATCGGTCCCGCAATGGCTGCTGGTCAACGACAACGGCCAGCCGGCGGTGACCTTTGATGTTTACCAGCAGGACAGCGCCGACTCGCTGAGCCTGGCCAAAGCCGTCGAGTCCCGCCTTGCGGATTTCATGAAGAACCAACCCCAATCGATCCATCTCTACAAATGGTACGACCAGACCGAACTGGTGCGCTCATCGATTGGCGCTGTCGAAGAAGCCATTTTGATCGGCCTGGTGTTCGCAGCCTTTGTGGTGTTCGGCTTCCTGCGCAACTGGCGTGTAACCTTGGTGGCGATGGCGATCGTTCCGCTGTCAGTGCTGATCACGGTCCTTCTTCTTTACCTGCTGGGAATGACATTCAACATCATGACCTTGGGCGGCATCGCCGCGGCCATCGGCATCTTGATCGACGATGCCATCGTCATGATCGAACACATCGCCCGGCGAGCCGGCGTTCCAGGACTTTCCGATCCCAACAAGAGCGTGCTGGAAGCCGCGCGGGAGTTCCTATCGCCACTGCTGGGTTCGAGCCTGGCAACAATCATCATCTTCGTGCCGCTGGCCTTCCTCTCTGGTGTCACCGGCGCGTTCTTCAAGTTCCTGTCCGTCACCATGGCCTCGGCGCTGATCATCTCCCTGATCCTGACGGCGGTCGTGGTTCCGCTGCTGGCGCGTTATCTCATTGATTTCCAGAAGTGGCAGGATCCCAGCCACGACCGCGAGGGCTGGCTGGTGAAGACGCACGGCCGCCTCCTGCGCGCAGCCCTTGCCCATCCCGGGCGTGTGCTGCTCAGCATCGTGGCCCTGATCGGGGCCGGTTATCTGGCCTACACCCATGTCGGCACCGGCTTTTTGCCGCGCATGGACGAAGGTGGGTTCGTTCTCGATTACCAGACCGCACCAGGCACCTCCTTGGCGGAGACCAACCGCGAGTTGGAGGAGGTCGAGGACATCCTAAAAAGGAATCCCTACGTCTACACCTACTCACGGCGCACCGGAGCGGGCCTGGGCGGCGACCTGACCGAAACCTATCAAGGCGACTTCTTCGTGCGCCTGATCGATTCCTCGAAACGGCCCGCCATCTGGACCGTCATGGACCAGATCAACCAAGAGATTACGACCAAGGTGCCGGGCGTCGATTTCGACACCCATCAGCTCTTGAGCGATATGATCGGCGACATGGTGGGACGCCGGCAACCGGTCGTGATCGAGTTGAGCGCCAAAGACCCGGACGTCTTGACCAAATTGGCGCCAAGGGTGGCAGATGCGATTGGCAAGGTGCCAGGCATACAGCCAGCCTCCGTGATCGACGGCGTGGTCCCGGCTGGCGATGCGCTGGAAATCTATGTGGACCCCGCCGCCGCTGCCACCCAGGGCATGACGCCCGCCGACGTCAAGGCCCAAATCTATCATTACTTGAACGGTGCCGTGGTCACCCATTACCTCGGCGCAGTACAAGACGTTGGCGTTCGTCTTTGGCTCGGATCAAGGCACTCGACTCTCTACCGCGACCAACTGAACCAATTGCTGATCCGCTCGCCGAGTGGTCACGTATTCCCACTGAAAACAGTGGCGCAGATCAAGTTCGTCGGCGGCCAACCGCAGATCACCCGCGACAATCTCGCGCAGATCGTGGCGATCACCGCAGAAATCGGCGGCGGACACGATCTTGGTTCGACCGTCGCAGCGGTCCAACAGGTTCTTCACCAGCCAGGCTTGTTGCCTCCTGATGTCTATTACACCATCGGCGGCGCCTACAAGCAGCAGCAAATGGCCCTGAACGGTATGATCAAGGTCTTCGCCGCCGCGGCAATCGCCGAATTCATCCTGCTGCTGTTTCTCTACAACCGCTTCTTGCTGTCGGCGGTGATCATCGGCAGTGCCGTCATTTCCAGCGGCGCCGTCTTCATCGGTCTGTGGCTGACGGGCGTGGAGTTCAACATCACGGCAATGATGGGAACCGTCATGATCGTGGGCATTGCCACCGAGATGGCGATCTTCTTTGCGTCGGAATTCCAAGCCCTGGAACCCACCATGTCGACACGTGACGCGCTATACCAGGCGGCTCTCAATCGTCTGCGGCCGATCATGATGAGCACGCTGGCGATGATCCTGGCCCTGATACCGCTGGGCGCGGCCATCAGCGGATCGGGCGATCAGATGCTCCAGCCGCTCGCCATCGCGATCATCGCCGGCATTATCGTGCAGCTGCCGCTCGTGCTGCTGGCCATGCCGGTCGTGCTGGAGCGGATTTCACGGCGGCAGGGTGCAGAGCCATAGACTCCGGCATGGCCCTGTGGCGTCTTTCACGCCGCAGGGCCATCGCCCCCTAGCGCGTGGGATCCAGCATATAGAGCTTTAACGAATTCGGTGTGACCTGGTACCGGTGACGGTAGTCTTTCGGAGACGCGGCCGGGTTCACCTTGATATCGGCGGCCAGCAGAAAAATCCGGCCCGTCTTCGCGTCCAGTCCCAGCGTGCGGGCGCTCATCTCGGTTTTGACCGTTGACAGGACGGTATATTTGTCCGGGCTGTCCTCACGGATCACCGACAAGGTTCCGCTGAAATTGGAACTGAGAGCAAAGTGTAGCCGGGGGTCGAAGCGCGCGGCGTCCGAACCCTTGTCGATCGGCAAGCGGGCTACGACGGCGCCACTAGCGGCATTGAGCACGACCATCCTGCCATTTGCACAGGTCGAGAACAGACGGTGATGCTGCCGGTCGATAGCCAAGCCGCGGGGGTGCTCGCAACCGGGCATGGCCCAGTGCGCGTCGACCGTATTGGTCCTGGTATCAATCCGGACGATGTCGTGGTCCCTCACGCCGTTCACATAGAGCTTACCATTGTGACCGGATACCCCGAATTCCAGCGGGGCGCCGACATGGACGGTGGCAACGACCTCATCGGTCCGCGGATCAACGACCGTCAGAGCGCCGGAGTCCCCGTCGATTACGAAGACATGGCGGCTGCTCGGGTCGTAGACAATGCCGTCTGCATCGGGTTCCGCCTTGATCCGTTTGGTGACCTTCAAGGTCTTCAGGTTGAAGGCCACCGCTTCACCGGCCCGGCCGTCATCGGTAAAGCCCTGACCGGTCGCGTGCGAAATCGCAATGCCGTGGGTGCCGCCGGGCATCCCGGTGATCGAACCTATGATCTTGCCCGTTTGCCCATCGACAACGGTCACTTCAGAGCCATGCGAGACATAAACCCGCCCCGAGGCGGCGTCATAGTGAAGGTAATCCCAGCGGTCCGGCGCGCCGAGCGGAACTACCATCACTGTTCGGTAGGCGGCCTGGGGTGTGGCGGGCGGGCCGGCGAGCGCGGGCATAGCCATAACGGTCAAAGAACCGGCAATGCCCGACAGCACAAAGAGGCTGCGAGCGACTCCGTATCTCATGCGGCTCATGATATTACCTCGTAAGGATGGGACTGCAGTGTCGGCCTTCCTAGGACTGCCCCCAGCCTTCACGACGTTGTTTTTTGCCAATGTTCGGGAATTCAGATCGAAATCGCGTTACGCGGTAGTTCCCACTCTCCTTCGAAAGCGCAAATGTATAGGCGTTACGCTCCCCCCAAACCAGATGCTAGCGCGATCGTGTTTGGAGAAAAGGACCAGAGCCGCCTCAACGGCGGCTCCGGCAAACCCCATCACGAATCCGTACTTGCAAGGAACCGCCAGCCGCGCCGCCGATTTCCGGCAGTTCCGATTACTTCAGCCCAGCGATTTTCGATTCACAATCAGCGGCTTGCGTATTCTTCACGCCGAACCAGCCCGACAGAACGCACTGACCAACCTTGCCCTAACGTCTATCATTGTCAGAACCTCGCCGACAGATTCACTCCGTAAGTTCTCGGTTCGCCAATCGTCGCGCCCACAATCGACGGAACGAAAGGGCTCTCCGAGGCGATGGTGTAGACGGGGCGGTTGGTGATGTTTCGCACAAACGCCATCAATTGCCATTTACCGCTTGGCACAGTGTAAGTGATTGAGGCCGTTTCAACCACGTAGGACGGGGCGCGCTCCTGCGGCGCCAAGAAGTCTAGTGCCGTCCATCGGCGCGATGCAAAGCTTGCATCAACGTGGGTGCTGACGGCCCCATCATTCGAGAGTGGAAATACGTGCTCCCAAGACACAGTACCGGCCCAACGCGGCGCCGCGATGACCTGAAAACCGGAACAGTCGATCACGCTCGTAACGGCACAGCCGGTCGTTACACCGGGGATGGCAGGCGGCAACTGGTTGTTGCTAGGCGCCGCATATTTGAAACTGTTGTAATGGGAATCCAGATACTCAACACCGATATGTACTGTGTCGTAGACAGTCGGTTTGGCGGCGATGTCAAGATCGGCGCCCTTCATGGTGGCCTGTCCAGCATTAATCCATACTAATGCGACGTTTCCAAGCGTATCTAATGCGTTATGAGGTATCTGCTGGTCTCGATATTTCCAGTAGAAAGCCTCCAGATTTACTTGCAGCCTATTATCAAGAAAGCGATTGCGCGATCCGGCATCGAAGGCCAACAATTTCTCAGGCTTGTAGACCAAAGAACCCGCAGAATCGTTCAGCCCCCCAGCTTTGTATCCAGTGCTCGCTGTTAGATACAGCATGTTCTCTGATGCGAGGTCATATTCTATTCCAGCTTTCCAGCTGACATCATCATTGCCAACCTTTCCCGCGAATGTCTCGCTCAGACATGGCGCGATGCCCAGGCAAGCAGCCGGCACCCCCGGCGCAGGCGGCGCAAACGACAACGACGGGAAGTCATTGTACGAGCTACCGGAAAGCGTCTTGGTATCGTGCGTATAACGCAGTCCTCCAATGAGACGAAACACAGCGGTCAAGCTGACCGTAGCTTGGCCATAAGCGGCATAGCTCTCGCTATGTAAAGATTCATCTGACATGCTGTTGATAAGCAACCCGGCATTTAGTGTGTCAAGTGCCAGCTGATCTTCCTTGAAGTAATATACACCCGCGACCCATTTCAGCGCTTTCTTGTTCGCCGAGAGCCGCGCTTCGAAAGTGGTTTCCGCCGAAGTGTCGGGATGAGCGTAACTCTCGAAGGCAGGGTCGGCGATGTAGTCAACGCGCGTAGACCGGTAGGCCGGAATGATCGTGAGCGTTGCCCAATCGAGATCCCAGTCAAGCTGCGCATGAACACCCCATAGTATATTGTTCTGAAAAGTTGCTCGCGATAGACCGCTGATCGCAAGAACCCCCGGACCAGCGCCCCCTGTGTCACAGGGGGGCGGGGGTAATTGTCCGCGTGGCGGAGTGGCTGTGTCTAACCCGTTCAGTGTCGAGGTCGGAATGCAAAACCCGATCGCAGCTGCCGTAACGAATTGTGCGGCATTGGAGCGAGAATCCGTCAGTCCGAGCCATGGAGTCGAGGCAAGAGGTGCACCAGGCACCCGAAGCGCAAATCCATCACCATGCCCACCTTGATGGGTGTAATCCCCTTCGAGCAAGAGCGTCAGACGCTCATTCGGCTCCCATAGGGCCTCGAGACGACCGCTCTGTTGACTCGCATCGTCGGTTCCATCACTCAAGTATCCAAGATGCCGAAGCGTTTGAAATGCCACTCTCAACGCCAGATGCTCATTCACAGGCACGTTGAGTGCGCCCTCGGTGTTGAATTCGCCATAGTTTCCTACTTCGACGTCGAGGGATCCTCCGAAACGGTCAAAGTTAGGACGATTTGTAATGATGTTTATGGCGCCGCCGCTGGCGTTTCGACCATAGAGCGTGCCTTGCGGACCCTTCAGAACTTCTACTCGAGCGAGGTCATAGAACATTCCCGCAATAGCCGTTTCTCGTGCAATGTAGACACCATCCAGACTGGTTGCGACGGCCGGATTGCCGAGCGAGTTGGCGCCATAGTCTCCTACCCCACGGATGTATATCTGCGTCGATGCCCCTGCCATACCTACCTGCAGCCCCGGCACAAGCAGTGTCAGAGACTTCGCGTCGGAGGCCCCGGCCGTCTTGAGATCGTCGTCTTTGAGCACTTGTATGGCAAGCGAGGATTTTTGGAGATCCTCGCGACGCCGCTGCGCTGTGACAACAACCACTTCCAGGCCATTGTCCGTCCCGGCTGCGGCCGGCTGCGCCGTACCGGCCGCCGGCGCGGCTTGGGCCGTAACTGCAAGAGCTTGAAGCATAAGAATGATCGCCGTACCGGCATAAAATGTCGCTCGCATAACTCCCCCCCCGATCTTCGCGGCGCTGCAATGGTTCGCCGCGACATGTTTTCTTCGCCATGATCGGAGAAAGCCTTAGCATAAGTAAAATTGTTTGTTTTTATCGTATGCTAATTATTTCATGGATGGTTAGCCGTGCGCTTCAAGCAGCTCGATCTCAATCTGCTCATCGCCTTGGACACGCTTGCTAAGGAGCGGAATGTCTCTCGCGCCGCAAGGACGCACAGCCTCAGCCAACCGGCAATGAGCGCTGCCCTCGGCCGACTGCGTGAGTATTTCAACGACGAAATATTGGTTGCGCAGTACGCATCCGGCCGGAACCACGGATAGCGGTGACCGTCGGGAGGCGTGCTGGATCAAGCTGCGGCGGCAATGGCAGCGATTTGCCGTCAGGCACCCAAGGTGGGAGCCGAGTGCCCGAATCGGGCTCGCCCGGATCTGTGCGGGGGGCGCTCAGTAATGAGCGTCCCTACCGCGATCTGTTGCTTCCAGGCACCGCGATCATGATCGAGGCCGGTTTGCTAATGCCCGGCGGCACGCTTCATCTCATGCCCTTGCTTTCGGGCGCGATCCTTGGTGCCGTGTTGGGCGACTCGGTGTCGTGGTGGCTTGGCCGTCGCTACGGGCATCTGCTCGAAGGGCGATGGCCGTTCCGCCGGCATCCCGAATTGCTCGTGCAGGGCGAGACATTCTTTCGGCGGTTCGGCCTGGCCAGCGTCTTCGTCGGGCGCTTCTTCGGCCCGCTGCGCGCTACTATTCCGCTGCTGGCGGGGATCGCAAACATGCCGCCGCTGCCGTTCTGGTTCTCCAACATAGCTTCGGCGGTCATCTGGGCGCCGGCGCTGCTGCTTCTCGGAAGCGCAGTTGTGTTGTTTGTCGGTCATCTGCCGGCAAGCGGCTTCTGGAAAGTGATCGTGGGGGGCCTGTTGCTCGTCTTTCTGGTGAGCGCCACCTGGCTGACCAATCGCTGGTAGTTTACCCAGGCGGGCGGGTGCCAGAGTGGATAAAATTCGGCACTGGGAGCTGATGGCTGCGGATCGTGTCGGCCTCGCAGACGAACACGCTTTCGGGGTTGGCGATGGACGCCCTTGGATAGACATTGTGTCCCCTGGACCGACTTGCGAAACCATCATGAGAGAGAAAAACTGGAGCCGCTGGCATAGCGGCTCCGCTAGGACCGCCCCATGAAGGACTTGCTAAAGTCCATCCGGCCGGACCTGTCACGGTTGGAGATCAGCTCAAGAGTGAGGACAGAAGCATGGAGCAGTCGGTGACGGGTTTGCAGGGCGACAATTCTCAGCTGCCAGGCCTGACCGAGGCCGAAGCGCAACGCCGCCTCAAGCAGTATGGTCCAAACGCGATTCCCGAGCCGCGCCGCCATCCGCTGCTGACGCTGCTGAGCAAGTTCTGGGGGCCGATCCCCTGGATGCTCGAAACCACCATCGTCATCCAGGTTCTGCTCGGCAAGGCCGCAGAGGCGACCGTCATCGCCGCGCTGCTGGCGGCCAACGCACTCGTCAGCTTCGTGGAAGAGGGGCGCGCCAGCAAGGCGCTGGAACTCTTGCGGCACCGGCTGACGGCCACGGCACGCGTGTTGCGCGACGGCACTTGGCATTCGGTGCCGTCCGCCAGCCTCGTCCCCGGCGACGTGGTTCATCTGCGCATGGGCGATTTGTCGCCCGCCGACGTCCGGATCGCCGAGGGCCAGGTGCTGCTCGACCAGTCCGCCTTGACCGGTGAATCCGTGGCGGTCGAAGCGGGCGCCGGGGCGACGGCGTATGCCGCGGCGGTGATCCGGCGCGGCGAAGCGACCGGCGAAATCACCGCCACCGGTGCCAAGACCTATTTCGGCAAGACGGCCGAACTGGTGCGCACCGCGCATTCGACCAGCCATCTTTCCGTGATGATCTTCAAGATCGTCCGCATTCTCATCGCCATCGATGCTGTACTGATCACGGCGCTGCTGATCTACGCGACCTGGGCCGACCTGCCGCTCCGCGAGGTGCTGCCTTTCGCCTTGATCCTGCTGGTGGCCTCGGTGCCGGTGGCGCTGCCGGCGACCTTCACCCTGGCCACGGCTCTGGGCGCGGCCGAACTGGCGCATTCCGGCGTGCTGCTGACGCGGCTGTCCGCCATCGAGGAAGCCGCCGGCATGGACGTGCTTTGCACCGACAAGACCGGCACGCTGACGGAGAATCGCCTGACGCTGATCGCGATGCAGCGCCTCGCCGCGGCGTCGGACGACGAGTTGTTGCGCTATGCCGCCCTGGCCTCAGACCCGGCCACGCAGGATCCGATCGATCTCGCCGTTCTGGATGCAGCACGCGCGCATGGCGTGCTGGCCGGTGCGCCGTCCCGCATCGAGTTCCTGCCCTTCGATCCGGCCAACCGCTACGCGCTCGGCCGTTATCAGCGCCCCGATGGCGAATTGTGGGTCGTCAAAGGCGCGCCGCAGGCCGTCTTGGCGCTGACCGGAGCGGTGCCGGGCGCGTCGGATGCGGCCGGCAAATTTGCTGCCTCCGGCGCCCGCGTACTCGCGGTGGCCGCCGGCGATAGCCGCACCAACTTGCGGCTGGCCGGTGTGGTAGCCTTGGAAGATCAACCGCGCCCCGATTCCGCCGCGCTGGTGAAGGGCCTCAAGGATTTGGGAATCCGCGTCGTGATGGCGACGGGCGACGGAGCCGTAACCGCCAGCGCCATCGCCCAGCAGGTCGGCATCGACGGCGCAGTGGCAGAGGCCGACGCGCTTGATCACATCACCAAGGACCAAGCACTGGATTACGGCCTCTACGCCCGCGTCTTTCCCGAGCACAAAATTCGCCTCGTCCGGCTGCTGCAATCGGCCGGCCACGTCGTGGGCATGACGGGCGATGGCGTCAACGATGCACCGGCCCTCAGGCAGGCAGATGTCGGCATCGCCGTCGCCAGCGCCACGGATGTCGCTCGCGCCGCTGCCGGCGTCGCGCTCACGGCGCCCGGCCTCATCGACGCCCTCACCGCGGTCAAGATCAGCCGGCGCATCTATCAGCGCATGCTGACCTACACGATCAACAAGATCATGAAGACGCTGGAGATCGCGGTATTCCTGACCATCGGCGTGATCCTCACCCATACTTTCGTGATCACGCCGCTGCTGATCGTGCTGCTGCTGTTCACCAACGACTTCGTCACGATGTCGATCGCCACCGATCACGTCAGCTTTTCGCAGCGCCCGGACCGCTGGAACGTGCGCACGCTGATGCTGAGCGGCGGCTTGCTGGCAAGCCTGGTGCTGATCCTATCGTTCTCCGTGTTCTTCTTCAGCCGCGACGTGCTCGGCCTGAACCTGCCGGAGCTGCAGACACTGGTGTTCGTCATGCTCGTCGCCACCGGCCAAGGCAATGTCTATCTGGTGCGCGAGCGCGGCCCGTTCTGGCGCTGCCCGCCGAGCCGGTGGCTGATCGTCAGCTCCCTCATCGATCTTGCCATCGTGATCGCGATGGCGAGCACGGGAATTCTCATGGCGCCGGTGAACCTGAAGCTGATCCTCGTGCTGCTGGTCGTCGTGGCAGCCTACCTATTCATGCTTGACCTGCTGAAAGTGCAAATGTTCAGGCGTTTGGCGATTCAATGACTTTGGGGAAACGCTGCGGCAGGCCCCAGACCGCATAGGCGCCGGTTTCGAGCGCATTGAGCCCGGCGATCTGCGGCAGGGAGACGCCAATAGCCTGAATTTCTTCCGAGGCCCGGTGCTGCCCCCTCTCCCCCGACCGCGATTGCAACCCCAGGATGTACAGAGGTTGCGAATATTCCATTTCGGCGCGGCGCTATCGTTCGATACCCTCCACGCGATGCGAATATTGATCGTCGAAGATAACGCCCGCCTTGCCGGTTTGATGGCCAAGCTGATGGCCGACGCCGGGCAGGTGGTGGACTCGGTGGGAACCGTCGACGAAGCGCGGGCTGCGCTGGCGGTCGTCGGTTACGACGTCGTCCTGCTCGATCTGTCCCTGCCCGATGGCGATGGGCGGGACATCCTGAACGCCATCCGCCAGAGTCAGAACAGCGCCTTTGTCCTGATCGTTACGGCCCGTGGCGATGTGGTGAGCCGGGTGCAGACGCTGAACGCGGGCGCCGACGACTATATTGTCAAGCCGTTCTCGGACGACGAGTTGATCGCGCGCGTGCGCGCCATCGGCCGCCGCCCACGCCAGATGCGAAATGAAATCCTCGCGGCAGGCAATGTCCGGCTTGACACCGGATCCCTGACTTTGACCATTGGCGAACAGATTGTGATCATTCCGCGTCGCGAACTGAACGCGTTGTCGGCGCTTCTGGCCCGGCAGGGCCGGGTTCTGCGCCGGGAGGAACTGGAGCAAGCCATCTATTCGCTCGATCGTGGCGTTTCCGGCAACGCGGTCGAGGCGGCAATCTCGCGCCTGCGCAAGCGCCTGGAGGCCGCGGAAGCCAGCGTCGAAATCATGGCAATGCGCGGAATCGGCTATGTTCTGACCGAGCGGACCGCATGTTGATGGGCGCCGCTCCCAGATCGCTATCCTATACGCTGGCGATTCGGATGATCGCTGCGTCCGTAACTGTTTCGTTCCTGCTGATGCTCCTGTTCGCCGCGCATTATCTGGCGAATACGGCATCCTTGCGGGACGCGACGCTGCACGCCAATGTCTACGCCATCGCGCAGGCGCTCAACCGCGGCAAGAATCCCGCCGCACTTGCGCTATATCGGGACCATCCCGACGCCTACGGATTTCGGGTCTTCGATCGGCGCAACCTGGCAAGGCGCCGGATTCTGGCGGCTGCCAACACGCGGTGGCTGCCGCCGGTACAGCATGCAGCACGGACGAGCCCGGGTCTTAGCGGCGACGCCGTAGCCGACGATCTTCTGGAAGGTTTTGCGCGCATCCGGCCAGACGGAAGGGCGCTGCCCGGCCATCATGTCGTATCGCTTCTGATCCACCGCGTGGTGCTGGACGGGCACAAATACTGGGTGCAGGCCTACATGATCGGCGATCCGGCATGGGCGGGAACCACGGTCATCATCGACAAGCTGACAAGCCACGTTCTCATACCGGCGCTCTTCATCATCCCGGCCCTGACGCTGGCAATATTCCTGGCGGTCCGAACCGCCTTGCTGCCGCTTCGGCAGCTATCGCAGGAAGCCACCAAGATCGGCAACGCGGTGGCGAGGGGACAGACCCTCGTGCCCGTTTCCGAACAGGGCATGGCGCGAGAATTTTCCGATGTCGCGGCGACAATCAATACCATCCTTGCCAGGCTGGAGCGCTCGCTGCAGCTGCAGAAACAGTTCACTTCTGATGCCGCCCACGAATTGCGAACGCCGCTGGCGGTTCTGCAACTGGAGACGTCGCAGCTGCCGCCGAGCCCGGTGCGCGAGCGGATCAAGAACGATCTCTCCGAACTCGGAAACCTCGTCAACGAACTGCTGCGCTTCGCCCAGGCCGAAGATGTCATGGCACATGAGCGCGACGTGGTGAATGTGGCGTCGGTCGCGCGCACGGTTAGCGAGGATGCTGTGGTTGCTGCACTTCCGCGCCGTCAGACAATCGAGCTTGACCACGCAGCGGCGGGCTGTACGGTTGCGGGCAATGCGACGCTAATCGAGATCGCCATCCGCAATCTGCTGGACAATGCTCTGAAATATTCCCCGCCCGGCTCGACCGTCGCTGTCCGTGTCGATTCCGGCCCAGTTGTCGTGGTGGAGGATTGCGGTCCCGGCATCCCCGCGGATCAGCGCGGCGCGATTTTCGAGCGCTTCTGGCGCGCGGACCGGCAGGCGGGAAATGGCGCCGGGATTGGCCTCGCCTTGGTTCGACGGATCGCACAACTCCACGACGGCTGCGCACGGATCGAGGATCGCCCGGCCGGTGGAACCCGGCTCGTTCTGGATCTGACACCGGGTCAGAACCTGCCGGCATCGTCACAAAAAATTCTCAGCGCCTAGACCCGGTCGTGGCAGCTGTCGCGCACTATCCTGCATTCGCAGGTCGCACTTCATCATCTGTTTACGCTGACCCCAACTATACGGATTTGCATACTGCGCCGTCAGCGTCCCGTCAGCGAGACACCTTATCACTAATCATCAACAGCATAAGACCGGCATGACACGGAGATGTCGGTCTGAAACGTCAAGTGACCAGCGCCCAAAAGCGGATGTCACAGACAAGGCATTGTGTCGTCAGACCGCCAATAAGACAGGGCTCCGTGATGAATCAAATGCGTACGGTAAAATGCGACGAGCCGGAGGCTAAGTGCGCCACGGGATTAGGCGTTCAGCTCGATATTCGCGACGTGTGGAGTGGCATTGCGCGCCGGCGGTCCGCGGGCGGCGCCCCGAAGGTGTTTCTCTATTCGCATGACACCTACGGCCTCGGACATTTGCGGCGTAATCTGGCGATTGCCGAGCATCTTCTTGAGCGCACGCCGGCCTTTTCGGTCCGGCTGCTCACCGGTTCGCCCGTCATCGGCTCCTGGCGGTTGCCGGAAAGGCTTGACGTCACCGCCCTGCCGCCCGTGGTAAAAACGGGCGTGGAAACCTATGTGCCGCGCTATTCGACGCTGCCCTTCGGGCTTGTGAAGGCTTACCGGGAAGCACTGATCCTCAAGGCGGTGATCGAGGACAGCCCCGACATCCTGCTCGTCGACCACGCGCCCGCGGGCATGAACGGAGAATTGCTGTCCACCCTGGCGTTCATCCGCCGCGAATTGCCGGGAACGCAGGTGATCCTCGGCCTGCGGGACATTCTCGACAGTCCGCAAACCGTGCGCGAGATCTGGCGGCAGCAGGGCATCATTCCACTTCTGGAAAATCTGTACGATCGCGTCCTGGTCTATGGCTGCCGCTCCGTGTTCGACGTGGTCGACGGCTATGCCATCCCCCAGCATGTCGCGGAAAAGCTCAGCTATTGCGGCTATGTTTCGCGCCCGCCGGTGCCGCGCTCCCCCAAACCGGCGGCGCACAACCCGACGGTGCTGGTGACGGCCGGCGGCGGCGAAGACGGATATTTCCTGATGGATGCCTATCTCAAGGCTCTCGCCGTCGGCATAAAAGGCCGTGTCCGCTCGCGGATCGTCACCGGGCCGTTGATGTCCGCTGCGCGGCGCAGCACGCTGGATCAGCTGGCTGGCGGCGATCCCGATATCGAGATCATCGCTGCCACCATGAACCTTCCGCAGATGCTGGCGGAGTCCGATCTGGTGGTCGCAATGGGCGGCTACAATACCAGCGTCGAAATCATCGCCAGCGGCAAGCCGGCAATCATCGTGCCGCGGGCCGCACCGCGCGCCGAACAGCGCATGCGCGCCGCCGTGCTGGCGCAAATGGGGCTGGTCCGCACCGTCGAGCCCGGCGCGGAGGTAGAGCGGCGGCTGGGCCAAGCCATCGAAGAGGTTCTGGCAGGTGCCCCGCTGCGAGGCGGCGGCCACGGCCTCGATCTCGATGGCGCCAAGCGCGTCGGAGATTTGTTTGAGGCCCTCACGAAAGCCGACGCCAAGGAACTGGAGACGGTGCAATGACCAAGGCCGCGCCGCCGCACGTTGCCTATGTGATGAAGCGTTATCCACGTCTTTCGGAAACCTTCATCCTCAACGAAATCGCCATCATGGAAAGCCTTGGCATCAGACTCATGCTCTTTTCGCTATTGCAGCCTGAGCCGCCGCCCCATCACCCGATGGTGAAGGACATCCGGGCGCCGCTTCACCACGTTCCGCCGCGGATCCGCACGAAAATCACGGCGTTGGTGGGGGCGCACGGCGCCTGCCTTGCGCGCACGCCCTTGCGCTATTTGCACGCGCTGCTCCGCGCAGCCGGGGCCTCCTTCCAGTCCCGACGCCCGCTTGGCGTGTGGAAGCAGTTCGTTCGTGCCGGGTTCGTCGCCGATCATTGCCGACGCGCGGACGTCACCTTGATTCACGCCCATTTCGCCAACGCGCCAGCTGCCGTTGCTTCCTTTGCCAGCATCATGTCCGGCATCCCGTTCAGCTTTACCGCCCATGCCAAGGATCTCTACCTGACGCCGCCGCCGGTAATCAGCAGACGGGTGTGCGAGGCGGCTTTCGTAGCCACCTGCACCGGCTACAATGTTGCCCATCTGAAGGGTATCACGCCCCCGGGCGCACACGGCAAGCTTCACCTCGTCTATCATGGCATCGACCTGGCGCGGTTTACGCCGCGTGACAGGATTCGGGCCAGGCCCGACGGCGCACCGCTGATCCTTTCGGTGGGGCGGCTCGTACCGAAGAAGGGGTTCGGCGATCTGATTGCGGCCTGTGATCTGCTGCAGAAGAGCGGAATCCGGTTCCGCTGTGTGATCGTCGGCGAGGGACCGCTTCGTCCCGCGCTGGAAGCCGACGTTGCGAGACGGGGCCTGGCCGACCTTATCACATTGAAAGGCGCCATGACGCATGCCGATCTGCTGGACTTTTATCAGGAAGCAGACGTGTTCGCCCTGGCGCCCTGTATTGTTGCGGACGGCGACCGGGACGGCATCCCCAACGTGATCGTCGAAGCAATGGCCAGCGGCGTGCCGGTCGTTTCCACGGCGGTTTCGGGAATACCGGAACTGGTGCTGGACAATGTCACGGGACTGCTGGCGCCGTCCGAGTCGCCGCGAAATCTGGCCGAAGCGCTGCGGCGGCTGCTCGGCGATCCGCAGATTGGCGTCCGGCTGGCATACAACGCCCGCAGGCGCCTGGAAAAAGACTTCAGCGCCCGGGAAACCACCAAGGCCCTTCGCGACCTGATGCTGAACGGTGGCGGAAACGGACCTGCGCCTGATCTGCTTCAATCGGTGTTGCCTGGACAGCATGCCGGATCCCTACCCGAACCGGCGAAATGAGGCGGCCATGAAAATTCTGTACCTCAATCCCGATCGCGGCATTCCGGTGCTGGGCGACAAGGGCGCCTCGGTCCATGTTCGCGAATTCGTGACGGCGCTGGCGGCACAGGGCCATGAGGTGCTTATGCTCTGCGCCACGCTCGGAGACGGCAATAGCGCGCCGCCGGTGCGAATCATCGAAGTGCCGCCGCTCAAGAGCGAAATGCTGCTGAAAAACGAATGCGAGAAGCAGGGCCTTGCCGCTTCGCTGGCGGACAACCGCACGGCACGGCGCGAACTGGCGCGCCTCGTCTACGAGCGGTATTTCGCGCTGCGGGTTGAGGCGACCCTCGCGCGCCTCGGCTTCCGCGCGGACCTGATCTATGAGCGCCATGCCCTTTTTCATTGCGCCGGTGCCGGGCTGGCCCGAACGCTGGGCGTGCCGCGCTTTCTGGAGGTGAACGCTCCGCTGATCGGCGAACAGGAAAAGTTCCGCGGCCTTTGCCTTAAAGATATTGCGACAGCGGCCGAGCAAGCCTCCTTTGCCGGAGCGGAGCGGATCATCGCGGTTTCGGACGAGGTTGCCGGCTATGTCGCGTCCTGCGGCATTGCCGGCGAGCGGATCGCCACCGTTCCCAACGGCGTGGACACCGAGCGGTTCCGCCCCGACGCCGGCGGCGAGGCGGTGCGCACGCGGCTCGGGCTTGGCCGCGATCCGGTGCTCGGCTTCATCGGCAGCTTCAAGCCGTGGCACGGCGTGGATTTTCTGGTCGATGCGTTCATCACCATGTCGCAACGGCATCCGGCGCTGCGCTTGCTCTGTGTCGGCGAGGGGCCTGGGCTGGCGGCTGCAAGGCAGACGATTGCGGAGCACGGACTCGAGAGCCGGGCCAACTTCACCGGCCGCGTCCCACATGCCGAAATCCCCGCCCACCTGGCTGCCATGGATGTCAGCGCGGCACCCTATCTGCTCACGGAGGATTTTTATTTTTCGCCGCTCAAGGTCGTCGAATCGCTGGCCGTGGGCACGCCCGTCATCGCGCCGCGGGTGGGCCAGCTCGAAACCCTGATCGAGGACGGCAAGACCGGCATATTGTTTGCGTCCGGCGACCGTGCCGCGTTCATCGAGCAAACGCTGGAACTGGCAGGCGACACGGCGCGGCGCCGGCGGATGGGCGCAGCTGCGCGCGCGCGCGCACTTTCGCAATTCAGCTGGGAACAGGCCGTCGGCCGGATCCTGCGTGATGCGCAGGAACACATTGGAGCGATGCGCGCCGCATGACAAACCGTGAGGAAGAGCCGCTGCCGCCGCGCAGCAGCCGCTGGATTATGCGCTATGTGAAGCCGCAATGGCGCGTGCTCGGCGCCGGCAGCATTGCCATGACGCTGCGTGCCGGAGTGCTGGCGGTCGTGCCGTGGCCGTTGAAGTTCATCATCGACAGCGTGATCTACGCCAAGCCCCTGCCCCCGACACTGTCCGGCCTGCTGCCGGGCAGCAGTCACCGCGTCGCGCTGCTCGGCACACTGTGCCTGATGACCCTTGTTCTGGGGCTTCTCGATGCGCTGCTGGATTATTCGGGCAGTCGCCTCTTCCTCGAAGGCGGGCAGCGGCTCGTGCTGTCATTGCGGCAGGATCTCTTTGCGCATCTGCAGCGAATGTCACTCGATTTTCATCGTCGCCACCGGGGCGGCGATCTGATGTCGCGGCTGAGCGGCGACGTGCAGAAACTGCAGGATCTGATTACGGCCGTTGGCGGCGATATCATACAGCATGCCTTGACGATGGCCGGCATCACGGCGGTGATGTTGAGCGTCGACTGGCGCTATGGCCTAGTGGTGCTCGCCACAATCCCCGCGATGCTTGCCATCATCCGGCTCTATACCGGTCTGCTGCGGCGGGCGATCCGGCGCATACGCCATCATGAGGGCGAGTTGTGGAGCCTGGCTCTCGAGGTTCTGGGCAGCGTTCAATTGGTTCAGGCCTATGGCCAGGAGCGCCGTGAAGATCAGCGCTTTGCCGCCGGCGCCAGAAGAATTTTTGATGCGGGGCGTGTGGCCAATAATTTCCAGGCACAGTTTTCGCCTGCCATGACCCTGGCGGTTGCGGCGGCCACCGCCATTATCGCGTGGTATGGGGCCGTCCGCGTGCTGGACGGGCGGATCACGGCCGGCGAGATGCTGGTGTTCCTGGCCTATTTCCGCGCCTTGACCGCGCCGACGCGGCGCGTTGCCAAGACGGCACGGATCGTCGGCCGGGCTGCCGTGGCGACCGAGCGCATCGGCGAATATCTGCTCGAGACGCCATCGGTTCGCGAACCGACGCGGGCGCTGGTGCCGCGGGATTGCCAGGGACACCTCGTTTTCGATGGCGTCAGTTTCAATTACCGGCCGGGCGAGCCGGTTCTCAGCGATGTTTCGCTGGTTCTGGAACCGGGTAGGACGATGGCGCTGGTGGGATCGACGGGCGCCGGAAAGAGCACTATTACCGGCCTGATTTCGCGCTTCTACGATCCGGCGGAAGGCCGCATCCTGCTGGACGGCCACGACCTGCGTACCATCAGCCTGGGCTTTTTGCGCCGACAGGTGGCGCTGGTGCTTCAGGAGCCCGTGATTTTCCGGGCCAGCGTCTGGGAAAACATCTGCTACGGCTGCGAAGGCGCCACGCGCGCCGATGCCATCGCCGCAGCGCGGGCAGTGGGAATTGACGCTGTGATCGAACTTTTGCCCGACAGTTACGACTATGTCGTTGCCGAGCGCGGGCAGACATTGTCTGGCGGTCAGCGCCAATGCATTTCCATCGCGCGGGCGATGCTGAGCAATGCGCCGATCGTGATCCTGGACGAGCCGAGCAGCAATCTCGATGCGGTGACGGAAGCGCGCCTGATGACAGCGGTCAAAAGACTGATCGCAAACCGGTCGGCGCTGATTATCGCCCATCGCCTGAAGACGGTGACGGAAGCAGATCAGATCCTGGTTCTCGAGCGGGGACGCATCGCGCAACGCGGGGTGCATTCGCAGTTGCTGCGCGAGCCCGGACCCTATGCAAGGTTATGGGCGAACCTGGGCGGGCCGGATTCCCGGGACGCATTCGATCAGTTGGGGACCGCCTGAATGCGGCCGGATCGGGTGGCGGGCTGCAAACCAGGAGCGACCTTAGGCCTGCTCGGCAAGGCGCTTGCTGTCTGCGCCATTTGGGTTGCGCTGCTTCCGGCGACGGCCAGAGCCGGCGTATGGTTTCCTGCGGCAGGGAGCGGCGATATCGAGGCGATGCTGCGCTATGATTATGCCGACCAGCAATTCCCGGCGAATTCGTTTTCCAGCGCAACGCAGCCGGGAAGCAGTGAGCACAAGACCCAGATCCGACTTCTCGGTGAGCACGGATTTGGGAACGGCTTTTCGCTCAATTACGATCTGCGATACGCGTTTCTCTATCGTTCGAAAGTTCGACACGGCGTCAGGACCGTCAGCACCAATGACGGGCTGCAGGATCAGGAGATCGGGCTGAACTACACATTGACTCAACAATCCGGCTTCGCCGACGCCATCGGCCTCGGTCTGGTCATACCAGGCAGTGCCGCGACTGGAAGTCCAGGCCTGGACAGCGGACAGTGGGCTGCCGAACCGGTCTACCGGCTTGGTTTCAAGCCCGGTTTCTGGAAGGTGACGACAGATTTCGACATCGGTACTCGTCTCTTCATGGACGGCGGCGTTGCCCAGTTTCGCAGCCATCTGGAGATCAGAGTGCCGGTCATGCGCGGCCTGCATCTCGCCGGGAAACTGTTCCTTGTCCGCAGCGCGCGCCTCGGCGCCTACAACGATCTGCGCGACCGTGGCGAACTCTACAATCTCTTCCGCGTCGGGGTGGAAGCCGCCTATCATCTGACCGATCAAATCGAACCGGTTCTGGCCTACGAGAACGACGTTGCGGGCGCGGGACGGCATGCCTCCCAGCGTTTCACGATTGGCGTCAAGATCAACTATTAGCGGACTTAATCGCGCGCGCCCAGTTGGCTGCGTGGCATCACAACGCAGCCATGCCGTGTAATCGCCGTTCCCCACCGGCCCGTATCATTGCTGCGCTTCGTGTTCGGGCAATTGCTACCGGTTGTTGCTCAACGCACCGAAGCCCGCGATCCACAGATAGCACGCAACCGGAATGAACAACGCCAGGCTGAGCCCCACCCGATCGGCGGTGAAGCCCGTCAGCATGGGGATCACGGCGCCGCCGACGA
>JAGWZW010000138.1 GCA_018971835.1 Alphaproteobacteria bacterium
TTGCGCGCGGCGCGCCCGATGGTCTGGATCAGGCTGGTCTCGCTGCGCAGAAAGCCTTCCTTGTCGGCGTCGAGGATGGCGACCAGCGCGCATTCGGGAATGTCGAGGCCCTCGCGCAAGAGGTTGATGCCGATCAGCACGTCGAAGGCGCCGAGCCTGAGGTCGCGGATGATCTCGATGCGCTCCAGCGTCTCGACGTCGGAGTGCATGTAGCGCACGCGGATGCCCTGCTCGTGCATGTATTCGGTCAAGTCTTCCGCCATCTTCTTGGTGAGCGTGGTGACCAGGGCGCGGTAGCCGCGCTTGGCGATCAGCCGGCACTCGGCGATCAGATCGTCCACCTGCGACTCCACCGGGCGGATTTCCACCGGCGGATCGATCAAGCCGGTGGGGCGGATCACCTGCTCCACGAAGACGCCGCCGGTGCGCTCCAGCTCCCAGCCGCCGGGCGTCGCCGAGACGTAGACGGTCTGCGGGCGCATGGCGTCCCACTCCTCGAACTTCAGCGGGCGGTTGTCGATGCAGGACGGCAGGCGGAAGCCGTATTCCGACAGCGTGAATTTGCGCCGGTAGTCGCCGCGGTACATGGCGCCGATCTGCGGCACGCTGACGTGGCTTTCGTCGCAGAACACCAGCGCGTCGTCGGGCAGATATTCGAACAGCGTCGGCGGCGGCTCGCCCGGCTTGCGCCCGGTGAGCCAGCGCGAATAGTTCTCGATGCCGGCGCAGGAGCCGGTGGCCTCGATCATCTCCATGTCGAAGGTGGTGCGCTGCTCCAGGCGCTGGGCTTCCAAGAGCTTGCCCTGGGCGCGGAATTCGTCGAGGCGCAGCCGCAGTTCCTCCTTGATGCCCTTCAGCGCCTGGGCCAGCGTGGGGCGCGGCGTGACGTAGTGCGAATTCGCATAGACCTTGATGGCGTCGAGCCGGCCCGCCGAGCGGCCGGTGAGCGGATCGAACTCGCTGATCGAATCCACATCGTCGCCGAACAATTCTATTCGCCACGCCCGATCTTCGTAATGGGCCGGGAAGATGTCGATGACGTCGCCGCGCACCCGGAAGGCGCCGCGCACGAAACTGTCGTCGTTGCGGCGGTATTGCAGGGCGGAGAGGTTGCGCATCAGTTCCATGCGGTCGAGCTTGTGGCCCTTGGCGACGGTGACGGCGGTGCCCGAATAGGTCTCCACCGCGCCGATGCCGTAGATGCACGACACCGACGCCACGATGATGACGTCGTCGCGCTCCAGGATCGCCCGCGTCGCCGAATGGCGCATGCGGTCGATCTCCTCGTTCACCGAGGAATCCTTTTCGATATAGGTGTCGGTGCGCGGGATATAGGCTTCGGGCTGGTAATAGTCGTAATAGGAGACGAAATACTCCACCGCGTTCTCGGGGAAGAAGTTCTTCATCTCGGCGTAGAGCTGCGCGGCCAGCGTCTTGTTCGGCGCCAGGATCAGCGCCGGGCGCTGCGTGATCTGGATCACCTTCGCCATCGTGAAGGTCTTGCCCGAGCCGGTGACGCCGAGCAGCACCTGGTCGCGCTCGTTGGCGTTGGCGCCGCGCACCAGATCGGCGATGGCGGTGGGCTGATCGCCGGCCGGCTCGTATTCGCTGACCAGCTTGAAGGCCTTGCCGCCTTCGGATTTCTCCGGCCGCGAGGGGCGATGCGGCACGAAGCCGGCAATCTCCGCGCCGGTCATCTGACCGAAGCCGCGCGGGCCTTCCGCGAAACCGCCCTGGGGAATCATGCCGTTGTTGTGCGCCATGGGGCTAATATAGTGTGTGTTCGCGGTTTGTGCAGCCCATGAGGTCCTCATGATCGAAGCCTCCTGCCATTGCGGCGCGGTCCGGCTCGAAATCGAGACGGCGCCCGAGACCGTGACGTCGTGCAACTGCTCGATCTGCCGGCGCACCGGCGTGCTGTGCGCCTATTATTCGCCGAAGAATGTGCACCTGGTTCCGGCCGAAGGCGCGACGGACATCTATATGTGGGGCGACAAATCCATCGAGTTCCATCGTTGCAAGATCTGCGGCTGCGCCACCCATTGGGCCCCCGTCGACAAGACGCTCGACCGCATGGGCGTGAATGCGCGGCTGATGGCGCCGGAGGTCCTCGCCGCCGCGCGGGTGCGCCGTTTCGACGGCGCGGACACCTGGAAATATCTCGACGAAGCGTGATCGCCCCGCCGAGATGAGAAATCCGTCATCACGCTTTCGTGCGATTGACAGTTTCAAGGACTCATGCCAATTTTTTGGCATGGTCAGGCACAAGCTCACGAAACGCACGCGCAAGGCCGAGGCTTCCAAGGACGGCCACAGCCGCCGCGAACGCGAGATCATGGAAGCGCTCTACACGCTGGGCAAAGCCACCGCCGCGCAGATTCTCGAACAGATTCCCAACCCGCCCACCTACACCGCCATCCGCACCCATCTCACCATCCTGGAGAAGAAGGGCCATGTGCGGCATGCCAGCGACGGCACGCGCTACATCTACGAGCCGCTGGTGGCGCGCGAGCAGATGGGGCGGCGCGCCATCGACACGGTGCTGAAGACCTTCTTCGACAATTCGGTCGAGCAGGTGGTGGCGGCGCTGCTCACCAGCGACGAAACCAATGTGTCGCGCGAAGAGCTGGAGCGCCTGGCGCGGCTGATCGAACAAGCCAAAGAGGAAGGACGATGAGCTCGCTGATCGCTTTGCGCGCGCTGCTGTTCGGCGGCGAATGTTTCCTCGGCGCGGCGCTGATCCTGGCGTTGGCCTGGCTGGCGACGGAAAATTTCCGCGGGACCGCGAGCCAACGCCATCTGGTGTGGCTGGCGGCGTTCGGCGCCGTACTGGTGCTGCCGCTGCTGGCCGCGATCCTGCCGTCGCAGATCGTCATCGTGCATCCCGTGCCGCCGCCGGTGCAGAGCATCGCCGCACTGCCCGTCGTCGCGGCCTCCGCAGCGCCGGCGGCGCCGATGATCGGTCACGGCACGCTGGCCATGCTGGTCTTCGCGGCCTGGTTCGCCGGCGTCTGCTGGATCGCCTGCCGGGGCGCGATCGGCCTCCTCGGTCTTCGCGCGTTGCACCGCCGCAGCGTGCCGTATTTCCTGGAAGGCGTCGACGCGTCGAAGCTCGCCATTGCCGGGCGGAACTGGAAGCTGCGCCTCTCCACCGCGCCGGGCGGCGCCGGACCCATCACCTGGGGATTTTTCAGACCCGTCGTCCTGCTTCCGAAAGCGGCCGTGCTGTGGCCGCGCGAACGGCTGGAAGCGGTGCTGCTGCATGAAGTGGCGCATGTGCGCCGCTATGACAGCCTGACCCAGGCGCTGTCGCTTCTGGCCTGCGCGCTCTACTGGCCCAATCCGCTGGTCTGGCTGGCGGCGCGCGCCCTGCGCCGCGAGGCCGAGATCGCCGCCGACGACGCGGTGATCCGGTCGGGCGTCAAGGCTTCGTCTTACGCCGAAGAGCTGCTGCGGCTGGCGGCCGAATTCCGCCCGCAGCGGACGTCGCTTTCCGACATGCAGCTTTCCATGGCCGGACGCTCGGCCCTGGAGGCGCGCGTGAAATCCATTTTGGCTCCAACCCAGTCGAGAGCAGGAGTGACTGTGATGAACGCCTTGAAGATCGCCGGCCTTGGTCTGTTGGCCACCTCCGTTCTGGCGCTGGCACGTCCGTCCTTTGCCGACGAACAGCAGACGCCGTCGCCCGCGCCGTCGGTCGTTCCCGCGCCAGCGGTGCAGGACGACGACATGGCGGCGCCGCCTGTGCCGCCGCCGGCTCCCGCCATTCCGCCCGAGCCGGCCATCCCGCCCGCGCCCGCCGCTCCGGCGATACCGCCGGCACCGCCCGCCGGAACCACGGTGCGGATCATGAAGTTCGAGACGCCGGGTTCGGTGCAGATCATGCAATGGGAAGGCTCAGAAGCGGCGGTCAACAAGGCGATGGCTCTGGATTCCGTGAAAATTCAAAAGGCGATCGCCGACGCCAAGATTGCCGAAACCGTGGCGCGCGCCATGCGAGAGGTGACGCCGAAAGTCAACGCGGCCGTGGCGCGGGCGATGCGCGAGGCCAAGCCCGACATCGAGAAGGCCATCGCCGATGCCAGGATCGCCGAGAACGTGGCACGGGCCGTGCGACAAGAGCAGCCGGAAATCGAAAAAGCGATAGCCGAGGCGCGCAAACGAGCCGACGCTGCGGCGCGGCGCGATCAGGTCGAACCGCCGCCGTCGCAAGATAATCAGTAATGCCGGCCCGTCCTATTTCTTCTATGCTGCGGGCCGCCATCCCCTAAGCCTGTCCCGATGATCGAAGCCTCCTGCCATTGCGGCGCCGTGAAGATCGAAGTCGCCCACGCACCGGATACGGTGACGGACTGCAACTGCTCGATCTGCCGGCGCTATGGCGTGCTCTGGGGCTATTATTCGCCGAAGGACGTGCGAGCCACCGGCGAAACCGACATCTATATGTGGGGCAACAGGTCGATCGAGTTCCATCGCTGCAAGACCTGCGGCTGCGTCACGCATGAGGCTCCCGTCGACAAGACGCGCGACCGCATGGGCGTCAATGCGCGGCTGTTGCCGCCGGAGATTCTGGCCCCGGCCCGCGTCCGCCATCTCGACGGCGCGGTTACCGAGGCCTATCTCGATTGACGGCTCACGCCGCCGCCTTTGCCGCGATCTGCGGATAGTATTGCTGCATCATCCGTCCCGTATAAGAGAGCAGGTTGGGATAAAGGCAGGCCGCATCGCGCAGTGGGCCGTTGAAGAATGGCGTCAGCACCGAAACCGCAAAAGCAAAGGCTGTGGCGTCGGTGCCGCAAGGCGTGTCGCCCATCAGATAAGGCTTGTCGCCCATCTGCACCGCCAGCGAGGCGATGGAGCGCGCGCCAAGATCGGCGATTTCCGCCGGCGCATGACGGCCGAGGCCCTGGGCATGCAGCGTCGCCTTCACCCGCTCGCGGGTTTCGCGGCGCACGGTCTCGCGCATGCCTTCCGGCATCCGGTCGAAGAAGGTGGAGGGACCCTTGGTGAAATTCGCGTCGTCGAGCCAGCGCTCCTGAACCATCGCCCAATAGAGATGGTCCTCCAGCATGCGCTCAATGCACCAGGCGCGGGCGCGCTGCTCCTGCGTCAGGCCGGCGTCGAGGTCGACGCCGTATTTTTTCTCGATGTGGTCGCGGATGAAGGTGGAATCGCCGATGCGCAGGCCATCATCCTCAATCCACGGAATCTTGCCCTTGGGGCCGTTCTGCGGGATGCCGCCCTCGCCATAGGTGTAGGGCAGGCCGGACATTTTCAGTTGCAGATCTGTCTTGATGGCGAAGGGACTGGCGGCGGGAAGGCCGAAGGCGGGGCCGAAGCCGAAAAGCGTGATCATGGCGGTGTCTCCTTGGTTCGGCTCTGGTCATACTGACATCCTGCTGACAACATGCTGTCAGGAGTGATTTGCGACGGTGCCGTCATGAGACGCGCGGACAGATTGTTTC
>JAGWZW010000051.1 GCA_018971835.1 Alphaproteobacteria bacterium
AGCGTGGCGGCGGTGGTCTTGGTGGCTTTGGCGAGATAAACGAAGGCCTCGGCCACGTCGGCGGCGGTGACTTCGCGGCCCAGCAGATTCCCGCTCAGATAATCTTTCTCGCTCACCCCGCGCGCCTTGGAACGCGCGGCCACCATGTCATCCGTCAGCAGCCCGGAGCGGATGCGGTCGGCATTCACCGCGTTGGAGCGGATGCCGTCGCGCCCGTGATCGAGCGCGTATTGCTTCATCAAAAACAGCGTTGCCGCCTTGGGCAATCCATAGGGCCCGAAATCCTTGCCCGGATTGATGGCCTGCTTGGAGGTGTTGAACAGCAGGCAGCCGCCCGTGCCCTGCGCCCGCATGATCCGCACCGCGGCCTGCGCCACCGCTTGATGGGCGAAGAAATTCAGCTCGAACGATTTGCGCAGCGTTTCGTCGTCCACCGCGCCGATCCGGCCCTGCCACGCCGCGCCCGCGTTCGACACCACGATATCGACGCCGCCGAACGCTTCCACCACCTTGGCGAAGGCCTGGCGGACCTCGTCCGGATCCGTCACGTCACAGCGGATCGCGAGCGCGTTCTTGTGCGCCGCCTTTGCGGAAGCTATTGCCGCATGGTGATCGCGATCCAGCACCGCGACCTCCGCGCCTTCCTTCGCGAAGGCCCTGGCGGTGGCCGCGCCGATGCCCGAGCCGCCGCCGGTGATCACCACCACCTGCCGCGCCAGCGGTTTTTCGGCCGCCTTGCCCAGTTTGGCCTGTTCCAGCGACCAGTATTCCATCTCGAACATGTCGGCTTCGCCGATGCAACGATAGCTGCCGATGGCTTCGGCATCGCTGATGACCTCCACCGTGTTCTCCGCGATGTCGGCGGCGATGGCGGCATCCTTGGCGGAAGCGCCCAGGCCGAACAGCCCCACGCCCGGCACCAGCACGACGCGCGGCAAGGGATCGAGTTCGATCTTCTTCTCCGCGCTCTTGGCATTGTTGCGCGCGAAGTAGTCATGGTAGTGCGCGACGAACCCAGCCACCGCGCCTTCCACCGCCTTCTTCCATTCATCCAGCTTTGCGGTTTCCGGCGCGGGCACGATCAGCGGCCAGTTCTTGGTGCGGATGGTGTGATCGGGCGTGACCACGCCCACCTGCGCATAGCGCGTCAGCTCCGCGCCGTTCACGTAATTGAGGATCGCAGGGCTGGTGCGGAACTCCATCACCTGCCGCTTCACCGTGCCCGCCAACTCATCCCGGCTGATGGCAACGGCGCCACGGAGGAGCGGCGCGATCTCCGCCACATCGGCAAGAGATTTCGGCAGCGCGGCCGGTTTCAGCGGCTTTCTGTTCTGTTGCAGCCGCTCTTCCGCCATCGAAACAAATGCGATCATGCGCTCGTATGCTTCGCGTGCCGTTTCGCCCATGGTGAAGAGGCCGTGCTGCAAGAGCACAAGCCCTTCCACCTCCGGCGACCGCTCGAAGATTTCCGCCACGGCCTTGGCCAGCGCGAAGCCGGGCATGATGTAGGGCACGTACGCGAGGCGCGCGCCATAGAGTTCGCGCGCGATGGCTTCGCCGTCCGGCTGATCGACCAGTGAAAGCACGGCGGTCGAATGCGTGTGGTCGATGAATTTGTGCGGCAGGAAGGCGTGCAGCAGCGTTTCCACGCTGGGATTGGGCGCCGAGGAATCCAGCAGGTTCACGCGCTGGAAATTGACCATCTCCGCGTCGGAGAGCTTGTCCCGCGCACGCAGGCGGCGCAGCGGTTGGAGGCGCACGGCGGGCAGCCCGGCCGGCTCGATGGCGCCCATGTCCCAGCCCGAGCCCTTGACGCAGATCACTTCCACGTCGTCGCCCAACTGGTCTTTTACAATCGTCTTGACCGAGGTATTGCCGCCGCCATGCAGCACCAGCTTCGGATCGCTGCCCAGCAGCCGCGTGGTATAGGTGCGCAGCGCCAAATCTTCGCCCACGCTTTTGTAGCGGGCAACGAACGCGGCGGCATCGGCATCGGACCAGCGGGATTTCATTTCGGAAACAACCCCCGCAATCCCGCTTCCGTCGCGGCGCAGACGCCGCGCTCGGTGATGAAGCCGGTCACCAGCCGCGCGGGCGTGACGTCGAAGGCCGGGTTGGCGCCGGGCGAGCCGGGCGCGGCGATCTCCACCGTGGCAAGCCCGCCGCCGGGAAGGCGCCCGGTCATCTTCAGCAGC
Source organism: Alphaproteobacteria bacterium (assembly GCA_018971835.1). Lineage (GTDB taxonomy): Bacteria > Pseudomonadota > Alphaproteobacteria > Micropepsales > Micropepsaceae > Rhizomicrobium. Next base: position 2,196 of record JAGWZW010000051.1, read on the forward strand.
TCGTCGTCCGCCCGTTCCTCGATGGGAATGTCGCGGCCGGACTGCAAAGACCAATCGATCGTGGAGGAAGGCAGCGCGACATAGAACGGCACATCATTGTCCTTCGCCGCCAGCGCCTTCAGATAGGTGCCGATCTTGTTGGCGACATCGCCGTTCGCCGTCACGCGGTCGGTACCGACGATGCAGAGATCCACCTTGCCGGCCTGCATGTAATGGCCGCCGGCATTGTCGGCGATGATGGTGTGCTTCACGCCGTGGCCGCCCAGTTCATAAGCCGTGAGCGAGGCGCCCTGGTTGCGCGGCCGCGTCTCGTCCACCCAGACATGCAGGTCGATGCCCGCATCATGCGCCAGGTAGATCGGCGCCAGCGCCGTGCCCCAGTCCACCGTGGCCAGCCAGCCGGCATTGCAATGGGTGAGGATATTGAGCGTCTTGCCGTTCTTCTGTTCAGCGGCCGCTCGAAGAATCGTCAGCCCGTGCTCGCCGATGGCGCGGCAAACGGCGACATCCTCGTCGCAGATCGCGGCGGCTTCGGCCCAGGCCAATGCGGCGCGCTCCTCGCGGGCGTGGTTGCGCAAGCGATCGCGCATCCGCTTGAGCGCCCAGCGCAGGTTCACTGCCGTCGGCCGCGTGGCGAGCAGCGCATCGTGCGCGGCATCGAGCGCGGCGTCGGAGGCGTCCTCGCGCATCGCCAGCGCCAGGCCATAGGCGGCGGTGGCGCCGATCAGCGGCGCGCCGCGCACCACCATCGTCTTGATCGCGCGCGCGCAATCCTCGGCCGTCCTGAGCGTCAGCGTGGCGAATTCATGCGGCAGGCGCGTCTGGTCGATGACCTCGACGGCCTCTTCGCCCAGAGGCCAGATGGTGCGGTAATGCTTGCCGGCGATCTTCATGCCCGGTCCTCGCGGCTTCCGCTCGGGGATATGGGACAAAGCGGCGGGCGGCGCAACTGCTCAGTGGGCGGTCACTCGGCCGCCTCGTCCAGCGCCTCGTCCCGGGTCAGGTCATAGACCGCGATGCCGGGAACGCCCCGCCGGCGGCCCACCCAATCCGGATGGCGGAGGGTACGCGCGGCATCCTTGCGCCCGGCGGCCCAATGCTCGCGCACGGAACGGCGCGAGAACAAATAGTCCTTGGACTGGGTCTCGTAATGCTTGGAGCGGTAGATCAGGTGCACCAGCGCCAGCGAGCCGGCAGCGGAAGCCGAGGCGGCGAGGTACTTCGCGTTGGGATCCTCCTTCAGCTCGGGCGGCAGCTTGTCCAGCAGGGCGAGCAGCGCGCGGCTGCGCTCGCGGTTCCGCCGCACCACGTCGGTATTGAAGCGGGTGCGGCTGGAATAGCGGATGTCCTTCTCGCGCTCGGCCACGTCGAGCAGCGTCTTGGGCAGTTCGCCGCGCGCGCTGAACAGATCGACCTGGAAGATAGTGGTATCGCCGTCGCAACCATCTTCCATCATCACGTAATCGAGCGGCGTGTTGGAGACGAGGCCGCCATCCCAGTAAAGCTCGCCGTCGATCTCCACCGGCGGAAAGCCAGGCGGCAGCGCGCCCGAGGCCATGATGTGCTCCGGCCCGATAGTGATGGAACGGTTGTCGAAATAGGCGAAGTTGCCGGTGGGGATGTGGACCGCGCCGACGCTGAGCCGCATCTGGCCGTCATTGAGGCGCGCGAAATCGACATGGGTTTCGAGCGTGCGGCGCAAGGGGCTGGTGTCGTAGAGGCTGAGCGCGGCCGTGCTCCCCGGCGGCTGGAACGGCGCGGCGGGCAAACGCGGGCTGAAGAATCCCGGCACGCCGAAGGCGGCGAGGAACGCGGCGCCGGCTTCGTTCTCCAGCGCGCGAGGCAGCGTGGCGGCGGCAAGCTGCTCGCCGAGCACGCCGGAGGACACCGTGTTCCAGAAGCTGTCGAGCTTCTCCACCCGCGCCTCTGGCGGATTGCCGGCAATGATCGCCGCGTTGATGGCGCCGATGGAGATGCCGGCGATCCAGTCTATGGCGATGCCGCCGGCCGCCAGCTCCTGATAAACCCCGGCCTGATAGGCACCCAGCGCGCCACCGCCTTGCAGCACGAGAACCGACTGTTCCGCCATTGCGCGCCTACTGCATGAACCAGCCGTGGCTGACGACGAGCGATTGCCCGGTCAGCGCATTGCTGGGGAAGGCGGCGAACAGCAGCGCCACCTCGGCCACGTCGTCCACGGTGGTGAACTGGCCGTCCACGGTATCCTTGAGCATGACCTTCTTCACCACGTCCTCCTCGGAGATGCCCAGTTCCTTGGCCTGTTCGGGAATCTGCTTTTCCACCAGCGGCGTCTTCACGAAGCCGGGACAGATGACGTTGGCGCGCACGCCGTGCGCGGCACCTTCTTTCGACACCACCTTGGCCAGGCCGATGAGGCCGTGCTTGGCGGTGACATAGGCCGACTTCAGCACCGAAGCCTCCTTGGAATGCACCGAGCCCATGTAGATGATGCTGCCGCGGCCGGCCTTGTACATGTGCGGGATCACGGCCTTGGTGGTGAGGAAGGCGCCGTCCAGATGGATGGCGAGCAGCTTCTTCCACGAGGCGAAGGGGAACTCTTCGATCGGATAGACGATCTGGATGCCCGCGTTGGAGACGAGGATGTCGATCCCGCCCCAGGCCTTCACGACCGAAGTGATGCCCTCATTGACCTCATTCTCGTCGGACACGTCCATGGCCACGGCCATGGCGGCATGGCCCTTGGCGGCGAATTCGTCGGCGGTGGCCTGGGCGGCATCAAGCCTCAGGTCGGCGATGGCGACCTTGGCGCCCTCCTCAGCGTAGCGCAGCGCGATTTCCCTGCCGATGCCGCTGGCGGCGCCGGTGACGACGGCGATTTTGTTCTCGAGCTTCACGATGGACCTCTCGGGCTGATGGTGGATCAGCCTTCCCGGTCGGGCCCTCTCTGAACTTGGAATGAATATAGGCCGCAACACGCCCGCGGCAACCACGGGCGCCGATTACAAATCCGCAAGATTCAAAGGGGTTTCAGTGGCCTTCGAAGCTCACCAGCGCCACGACTTCCTTGCCGAGGGCGCGAATCTTGTCGGCGCCGCCCAGTTCCGGCAGGTCGATGGCGAAGGCGCAGCCCGCCACCCGCGCGCCCGCCCGCTCCAGCAGCTTGATGGCGGCGAAGCAGGTGCCGCCGGTGGCGATGAGGTCGTCCACCACGATCACGGCCTCGCCCGGCTTGACCGCATCGGCGTGAATCTCCACGCGATCCTTGCCGTATTCGAGATCGTAGTCCTCGCCGATCACGGTGTGGGGCAGCTTGCCCTTCTTCCTCACCGGCACGAAGCCGACGGAAAGTTGATGCGCCACCGCGCCGCCGAGGATGAAGCCGCGCGCCTCGATGCCGGCGATCTTATCGATCTTGATGCCGGCATAGGGCTGCACCAGCGCGTCCACCGCAGCGCGGAAGGCGCGCGGATTGCCGAGCAGCGTGGTGATGTCGCGGAACATGATCCCTTTCTTGGGATAGTCCGGAATGGTGCGGATGGCGGATTTGAAGTCCATGTCAGTTTCCTTTCAACACCCTCCCCGCCACGGCGTCGAGCTTGGCGAAGAGTTCGGCGTCGCGCTTGTCGGGCGCGGTGATGATGGCGGTGTCGAGCGTCGTCTCGATGCCGAGCGGGCTGGGCGAACGCTCAGGCCCGAGCTTGGGCGCCACGCGCTTGACCAGCGCGCGGGCCTTGTCGGCATTGCCGGTCAGCACCTTCACCACCGTCTCCACCGTGACGTGATCGTGGTCCGGGTGCCAGCAGTCGAAATCCGTCACCATGGCGACGATGGCGTAGGGCAGCTCGGCCTCGCGCGCCAGCTTGGCCTCGGGCATCGCCGTCATGCCGATCACCGAGCAGCCCCAGCTCTTGTAGAGCTTGCTCTCGGCCAGCGTCGAGAATTGCGGGCCTTCCATCGCCAGATAGGTGCCGCCCTTGGCATAGGGAATCTTTTCTTCCTCGCAGGCCTCCACCAGCGCGCCCTGCAATTTCGGGCAAACCGGATGAGCCAGCGACACATGGGCCACGAAACCGGCGCCGAAGAAGGTCTTCTCGCGGTTGTGGGTGCGGTCGATGAACTGGTCGGCCATCACGAAGGTGCCGGGCGGCAATTCCTCCTTGAACGAACCGCAGGCGGACAGCGAGATGATGTCGGTCACGCCCGCGCGCTTCAGCGCATCGATATTGGCGCGGTAGTTGATGGTGGTGGGCGACTGCACATGGCCGCGGCCGTGGCGCGGCAGGAACACCATGTCCACACCATGCAGCGTGCCGAAATGCAGTTCGTCCGAAGCCTCGCCCCAGGGGCTGGCCACGCGCTCCCAGCGCGCGTGCTCAAGCCCGGCGATATCGTAGATGCCGCTGCCGCCGATGATGCCCAGAACCGTCCTGCCCATACCGCGCCCTCTTGGAATGCGGGCGTTTTAGCACGGGACGGCGCCGGAACAAGCACGCCGCTCCAAAGCAAAGCGGGCGGAGGTTTCGCCCCGCCCGCTTCGGCTTCAAAATTCGGCTTCGCCTAGTGCGCGTCCTTCCAGACGCGGCGATAGGACAGATAGAGCAGTCCGGCCAACACGGTGAGGAACACCAGCACCTCAAAACCCAGGCGCTTGCGCTGCTCCATCTTCGGCTCGGCTGCCCAGGTCAGGAAGGTGACCACGTCATGGGCTTCCTGGTCGAGCGTGGCCTTGGTGCCGTCCGTATAGGTGACGGCGCCATCGGCCAGCGGCGGTGGCATGGAGATGTTCCAGCCCGCGAAATACGGGTTGAAATACTTGCCGTCCACCACCGTGAAGCCCTTGGGCGGGTTCTGCCCGAAGCCGGTGAGGATGGAATAGACATATTGCGGCCCGCCTTCGCGCGCCTTGACGATCACCGAAAGATCGGGTGGCAGCGCGCCATTGAAGGTGGCGCGGGCGGCTTCCTCGTTCGGGAAGGGCGGCGGGAAGTGATCGGCCAGGATGCCCGGACGGGTCAGGCGGTTGCCCTTGTCGTCATAGGTCTGGCCCTGTTTGTTGGGATCGGCCGGGATTTGATAGGAGGCGGCGATGGCCTTGGCCTCGGCGTCCGTGAATTCCGGGCCGCCCGGCTCCGTCAGCGCTGCGAAGGAGACGAGGTTGAGGCTGTGGCAGTTCTTGCAGACCTCGTTATAGACCTGGAAGCCGCGCTGCAGCGCCGCGCGGTCATAGGTGCCGAATGGTCCTTCGAAGGAGAAGGAGACGTCCTTCGGTGCCTGGGCTTCGCCCATGACAGTTGCGGCCACGGCCGAACCGGCCAGCGCGGCCGCGAAGGCAAGCGACAATCCGAGGCGGAGAGCAGTGCGCATCGTTCTTCTCCTTACTCGGCCGCCGCGGCAGCGTGGGAACCGAGCACCGCCTGGGCGATGCTCTGGGGCAGGGGTTTGGGCTTCTCGATCAGGCCGATCACCGGCAGGCAGATCCAGAAGAAGGCGTAGTAATAGATCGCGCCGATGCGGGCCAGCAAAAGGTCCGAAAGCTCGAGGCCGAACACGTTCGTCGTCGCCTGTGGCTCCTGCGAGCCGAGATAGCCCAAGAGGATGCAATCGAAGAACAGAACCCAGAAGAACGGCTTCAGCATCGGCCGGTAGCGCAGCGAGCGCACCTTGGAGGTATCGAGCCAGGGGATGAACACCAGCGTGGCGATGGCGCCGAACAACACCAGCACACCCAGCAGCTTCTGCGGCACCGCGCGCAGCATCGCGTAGTAGGGCAGCAGATACCATTCCGGCACGATGTGCGCCGGCGTCGCCAGCGGATTGGCCGGGGTGTAATTGTCCGGATTGCCGACGAAGTTCGGGGCGTAGAAGACGAGCACCGCGAACAGCATGGCGAACAGCACCATGTAGAACGCGTCCTTCACCGTGTAATACGGATGGAAGGGCAGCGTGTCCTGCGGGCCTTTCACGTCGATGCCCAGCGGGTTGTTGTTGCCCGGCACGTGCAGCGCCCAGATGTGCAGACCAACCACCGCGGCGATCACGAAGGGCAGGAGGTAGTGCAGCGAGAAGAAGCGGTTGAGCGTGGGATCGCCGACCGCGAAGCCGCCCCACAGCCAATGCGCGATCGCCGTGCCCATATGCGGCACCACCTGGTCGAGCGAGGAGAACAGGTTGGTGATCACCGTGGCGCCCCAGAAGGACATCTGGCCCCAGGGCAGCACATAGCCGAAGAACGCCGTGGCCATCATCAGGAGATAGATGATGACGCCGAGGATCCACAGCACCTCGCGCGGTGCCTTGTAGGAGCCGTAATAGAGGCCGCGGAACATGTGGATGTAGACCGCCAGGAAGAACATCGAGGCGCCGTTGGCGTGCACATAGCGGATGAGCCAGCCATAGTTCACGTCGCGCATGATGTTCTCGACACTGTCGAAGGCGCCGGCGGCGGTGGGGGTGAAGTGCATCGCCAGCACGACGCCGGTGACGATCTGCACCGCCAGGCAGAAGGTGAGGATGCCGCCGAAGGTGTACCAGACGTTGAGGTTCCTGGGCGTCGGGAACGTCACCATCGTGTCGTTCATGAAGCGCAGCAACGGCAGGCGCGAATCAAGCCAGCGCGTGAAGCCGTTGGACGGCGTGTAGGTGGAAGGGCCGGACATCGCTCGCTCCTTAGCCGATCTTGATCTTGGTGGCGCCCTCGAAGGCGTAGGGCGGGATGGGCAGGTTCTGCGGCGCAGGTCCGCGGCGGATGCGCCCGGCGGTGTCATACTGCGAACCGTGGCAGGGGCACAAATAGCCGCCGTAGTCGCCCTCGCCGAACAGCGGGATACAGCCCAGATGGGTGCAGATGCCGACCACCACCAGCCATTCCGGCTTGATCTCGCGGTTGGCGTCCGTGGCCGGGGCGCTATCGGGCAGGTTGGCGTTGCGCGCCAGCGGGTCCGGCAGGCTGGCGACCGGGACGGCCTTGGCCTCGGCAATCTCCTTGGCGGTGCGCTTGCGGATGAAAACCGGCTTGGACTGCCACATCGCCACGATCTGCTGGCCCTCCTGGATGGAGGAAATATCGATCTCGGTGCTGGACAGGGCCAGGACCGACGCAGACGGATTCATCTGATCGATCAAGGGCCAGGCTGCACCGGCCACACCGACGGCAGCCACGGCACCGGTTGCAATATAAAGGAAGTCGCGCCGAGTGGATTGATCGGCCGCTATCGTGCTTGCCACGCGATTCACCTTCTGAAGAGCGCGAGCCGGGGGGGCAGGAAATGGGAGCCCTCGCGCCAGCCCCGGTATACCGGCGCGCTCCCAGGAACGCGCGTAAAATAGATGGTCGATTCTGGAGGGTCTTGCGGCACGATGCCGCAGAAATAGCTAAATCCATTTCAGCTTTGCGAGATTCTTGCGTTTTAGGGGCATTCGATACCGGCCTCAGCAGGCCAGTGCGCGGATGTGTCCCGCTTCGCCACTCTATTTGCTGTCAGGTGGACCGCTGCCATTAAATTCTTCTCATGAAACTCGCACTGTTCGAGCCTGACATCCCCCAGAACGCCGGCAGCCTGATCCGCCTTGGGGCGTGCCTCGGCGTGGGCGTGGAGATCATCGAGCCCTGTGGCTTCCTGCTGACCGACCGGGCCTTCCGTCGCGCCGGGATGGACTATCTGGACAAGGCCGATTTCGTCCGCCACGCCTCCTGGGATGCCTTCCGCGCCGCGCAGCGGACCCGGGGCGGGCGCCTCATTCTCTTGACCACCAAAGCCGCCCTTCCCTACACGGACTATGAATTCGCGGCCGATGACACCATTCTGGTCGGCCGGGAGAGCGCGGGGGCGCCGGGGGAGGTTCATGCCGCAGCAGACGTGGCCTTGCGCATCCCGCTACTGCCCGGCCTGCGCTCGCTCAACGTGGCCCAGGCCGCGGCAATGGTGCTGGGCGAAGCGCTCAGGCAGACGAAGGGATTTCCGTAAGCCGTGACCGGACAGATCGAAGAGCGCAAAGCCCGCGCCCGCGCCTGGTTCGAGGAATTGCGGGACCGCATCTGCGCCGCTTTCGAAGCCATCGAGGACGAGGCGCCCGCAGCCGTGAGCGGCGGGCTGCCGCCGGGCCGCTTCGTGCGCAAGGCATGGGACCGTCCGCGCGAGGACGATCAGGACAGCGGCGGCGGTGTCATGAGCCTGATGCATGGGCGCGTGTTCGAGAAGGTGGGCGTCAACGTCTCCACTGTTTATGGCCGCTTCAGCCCGGATTTTGCCAAGCAGGTGGAGGGCGCCGCCGAAGACCCGCGCTTCTGGGCCAGCGGCATTTCGCTGGTGGCCCATCTGCGCAACCCCCATGTGCCGGCGGTGCATATGAACACGCGGCATATCGTGACGACCAAGGGCTGGTTCGGCGGCGGGGCCGATCTCACGCCCATGTTTCCGAACGAAGAGGACGCCGCCGAGTTCCACGCTGCCCTCAAGGCGGCCTGCGATGCCCACGATCCGGCCTACTACCCCCGCTTCAGGAAGTGGTGCGACGAGTATTTCTACCTGCCCCATCGCGGCGAGCCGCGCGGCGCCGGGGGCATCTTCTACGACCACCTGGCCAGCGGCGACTGGGAGGCGGACTTCGCCTTCACCCGCGAGGTGGGGCTGGCATTTCTCGCCATCTATCCCCACATCGTAAGGCAGAGGATGGGGCAAGCCTGGACCGAGGCCGAGCGGGCACACCAGCTCGTCCGGCGCGGTCGCTATGTGGAGTTCAACCTGCTCTATGACCGGGGCACGATGTTCGGCCTCAGGACCGGCGGCAATGTCGAAGCCATCCTGATGTCCCTGCCGCCGGAAGTGCGCTGGCCTTAAGATATTTGGCCCTGAAAGATCCTCATCTTGCACGAGATCGCCAATCCCTCCCTTGCCGCCCTGCTTCAGGTGATCCTGATCGACATCGTGCTGGCGGGCGACAATGCGGTGGTGATCGGCATGGCCGCCGCCAACGTGCCCAAGCCCGATCGCGCCAAGGTGGTGTTCTGGGGCCTGACCGCGGCGGTGATCCTGCGCGTGATCCTGGCCACCATGACGGCCAGTATCCTCGAAGTGATCGGGCTGATGTTTGCGGGCGGCATCCTGCTGCTCTGGGTCTGCTGGCGGCTGTGGCGCGATATCGCCGAAGCGCGGCAGGTGAAGGCCAGCGGCCCGGCCTGCCCCGTCGCCTTTGCGGTGCCCGCGCACAGTTCCATCCGCCGCGCCATCCTGCAGATCGTGCTGGCCGACCTGTCCATGTCGCTCGATAACGTGCTGGCGGTGGCCGGCGCGGCGATGGACCATGTCTGGGTGCTGGCGGTAGGCTTGGTGCTCTCGGTGGCGCTGATGGGCCTTGCCGCCTCGCTGATCGCCAATCTGCTGCAGCGCCATCCCTGGATCAGCTATGCCGGGCTCATCATCGTTTTCTATGTGGCGATGCGCATGATCTGGTTCGGCGGCCAGGAACTGATGTTCATGCGCTGAGCGTGGCGTTCGGACGGTGACACAAAACTCGGGTGTCATGGCCCGCAACTGCGGGCCACCCAGTTGAAACCATCACGGATAAAGACGGCGTCACCTGGATCCCCCGCATTCGCGGGGGATGACAGCAGTACGTAACCTTCGGCGCTTACGCCACGCGCAGCAGCAGCACCGTGGCGTCGTCGCTCTTCTTGAAGCGCGGGAAGCCCGTGCCGTCGGGATCGGCGTTCTCGATCTCGCGCAGTTCCTTGCCGAGTGCCGCCAGCCCGCTCGACTGCGCCGCCGCCAGCAACCCGTCCAGGTCGTAGCGGCCATACTCGCTGACCAGCGCCAGGAAGCCGTCGCTGGCCAGCAGCACCAGAGTGCCGGCCGGCGCAGCCACGCGCTTCATCTGCACCTGATCGGCGGCGCGCGCATCGGGGCCGAACAGCCAGCCGCCGCCTTCCGTGTTCACCCGGTTCCTCGCCTTGCGCAGCGACGACAGAAATTCCGGCCGGTTGATGCCGGCAGCGGGCGCCAGCCCGCGTGCGGCGGCCAGACGGGCTGCACCTTCGCGCTCGCGCGCCTTCTTCTCGAAGGCTTCGCCGATCAGGATCGCCGGTTCCTCATCCCGCTTCACCACCGCCGCGCAATCGCCATACCAGAAAGCATCGAAGCCGCCCGCGCTTTCCACCGCCAGCATCATCGATGCGAAGGGAATCTCATAAGTGTGTTCCGGCGCGCGGCGGCGCAGCCCAACGAACGAGCGCTCGCAATCCACGAGCGCGGCTTTGAGCGCGGCCGAAGCCGTTGCACCGCCGCTCAAATGCGCCATCAGCCGGTTGGCACCGAAGCGCGAGACCCAGGCCGCATCGCTTTGTCCCGGCAGCAAGGGCTCGCCCAGCCCGGTGGCGCCGTCCAGCACCACCGCCGCGCCCGCGCGATGGGCGAAGGCATCCTCGTTCGCCTTGGCCGGATCGCCGGGAAGGGAAATCGCATCGAGAGTTTCGAACGCCATCAATACACCGTTGCCTGCACCACGGCCTTCAAGCGCTCGGCCAGGGAGAATTCATCCGCGGTGAAATCGGCGTCGATCCACCACTCTTCCACTTCGGCCAGGACGCGCCCGACCAGCGGCCCTTCCGGTACGCCCGCCGCCATCACCTCGCGGCCGGTGAGCGGAAAGTGCGGGCGCTGCCAGCTATCGGCCATCGCCAGCAGCGCGCGCCATTGCACCGCGTTGGAGGTTTTGGGATCTTCGGCCCAGCGCAGCATCGCGCGGTCGCGGAAGCGCTGCCTGTCCAGCCTGTAAAGCAGCTTGCGCACCTCGCGGATGGAGAGATAGGGAACGATCTTCTCCGTCGCACTCGCCAGATCTTCCAGCCGCATCCGATCGGCGTTGGAGAGTTTCCAGCGATCGCACAGCGCGCCCGCCGCCTTCATGTCGTCAGGCAGCAAGGCGGCGAGGCGCAGGATCGCATCCGGCGCAAAGAAGGCATCACTCTCGATCTGCACCAGACGCTCCAGCCGCGCCAGCGACAAGGCGCCCGGCATGATCTCCGGCAGGATCGCAGTCGCCGCCATCGCACGCAGACAAGGTACAGGATTCTCAGCGCGCAGCAGCTTCAGCATCTCCTTGGCGATGCGTTCGCCGGAGAGCTTCTGCAATCCTGCTCGCTCCGCGGCCGCAGCCTGCAGCGCTTCAGGGTCGATTTCGCCCTTGCCGTACCACGCCTGGAAGCGGAACAGGCGCAGGATGCGCAAATAATCCTCGCGGATGCGCGTGACGGCATCGCCCATGAAGCGCACACGACCCGCTTTCAAATCCGCGATGCCGCTGGCGTAGTCGAAGATTTCGCCGTCGGCGCCGGCATACAGCGCGTTCATGGTGAAGTCGCGCCGCCACGCGTCCTCGGCCCAGTCGGTGGTGAACGCCACCACGGCATGCCGCCCGTCGGTCGCCACGTCGCGGCGCAGCGTGGTGATTTCATAGGGCTTGCCGTTCGCCACCGCCGTCACCGTGCCGTGCTCGATGCCGGTAGGCACCGCGCCGAGGCCCGCCGCTTTCAGCCGCTTCACGACGTCGTCCGGCAGCAGCGGCGTGGCGATGTCGATGTCATCCACCTCGCGACCGAGCAGTGCATTGCGCACGCAGCCGCCGACGAAGCGCGCCGCGCCGCCGTCCTTCGTCAGCGCCGCCAGCACCGCCAGCGTCTCGGGCCACCGCATCCAGGCCTGGCGGGCGGGATCGAGCTTGGTGCTCATGGCGTTCTTCCCTGATCGACATGGCCCGGCACGATCTTGCCGTTCACCTCTTGGGGAGGAACATACACGCCTTTGGTGCTTTCGCCTTCGATCAAGCCAACAAAAACGAAACTCGCGATCACCAGCGCCAACCCGGCAACGGACAGCCAGACCCACGGCGTATCGGGCCGCGGCTTTTGCGCGACGCGCTGGCTCGCCACCACATAGGCCGCAAACAGGACGAACGGAATGCCGAACAACGCCATGCGCTCCAGCACCATGCGCATCATGGCTTCAGCCTTTCTGCGAAACCCACCAGGATCGCGGCGGTAGCGCCCCAGATATAATGCCGCCCGTAGGTGAAGGCATGATAGCGGCGCTTGCGGCCCTTCCATTCGGCCGCCTCGAGCCTGTGGTTGGCCGGATCGAGCAGGAAGGCGAGCGGCACTTCGAACACCTCCTCCACCTCGCCCGGGTCAGGATGGAGCGTGAAACCTTCGCGGAGCAATCCTACCACCGGCACGATGGCAAAGCCCGTGCCCGTCTCGTAGGAATCGAGAAAACCCGCAATCGAAACGTAATCCGCCGCGATGCCGGTTTCCTCACGCGTCTCGCGCAGCGCGGTTTCGACCAGCGAGGCATCGTTCTCGTGCACGCGCCCGCCGGGAAAACTCACCTGTCCGGCATGGCGCGCCAGATGCGCCGTGCGCTTGGTGAAGAGCACCGTCGGTTCGTCGCGCCGGACGATCGGCATCAGCACCGCCGCCGGTTTCAGCTTGCGCGGGCCATCGGGACGGTGCTCGGGATCGAGGTCGTAGTCGCTACGCGTTGGCGTGAGCGACAGCGCAGGCGCTTCGGGCAGCAGGCGCGAGGCGAGGCTTGGCAAATCCATCACACCCGCCCCAGCGGAAAGAACACGCCCTCGCTCCACACGCCGAGCACATGGCGGTCCGCCGCCGACGGCACGCCGAGATCGGCAAGCTGGTAGAACACCGCACGCGAAATCTTGGCCTCCAGCCCCCGGCGCACATGGACATAGGGCGCGGGCTCATGGGTCACCGGATCGGTTTCGACGCGGATGGGATTTTCAGACCCCGCAACTGTCTCGTCACCCACATTGGTGGTGAAGACGAGGTGCTGGTCTTTGCCCTCGCCCACGGCCTTCAGCAGCACCGCCATGAACGGCGCATCCTCCACCGCGATGCGCATCTTCTCCGCGGGCGTGACGAGGTGAAAGCCGTCCGAGTCCTTTCGGAGCAGGGTCGAGAACAGCCGCACCAGTTCCTTGCGGCCGATGGGCGAACCTTCATGGAACCAGGTGCCATCGGCCGCGATGCGGATGTCGATTTCGCCGCAATGGGCGGGGTGCCAATCCTCCACCGGCGGCAGCTTGCCGGAAGCTGCCGGAAGTCCCGTCAGGAAAGGCGAGAGGCTCAATTCCGCCATGATGCTGACTTCAACTCCGTTTGCCGGCTGCGTTTCGCGGGTTGCGCGAGCCAGCCCGGAATGCGACATAAATGTCTCATCCTGCGGCCCTGCGTGAGTTCGAACATAGGCGTGGGGCTTCGGGCCGGCAAGTTTTGCGGTCCGTTCGGGTAAACTGCACCAGATGCCCGATCGGGCCCGATTCGGATGGTTCTCATGACACCAAGCAATCTCATGGTCGGCGGCACCCCGGACGACGATGCCGTGGCCCGGGCGGAACAGGCAGCCGCCACCTTTGCCCGCGTGCGCAAGGCCATCGGCCAGGTGATCTTCGGCCAGGGCCAGGTGGTGGAGGAAACGCTGGTGACGCTGCTGGCCGGCGGCCATGGCCTACTGATCGGCGTGCCGGGCCTGGCCAAGACGCGCCTGGTCGAAACGCTGGGCATCGCGCTGGGGCTCGACTGGAAACGCATCCAGTTCACGCCCGACCTGATGCCCGCGGACATCATCGGCTCCGAGGTGCTGGAAGAAGCCGATGCCGGCCGCCGCAGCTTCCGCTTCATCAAGGGGCCGGTATTCGCGCAGCTGCTGATGGCGGACGAAATCAACCGCGCCTCGCCGCGCACGCAATCGGCGCTGCTGCAGGCGATGCAGGAGCGCTATGTCACCGTCGCCGGCGCGCGCTACGACCTGCCCCAGCCCTTCCATGTGCTGGCGACGCAGAACCCGCTGGAGCAGGAAGGCACCTATCCGCTGCCCGAGGCGCAGCTCGACCGCTTCCTGTTGCAGATCGATGTCGGCTATCCCGACCGCGATGCCGAAAAGCAGATGCTGCTCGCCACCACCTTCGGCGAGGAGCAGCGGCCCGAAGCCGTCTGCACGCCGCAGGAGTTGATGGAGGCGCAAGCCGTCGTCCGCCGTCTGCCGGTGGGCGAAAAGGTGGTGGAAGCAATCCTCAAGCTGGTGCGCGCGGCGCGGCCGGACGACAGCGGCGATCCCTCCTTGCGCGATTCCATTTCCTGGGGCCCCGGCCCGCGCGCCAGCCAGGCCTTCATGCTGGCGGCGCGGGCGCGCGCACTGCTCGAAGGCCGCTTCGCGCCTTCGATCGACGACGTGGCGTCGCTGGCCCAGCCGGTGCTGCGCCATCGCATGGCGCTCAACTTCTCGGCGCGCGCGGAAGGCACGACGATCTCCGGCGTGATCGATCGTCTGTGCCGGAGCATTCTTTGATCGGCAAAACGCCCGTTTCTCCCGAAGCCGTGCGCGCCCAGGCCGAGGCGCTGGCCGCCGGCCTGCCGCCGCTGCAGGTGGCAGCAGAACGGCTGGCCTCATCGGTAAGTCTCGGCGTGCATGGCCGGCGCAAGGCGGGCATGGGTGAAACCTTCTGGCAGTTCCGCCGCTATCAGGCCGAAGACCCGTCCACCGCCATCGACTGGCGGCAATCGGCCAAGTCGCAGCATCTGTTCGTGCGCGAGCGCGAATGGGAAGCGGCAGAGGCGGTGTGGTTCTGGCGTGATGCCTCGCCGGGCATGCGCTTCCAATCCGATGCCGCCGAGGCCAGCAAGCTCGATCGCGCCACCGTGCTCACACTGGCCCTTGGCGCCTTGCTCATCCGCGGCGGCGAGCGCATCGCGCTGCTGGGCGAAGGCCACGGACCGGGCAGCGGCCGCGCCGTGCTGAGCCGCATCGCCCACCGCCTGATCGACCGGCCGCCGGACGAAGCCGCGCTGCCGCCCGATGCGCCCATGAGCAGACATGCGCAATTCGTCTGGCTGAGCGATTTCCTCTCCCCACTCGGCGAAATCGAAGCGGTCATGCGCCGCCTCGCTCGCGCCGGCATGACGGGTCATCTCGTCCACATCATCGATCCGGCGGAAGAGGATTTCCCCTTCGAGGGCCGCACCCGCTTCGAAACGGCAAGCGGGCAGCACAGCGAAATCTTCGGCCGCGCCGAGGCCGCGCGCGAGGCCTATCGGGCGCGCTTCCGCGCCCATCGCGAAACGCTGGCCACGCTGGCGCGGCGGCTGGGCTGGCGCACCCTCGCGCACCGCACCGACAAGCGGCCCGAAACCGCGCTGGTGGCGCTCTATGCCGACCTCGGCGGCGACGACGTGAAGGTACGCGGGGCATGAGCTTCCTCGCGGCCCTGAATTTCGCTTCGCCCTGGCTGCTCGTGGCACTGGCCGCGCTGCCGGCGATCTGGTGGCTGCTGCGCGTGACACCACCCGCGCCGCGCCGGCAACTCTTCCCGCCGCTGCGCCTTCTGCTGGGCCTCAATGTACCGGAGGAAACGCCCGCGCGCACGCCGCCCTGGCTGCTCGCCTTGCGCCTGATCGCGGCAGCCTTGATCGTTTTCGCGCTGTCCGGCCCCAGCATTGGCACACCGCCCAAGCCGCTCGGCAAAGGGCCGCTGGTATTGTTCATCGACAACGACTGGAGCGCCGCCCACGCCTGGAAGGATCGCGAGGCGGCGATCAGCGATGCGCTCTCCGGCGCGGCGCGGGCGGATCGTGCGGTGATGCTCGTGCCCACTGCATCCGGCCAGGCGCCGAAGATCACGCAGCTCGATGCCGGCGCAGCGCAGCGGCAGGCGCGCGAAATGGGGCCACAGCCCTGGGAACCGAACCGGACCCGCGCCGTGGCAGCCTTGCAGAAAGTGACGTTCGCGCTGCCACCGGAAGTCCTGTGGTTCAGCGACGGCCTCGATCATGGCGATGCCGGGAAGACCGCGGAGGCGCTGGCGAAGCTCGGCACGCTCACTGTCTTCAGCGATGCGCCGGGTAAGGGGCCATTGGCGCTGAAGCCGCAGTCGGGCGCGGCCGACGGCTTCAAGCTCCGTATCGTCCGCGCAGGAACCGGCGGCGCGCGCAGCGGCCATGTTGAAGCGCTCGGCGGTCATGGCGAAGTGCTGGCCAGCGCCCCCTTCGCCTTCAAGCCCGGCGACAACGCGGCCAGCGCTACCATCAAGGTGCCCCTGGAAGTGCACAACGAAACGCGCCAGCTCGTCATCGCCAACGAAAACTCCGCCGGTGCGGTGCGGTTGCTCGACTCCTCGTCGCAGCGGCGCAAGATCGGCATCGTCGCGGCGGGCAATCTTCAAAGCGAACAGCCGCTGCTGTCCGGCAGCTATTACCTCGCGCGCGCGCTCGCGCCCTACGCCGACCTCACCAACGGCACAATCGGCGAGGTGCTCGCGCGCAAGGTTGCGGTGCTGATGCTCTCCGACATCGGCAAGATCGCGGGCGAGGATCACGATCTGGTGGAGAGGTTCGTCGAAGACGGCGGCGTGCTGGTGCGCTTTGCTGGCGGGCGCATGGCCGAAGGCACCGATGATCTGGTTCCCGTGAAACTGCGCGTGGGCGGGCGCTATCTCGGCGGTTCGCTGGCCTGGGCCAAGCCGCAGCACCTGGCGCCGTTCCCGGCCTCGAGCCCGTTTCGCGGCCTTACCATCCCCGGCGACGTGACGGTGTCGCGCCAGGTGCTGGCCGAGCCGAGCGTCGAGCTGGCCGAGCGCAGCTGGGCCCGGCTCTCCGATGGCACGCCGCTGGTGACAGCGCAGCAGCGCGGGCGCGGCTGGATCGTATTGTTCCATGTCACGGCGGGGCCGACCTGGTCGTCGCTGCCGCTGTCCGGCCTGTTCATCGACATGCTGAAGCGGCTCATCGATCTGTCCGGCGGCGCGCGGCCCGGCGAGATGGCAAGCGACGCCCACGCCAGCTTCCCGCCGCAGATGGCGCTGGACGGCTTCGGGCACTTGCAGAAACCAGCCGCTGAAGCCCTGCCGATCCGCGGCGACCAGTTCGGCAAGGTGGCGCTGTCGCCGCTGCATCCGCCCGGGCTTTACGGCAGCAAGGGCGCCGAAGTGGCACTGAACGTGGTGAAGGCCGATACCGTGCTGATGCCGCTGCCCGGCCTCAACGCGCCCTTGCGCGCCTACACCGGAACGAAAGCCGTTTCGCTGACGCCCTATCTGCTTGCGAGCGCGATTGTGCTGTTGATGGCCGATGCGCTGATCGCGCTGTGGCTGCGCGGCCTGATCGCCTTGCCGCGCGGGCTGCTGGCGCGGCTTGGCATTTCCGCCGTGGTGCTGCTGCTCGTCGTGCCGCAGGCGCGCGCCGACGATGCCTTCGCTATGAAGGCTGCGCTCAACACGCGGCTGGCCTATGTCATCACCGGCATTCCGGACGTGGACGCCATGAGCAAGGCGGGGCTCACCGGCCTCGGCCTCTGGCTCAAGGCGCGCACCTCCTACGAGCCGGAAGCGCCAATGGGTGTCGATCTGGCGAAGGACGATCTTGCTTTCTTCCCGCTGATCTACTGGCCGATGGACCCGCGCGAGAAGAACCTTTCGCCCGCCGCCCTCAGCAAGATCGCCGACTATATGCGGGGTGGCGGCACCTTCCTGATCGACACGCGCGACCTGACGCTCGGCCCTACGCGCGGGCCGGACAATCCGGGCGAACAAACCCTGCGCCGGCTATTGGCCAAGGTCGACCTGCCGGCGCTGGAGCCGGTGCCGTCCGATCACGTTCTGACCAAGGCGTTTTATCTCCTGCAGACATTTCCCGGCCGCTGGGCCGGCGGCAAGGTGTGGGTGGAGGCGCTGCCGCCCGCCGATCTCGACCGCGGGCCGGAACCGGCGCGCGGCGGCGATGGCGTCTCGCCCGTCATCATCGGCAGCGATGATTATGCCGCGGCCTGGGCGGTGGATGCGCAAGGCCAGCCGCTGGCTGCCTGCGTGCCGGGCGGCGACCGCCAGCGCGAGCTGGCCATACGCTTCGGCATCAACGTCGTGATGTATGCGCTCACCGGCAATTACAAGACCGACCAGATCCATGTCCCGGCGCTGCTCGAAAGGCTGGGCAAATGAACTATGCCCTTTCCTTCGCGCCACATGTACCGGACCTCGTGCTGTGGCTCCTGATCGCTGCGGCGGTCCTCATCACCGCTTACGCCTTCTTTCGCCGCGCGCGCGGCGCCTGGGCGCGCGGACTGGCCTTCACCATCCTGCTGGCGGCGCTGGCCAATCCGCTGATCGTGCGCGAAACCCGCCAGCCGCTTTCGGATGTGGTGGCGCTGGTGGTCGATCACACCCAGAGCATGGACGTGCATGGCCGCAAGGCCCAGGCGGACAAGGCTGCGGCGGCCATCAAGGCGCAGCTCAGGAAGTTGCCCGGCCTCGTGGTGCGCGAAACCACGGTGGAAACGCGCAACACCGGCGAAGACAACGGCACGCAGCTCTTCGCCGCCCTCGATAATGCGCTGGCCGACGTGCCGCCCGAGCGCGTGGCCGGCGCCATCGCCATCACCGACGGCGAAGTGCACGATGCGCCCGCGCCCGGCCAGATGCGGTTGCACGCGCCGCTGCAGGTGCTGATCGCCGGCCGGCACAACGAGCGCGACCGCAAGCTCACCGTCATCAGCGCCGCCCGCTTCGCCATCGTCGGCCGCGATGCGCAAATTGAATTGGAGGTGGACGATCTGGGCAGCCCCGCGCAGGGCAGCGCCGATATCGACGTGCGCGTGGACGGCGTCGAGCGCGGCAGCCAGACCGTGCCCATCGGGCAGCGGACCACCATCTCCGTGCCCATCACGCATGGCGGTGAGAACGTGATCGAGCTTGCCGCCGCGCCCGGCCCGCACGAACTCACGCTGCAGAACAATCGCGCGGTGGTGACGGTAAACGGCGTGCGCGACCGCTTGCGCGTGCTGCTCGTCTCCGGCGAGCCCCATGCCGGCGAGCGGGTGTGGCGTTCGCTGCTGAAATCCGATCCCTCCGTCGATCTGGTGCACTTCACCATCCTGCGTCCGCCGGACAAGCAGGACGCCACCCCCGTTGACGAGCTTTCGCTCATCGTCTTTCCGACGCGGCAATTGTTTGTCGAGAAGCTCGACCAGTTCGATCTGGTGATCTTCGACCGCTATCGCGAGCGGGGCATCCTGCCGCTGGCCTATTTCGAGAACATCGCCCGCTATGTGGAGAACGGCGGCGCGCTGCTCGTCTCCGCCGGGCCGGAGTTCGCGAGCGATCAGAGCATCTACCGCACGCCGCTGGCCTCGGTGCTGCCGGCGCAGCCCACCGGGCAGGTCGTCACCGGCGGCTTCCGGCCGGTAGTGACGCCGACCGGCCTCGCCCATCCGGTGACGCACGATCTTCCGGGCGCCAACACCGCAACGGCGCCACCAAGCTGGGGCCGCTGGTTCCGCCTGATCGGCGCCAACAAGGTTTCGGGCGAGACGGTGATGTCCGGCCCGGGCGACCAGCCGCTGCTGGTGCTCGACCGCGTGGGCAAGGGCCGCGTCGCGGAGTTCCTCTCCGATCAGGCCTGGCTGTGGGCGCGCGGTTATGAGGGCGGCGGGCCGGACGCCGAACTCCTGCGCCGCCTCGCCCACTGGCTGATGAAAGAACCGGAACTGGAGGAGGAGCGCCTCTCCGCGTCCATCACCAACGGCACCATCGCCATCGAACGGCACACGATGGCCAAGACCGCGCGGCCGGTGACGATCACCACGCCCAGCGGGAAAACCCAAACCGTCACCCTCAACCAGACCGAGCCCGGCATCTGGCGCGCCACGGCCAAGGCCGGCGAACTCGGCCTCTATCGCCTGACCGACGGTGTTCTCACCGCCGTGGCGGCGGCCGGGCCGCTCAATCCGAAGGAAGTGGCGGACATGCGCGCCACTGATGCGATCCTGGCGCCGCTGGCACGTGCGAGCGGCGGCTCGGTGCACTGGCTGGCGGATGGCGGCGTGCCGGACGTGCGCCGCGTACCGCCGGAGAGCCTGGCCTGGGGAACCAACTGGATCGGGCTGCGCGACAACGGCGCCTATCGCGTCACCAGCGTGGAGCAGCAGGCCCTGCTGCCGCCCTGGCTGGCGCTGATCCTGCTGCTCGGCGCGGTGCTCCTCGCCTGGCGGCTGGAGGGGCGATAGCTCAGGCCAGCATCCACACGCCGACCAGGATCGTGAGCACCGTCACCGGCGCGCCGATGCGCAAGTGCCGCCAGAACGAGATATGCACGCCCGAACGCCGCGCGCGCTCCACCACGATCAGGTTGGCCACCGATCCGGCGATGGTGAGATTGCCCGCCAGCGTCGAGGCCATCGCCAGCACCAGCCAGGCGCGGTGCGGATCGGCCAGACCCGGCACGAAGGGCTTGAGCAGCAGCACCGCCGGCACGTTGGAGACGAGGTTGGAAAGCACCGCGGACACCAGCGCGAGCGCCGCCGGCCGGCCCAGATGCAGCCCGCGCATCTCCGCCAGCACCGCGGGCGTGAACGCGGCCTCTTCCAGTCCGCGCACCACCACGAACAGACCGGCGAACATCAAAAGCAGCGGCCAGTCGATCTCGACGAAGATGCGCTGAGGCTTCAGTCGCCGCGTCAGCAGCAGCAGCGAACCGGCCACGATGGCGGCCTCGGCAGGCGGCACGCCGGCGAAGAAGGCGGCGACCGCGCCCAGCGTGGCGACGAGCGACTTGGCGAGCAGCCAGCGGTGCAGCGGGAGCGGCTGCGGCGACGCGTCGAGACGCTGGGCGCTGCGAAACTCGGCGCGATAGGCCAGCAGGACCGCGCCGGCCACGATCACAAGGCTCACGATCGCCACCGGCGCCAGCGCCGCGGCAAATTCCGTGTACGGAATACGAGAGATGCTGCCGATGACGATGTTCTGCGGATTTCCGGTGATGGTGGCCACGCTGCCGGCATTGGAGGCCAGCGCCAGCGCCAGCAGGTAGGGCTCCACCTTGCGCTTCGTCGCCAGCACGATCTCGGCCACCAGCGGCGCCAGCATCACGCACACCGTGTCGTTGACCAGGAAGGCGGACAGCACGCCGGTCACCGCCACCACCGCGATCAGCAGCAGCGCCGGGCGGTGCGCGTGCTCGCCCGCCCAGCGCGCCACCAGCCCGAAGAAACCCGCCAGCCTCAGATGGGCGACCAGGATCATCATGCCGAGCAGCAGCACCAGCGTGTTCGCATCGATGGCGCGCCAGGCCTGCGCCGGCATGAGTACGCCAGCGGCCACCATCAGGCTGGCACCGAGCAGCGCCGCGCCGGTGCGGTCCAGCCGCAATCCCGGCGCGCGCCCCAGCGCGATCACGGCGTAGGTTCCCGCAAAAATCAGCAGGGCGGCGCTCACGCCACGCCCGCGCCGTCGGCACACACAGCCTCGTCGATATGGGCGCGGCGCACCTGGCCGGAGAGGGTCAGCGTCGCCCCCGGCACCAGCGACAGGCCCAGCACACGCGCCGGATCCACCGGCCCGGGAAAGACCAGCCGCCCCGGCGGCAGACGGGCGAAGCCGACGCGGGTGTAATAGGGCTCGTCCCCCACCAGGATGATCGATGCCCAGCCGGCCGCCCGCGCCGCATCGATCCCGGTCTTCATCAGGTCGATGCCGATGCCGCGGCCGCGCTGGTCGGACTGTACGGCCAGCGGCCCCAGCAGCAGCGACTTCTCCGCCCCCACTCCCACCGGCCAGAAGCGCACCGAGCCCCGCAGGGTGCCGTTCTCGATGGCGACGAAGCCCAGTTCCGCCACCGGCGCCACACCTTCGCGCAGGCGGTAGGCGGACTTGGCATAGCGGCCGGGGCCGAAGCTGGCGGCCGTCAAAGCCTCAACCAGCGGCGCATCCTCCGGCCGCTCGGGCCGGACCTGCCAGTTTTTTTGCGCCGCCTTCATGCTCGACCGCCATCCCGAACCGGCCAGAGGTAAAGCGCATTGCCGCGCCCAAGCGCAATGGCCTTGCATCAGGCCTCACCAATACGGGTTCTGCCGCGCCTGCCCGATCAGTTCGGCGAGGCGCCGCCGGGTTCCTGCCTGCGTCGCAGGAGGGGGCGATGCCGGGTCGGTCCAACAGATTTCCCGGATTTCGAAATTGGGTTTGAAGGCGATTTCGGCCGCCGGCAGGCTGTAAAGTGCGATCACATTGGTGGACCACAAGATGCGGCGCGTAAATATTCCCACCAGTTCCGGCGGGCCGCAGCGGATCATGCCCACTTCTTCGCGGGCCTCGCGCAGGGCCGCCTCGGCTGGCGGCTCACCCTTGTCGACGCCGCCGCCGGGCAGGCTCCAGCCCGTATGAATGCGCGAGCGCACCAGCAGCACCCTGCCCCGTTCATCGCGGATGATTGCGCTGACGCCGAAGGCCACCGGGACGAGCAGTGCCCGCGCGCAAACGATCGCCGCGGTCGTAAGGTTCTGGCGAATTGTCCTGAAACGGCTCACAAAGGCCTCCCGGGCCTGCGGGTAAGGAAATGCTAACTGCATCCAATTAGCATGGCGCAGGAGTTCTAACCGCGGCCATTCCATCTTGCCAGTCCCGACACACGGCTCCTTTGACGGTTCCGGTTCCCGGTGCACAGCCGAACGGACAACGCGGGCACCTGTGTCATGACCGCCGCGTCCTTCGATCACCTGCGCGTTCTCATCGTCGAAGACAACAACCACATGCGCGCGCTGCTGCGCTCGCTGATGACCGCGCTCGGCATCAAACAGGTGATCGAATGCACCGACGGCGCCGCGGCCTATGTCGAGTTGCGCGAGAAGAAGCCGGACTTCGTACTCACCGATCTTTCGATGAAACCGATTGACGGCATCGAGTTCACCCGCATGGTGCGCAACGCCAAGGACAGTCCCAATCCCTACATTCCGATCATCATGGTAACGGGCCACACCGAACGCGGCCGCGTGGAAGCCGCGCGCGATGCGGGCGTCACCGAGTTCCTGGCCAAGCCGATCACGGTGCAGAACCTGCTGCTGCGCGTCGCCGAGATCGTGGAACGGCCGCGGCCCTTCGTACGCTGCGCCACCTATTTTGGCCCGGACCGCCGCCGCCACAAGGACGACGACTACGCCGGCCCCTGGCGCCGGCAGGACGACATCACGAACGATCTGGCCATCATCTAAGGCCCGAAAGACAAGAGCCGAGAAACAGCAATGGCGAAATCTGGCAATTGCGCCCGCGAGATCATTCCGACCGATCACTGGCCCGCGCTCATGACGGCGCGCGCGGCCACGGAGTTCCTCGATGCGCTGAAGAGCGACGCAGTAAAGAGACGGCTTGACCGCACCCTCTCAGCCAGGCGCCATGAACTTGCCGACGTCGTGCGCCAGGGCGCGCGCCGGCTGGAAGACGCCGCGCGCCGGGGTGACGTGCAGGCCGTATATGACGAAGCCCACGAAATCCGCGGCCTGGCCGGCAACGCCGGTTTGGCAGCCAGCGGCCGCATTGCCGACGGTCTATGCCGCTATCTCGACACCGTGGGGCAGGCAGAAGCGCCGGCCGACAGCGGCATCGTCGGCCTGCATGTCGGCTCGATCACCCGCGCCGCCAACGCCAGCGACGAAGCCACGCGGCTCGGCACCGAAGTGGACGAGGCGCTGCGTGCCCTGGTGCGGCGGCGGCTGTCCGCCCTTTCGGCCCGCACGCACAACCGTGCATAGGCGGCACATTCATCCCTCTTTAAGGGCTTAAAGTTAATACTGCCGGACGTTACGGGGACCGGGCTCGATCGAACCCGGTGGCGGGAATCATCGGGCATCGCATGCTTCAAATCGGCGGCATTGTCGTTCTTTTCGTGGCCGTATTCGGCGGGTTCTTCATGTCCGGCGGGTCGCTGGGCGTGATCATCGAGGCCTTGCCGCACGAATTGATGACCATCGGCGGCGCCGCCGTCGCCGCGCTCTTGATCGGCGGCTCGGTCTACACGCTCAAGCAGATGGGCGGCGATCTGGGCAAGATCGTCAGCGGCCCCAAATGGAAGCACGGCGACTACACGGACCTGCTCTGCCTGCTCTATCTGCTCACCAAGACCATGAAGTCCAAGGGCCTGATCGCGCTCGAAGCGCATATCGAGAAGCCCGAGGACTCCTCGATCTTCAAGCGCTATCCGCGCATCGCCAAGGACCATTTCGCGCTGGCCTTCATCTGCGACACGCTGCGCATGATGACGATGAGCCTCGAAGATCCCCATCAGGTCGAAGCGGCGATGGAAAAGCAGCTCGACAAGCACCATCACGAGGCGCTCATTCCCGCCGCCACGCTGCAGACGATGGCAGACGGCCTGCCGGCGCTGGGCATCGTTGCCGCCGTGCTCGGCGTCATCAAGACGATGGGCGCGATTTCCGAACCGCCGGAAATCCTCGGCGGCATGATCGGTTCGGCGCTGGTCGGCACCTTCCTGGGCGTGTTCCTGGCCTACGGCATCGTGGGGCCGATCGCCACGCGGCTCAAGGCCATCGTGGACGAGGACGGCCAGTTCTATCACGTCATCCAGGACATCCTGGTAGCGCATCTGCATGGCAATGCGGCACAGGTCTCGGTGGAAATCGGCCGCGGCAGCGTCCCGACCGAGGCCCAGCCCACGTTCCAGAAACTGGAAGCGGCCCTCGACTCCATCCCGCCGGATCACGGATAAGGCGCAATCCGAAAAGTGCGAAGCGGTTTTCGGATAAATTGCGCGGTAAAACAAGGAACTGGAGCACGATCGCGCTTCAAAGAAGCGGGATCATGCTTTGGGGAAGCGGATTAGTCGGCCTGCGCCTTCACCAGCCGGCGCTGATCGTCCAGCGCCACGAAGAAGCTCGCCAGCATCCCGGCGAACAGGCCCAGCGGCACCGCATAGGCGACATCGGCATCGCAGCCGAGCACCACGATCGCCGTCACGATCACGCCCACCCAGTGCGCCATTGTCTTCGGCATCGACTCGCCCCACCTGTTATGGAGACGAGCATACGCGCCGCCGGCGCCAAGCCGAAGGGCAAAGTTAAGGAGGGGTTAACGGGCGGGCCTTCGCTACACCACCTCGAACTCGATGCCCTGGGCCAGCGGCAGCGCGTCGGAATAA
The DNA here is from genome assembly GCA_018971835.1 of Alphaproteobacteria bacterium. Lineage (GTDB taxonomy): Bacteria > Pseudomonadota > Alphaproteobacteria > Micropepsales > Micropepsaceae > Rhizomicrobium. The sequence goes on from JAGWZW010000051.1 coordinate 27,154, forward strand.
TTGATGGTGGCGGTCTGCCGGCGCATATAGGCCTTCCAGGCATCCGAGCCGGATTCGCGCCCGCCGCCGGTGTCCTTTTCGCCGCCAAAGGCGCCGCCGATCTCCGCGCCCGAGGGGCCGATATTGACGTTGGCGATGCCGCAATCCGAGCCCGCGGCCGCCAGGAACTTCTCCGCCTCCTGCAGATCCTGCGTGAAGATGCAGGACGACAGCCCCTGCGGCACCGCGTTGTGCAGCGCCAGCGCCTCGTCGAACTGGGCATAGCGCATCACGTAGAGGATCGGCGCGAACGTCTCGTGGCACACGGTCCTGCTCTGCGCCGGCATCTCGACGATGGCGGGCTTCACATAGAAGGCGTGCGGGTGTTCGTGTTCGTGCACGCGCCCGCCGCCGCTGACGATGCCGCCTTCGTCCTTCGCGGACGCCAGCGCCCGCTCCATATTTTCGTAAGCGCGCGCATCGATCAGCGGGCCGACCAGCGTGCCCTTCGTCAAGGGATCGCCGATGGGCAGCCCGGCCCAGATCGCCTTCAGCGCCGGCACCAGCTTGTCGTAGATGCTCTCATGCACGAACAGGCGGCGCAGCGTGGTGCAGCGCTGGCCCGCCGTGCCCACCGCCGCGAAGGTGATGGCGCGCTGGGCGAGGTCGAGCTTGGCCGACGGCGCCGCGATCATGGCGTTGTTGCCGCCCAATTCCAGAATGGTCTTTCCGAAACGCGCGGCCACCACCGGCGCCAGCGCCCGGCCCATCGCCGTGGAGCCCGTGGCGCTCACCACCGGGAGCCGCGCGTCCTTCGCCAGTTGCTCGCCGGCCTCGCGCGCGCCGAGCACGACCTGCGAAAGATCGGCGGGCGCCTCGCCGAAGCGATGCACGGCGCGCTCGAACAGATGCTGCACGGCGAGCGCCGTGAGCGGCGTCTTTTCGCTCGGCTTCCAGATCACCGGATCGCCGCACACCAGCGCCAGCGCCGCGTTCCACGCCCACACCGCCACCGGAAAATTGAACGCCGAGATCACCGCCACGGGCCCGGCGGGATGCCACTGCTCCATCATGCGATGGCCGGGGCGCTCGGAGGCGATGGTCAGCCCGTAAAGCTGACGCGAGAGGCCGACCGCGAAATCGCAGATGTCGATCATCTCCTGCACTTCGCCGAGGCCTTCCTGGTGGATCTTGCCGCATTCG
>JAGWZW010000139.1 GCA_018971835.1 Alphaproteobacteria bacterium
CCAGCATCCGCGCTATCCCGATTTCGAGGCCTTCGTCAGCCGCCTCACGGGCAACACCTTCAACGACATCAAGCGCGATCAGGTGGAAACTGACGAAGTGCGCGCCCTGTTCGAACAGGGCCGCACCAGGGACGGCGATTACGCCTTCGATCAGCCCATGCTGCTCAATCTCTATCGCGAGCCCAAGCGGGGCTGAAAGAAACGGGGCGGGCCGAAGCCCGCCCCGCTGCCCCCAAAAGGATGATCAGAAGTCGTAGCGGATGCCGAACTGGATTTGCCAGGTCGAGGCGTCGCGCTGGGTCGACATGTTCTTCTGGATGTCGGCGGCGGTGTTGAAGCTCGTATACTGATACTGCCCGCCGACGATCTTGGCGTTGATGGCCGAATAGGCCTGATAGAAATTGGGCGAGGTGTACCTGCCCCAATCCTTGTTGAGCAGGTTGCCGAGGTTGAAGATATCCATGATGAAGGTCAGGTGGTGGCCTTCGAACATGGTGGGCAGTTCCTGCTCGACGTTCATGTTGATCAGCGTATCCCAGCGGCCGCTGAAGGCGTTGCGCGGCGTGATGTGGCCGGCATAGCCGATCAGGCCGCTCTGCTTCAGCATCTGGTTGAAGCCCGTCAGGTCGAAACCCGGCGCATAGGTGACCAGCGGATCGGAGGTAGCCGTCACCATATGGGTGGTGGGATCGACCTTCGGCACATAGACCAGCGAACCCGAAGTATAGGTGCTGCCGTCGGCCATGTAGGGATCGTTGCCATAGACCAGGCTGTAATGCTGGCCGCTCATGCGCTGGCCGAACAGATTCAGCCTGGTCAGAAGATCGCCGAAGAAGTGCTCGGAGACGGTGGCGCTCAGTGTCACGCGATGGACGCGTTCATAGTCCGAGGTGCCGACTTCGGGATCGTTGAAGTTCGTGCGTGCGATGTATTTGTAGCTGGACGAAGCGGTGGACGAGGTCGCCGCCGACACGTCGGTGATGCTGGAGTGGGTGTAACCGAGGCTGAGATCGAAATCGCCGTAGCCGGTGTCCTTCCACTGATTCTTGAGCCCGACGATGAAGATCGAGGAGGTGCCGCCGTCGACGCTGCCCAGGCCGATATCGGTGCCTTTGAGCGTCTTGCCGGTGACGGGATCGGGCCGGCCGGCTGCGGCATCATATTTGTATTCATACAGGAAGCGGCCGTCCGGCGCGGTGCCCGGCGCATGCTGCAGGCGCAGATTGGTCCAGTAGGGCGTGGCGTAATCGTTCATGTGCAGCCAGTCGAACGTGAACTGCCAGTTGTCGCCCAGCCAGCCCGGCCCGAAAAAGACATCGAAGCCCAGATTGGCGCGCAGCGTGGTGGGCAGCTTGAAGCTTGGCAGGATGGCGTTGACCGTGGAGGTCTGCACCACGCTGGCCTGCGCCAGCGGGCCGTTGGTGAGGTCGGCGATCCAGCCGGCCTGGTTGTGGAACGGATAGGTGGTCGGCACGCAGCCATAGGGATCGGCGGAGGAGCAGGTGCCCGAACCGTCCGGCGTGCCGGAGGTGGTCAGGCTGGCAATGCCGGTGTTGGCATAGGAGTTGGAAACCCACACGGTCTGGAAGCCGCCGGAATATTCGCCGACGCCGCCGCGCAAGGTGAGCGCCGAGCCCGGCAGGGTGTCCTGCTTCGGCGCCCAGTCATAGCTGAAGGAGAAACGCGGCAGCAGCGCGTCGAGCCCGTCGACGTTGCGCGAATTGGAGAAGCCGTAGCGCGCGAAGAAATACGGGTTGTCGGCGGCGTGGTCGCCCGAATTGTAGCGGTCGTAGCGCAGGCCGGCCTGCACGCTCAGATGCTCGATCGGGTAGAACTGGTCCTCGATATAGAAGGACGAGATGCCGAACTTGAAATCCGCGTCCGCACCGGACGGCAGGCCATTGGCGCCGTTGGCGAAATAGATCGAGTTGTTGGTGATGTTGTAATTGACGTTGCGGCGGTTGTCCGGCGTGGTGGCGATGATGCCGTTCTGGAAATCCGAGATCGAGTTGAAGCGGATGATCGACTGGTAGCCCGGCAGGAAGGAATTGCGGATGGCGATCTCATGATATTCGCCGCCGGCGGTGATGGTGTGGTCGCCCAGCGTCAGCGTGCCGATCAGCTTGCCGAAGGTGTTCCGGTAGGTCAGGTAATTGTAGTGGCGGTAGAGATCGGGCCCGAGCACGACATAGCCGTCGTCTGCGTTGCCGGCGATGCCGTCGAGGCCCGGCGTGCGCACATACATCATCGGGAAATTGACGCCGTCGAGCGGGGTCTGGTTGCCAACCACGCGCTCCTGGCCCGCCGCCGCTTCGACCGAAAGATAATCGGTGAGCTTGCCGAAATACTGCAGCGACGTGGCCGTCATGTTCTCGGCATCGAGATACCAGTCGGAGGGCAGCGTGACCGACGGCGTCGAATTCGAGGCGCTGCCGTTGTTGATCGAGAGGGTGCCGCCGGTGACATGCTGGAGCGTGAAGATCAGGCGGTTGTCGTTGTCGATCTGCCAGGCCAGCTTGCCGATATAGCGCATGTTGTGTTCGGTGAACTGGTCGCCCAGATTGCCGGCATTGAAGCCATACACGTTCTGGGCGATGGCGGCGATCTGGTCCACCTGCGCCTGCGTGATGCCGTCGGCGATGTTGGTGAAGCCGGAGCCGGCCGGGCCCACCGCGCTCGATCCGGGCGAAGAGGTGCGGGTGATGTCGTCGTAACCGGCGAAGAAGAACAGCTTGTCCTCGATGATCGGGCCGCCCAGCGTCACGCCCCAGTTCTTTTCGGTGAAGGGCGGCTTGAGCGGGGAAGTGTTGCCGATATCGCGGCCGTTGAGGCTGTCGTCCTTGTAGTAGAAATAGGCCGAGCCGTGGACGTCGTTGGAGCCGGTCTTGGTGACGACGTTGATGACGCCGCCGCAGGTATCGTTGTAGCGCACGTCATAGGGCGTGACGGCGACCTGGATCTGGTCGGCCCAGTCCAGCGGGATCGGCGCGCGCGCCGTGGGATAGCCCTGCAGGTTGAGGCCGAAGTTGTCCTTCTGCTGCAATCCGTCCACCAGGAAGTTGGTGCAGCGCGGATTGGCGCCGGCGATGTTCAGCGTCGGCACGGGCGGGCTGGAGCCGCCGCCCACCGGATCGACATAGGCATAGGGTGTGTTCTGCACGATATCCTTGATGTCGCGCGAGACTGACGGCGTGTTGGCGATCTCCTGGGCGCTGAAGGAGGTGGCGACGCCATGCGATTCCGAAATGGCCACGGCCGCGGCTTTGCTGCGCTCACCCGTTACCGTCACCTCTTCGCCGGTGAATTCCGACAGGGCGATGCGCAGATTGGCAGTCTGGCCCAGCTTGAGGAAAATGTCCTTGACCGTCTTGGGCGAATAGCCCGCCGCATCGATGCGCAGCGTGTAAGGGCCGCCGATGGCCAGGCCCGAGAACACGAAGCTGCCGCCCGTGCCCGTCGTCGTCGTCTGGGTGGCGCCGGTGTTGGTGTCGGTCAGGCTGACGGCGGCGCCTGAAACCGGCGCACTGTTCGCCCCCAGCAGCCGGCCGCGCAGGTCCGACGATACCTGTTGCGCCATCACGATATTGGTGCCGCCCAGCACCACGACACCCAGCGCCGCCCCGAACAGAAACCGATTTTGTCGCCGCATCCCACCCACTCCAACTGGTTCACAAGGTTCAGGGGAGCCCGGCCGCGCCAGCCGCAACAGCGGCGGAATCGGCGGAATCGCAAGCGATTCAGCGCCGTTGGCGATGGCTGATCCGAGATGCCCCCCGTTTGCGCGCAATCAAGCAGCCGGACTCGACAGAGCGATGACGCCAACCCGTCAGTTTTGTGAAAATTCCGACAGACAGGCAGCTCGCGCCGCGGCCGTTTCCGGCGTAGCCTTGCGGCAAAGATATTGAAAAACCGGAGAGGGTTCATGCAGGAAGGCACCGCCAACAGAATCGAACCGATCAACGAAAGCGATGACGCCATCGCCCGCGCGCTCGAGGATGCGCACCTGCCCTCGCTGCTGGCGGCGATGGTGCAGGTGACGGGCGATGCCGAGCCGCTGACCGGCGACATCAAGCCTGCTTACGATTTCTTCGGCGACGGCCAGGGCGGCCTGAGCGACGAGCAGCGCGCCCGGGCGAAAGCGGCCATCCTCGCCGGGCTGAAGGCCTATCGCGATCGCGGCTGCACCCTGCCGCCCGCGCCGGACGAAGCCACGCTCAAGGCGACGATGCGCTTCGTGGCGGGCGCGGAGATTCCCGAGCGCTACGTTCCCTTCCTCAAGGAAGAGATGGAGTTCACCGGCCGCGACGAGCGCGCGCCGGAATGGGGCGCCAAGGTGCCGGCGGCGGTGAGGCAGGATTTCCGCGTCCTGATCATCGGCGCGGGCATGTCCGGCATCCTGGCCGCCGTCCGCCTCAAGCAGGCCGGCGTGCCCTTCGTGATCGTGGACAAGAACGAAGATGTCGCCGGCACCTGGCTGACCAACACCTATCCCGGCTGCCGCGTGGACAATCCCAACCACATGTATTGCTACTCCTTCGCGCCCAATCACGACTGGCCGCAGCATTACTCCACCCAGCCGGTGCTCGATGCCTATTTCCGCGGCGTGGCGCAGGAATACGGCATCCGCGAACGCGTGCGCTTCAACACCACCGTCGAAGAATGCGTCTACGACGAAGCCCGTGCGCGCTGGCAGGTGCGCCTCGTCAATGCCGACGGCAAAGCGGAAATCCTCGAAGCCAATGCCGTGATCACCGCGGTGGGGCAGCTAAGCCGACCAAAACTTCCCGCCATCAAGGGCCGCGACAGCTTCAAGGGGCAGGCCTTCCATTCCGGCGCCTGGGATCATTCGGTCGATCTGACGGCCAAGCGCGTGGCGGTGATCGGCACCGGCGCCAGCGCCTTCCAGTTCGTGCCGGAGATCGCGCCGAAGGTAAAATCGCTCGCCGTGTTCCAGAGGAGCGCGCCCTGGCTCGGCCCCACGCCCGACTATCACGAGGATGTCGGCGAAGGGCAGAAATGGCTGCTCAAGCATGTGCCGTTCTATGCGCAGTGGTATCGCTTCTGGCTGTTCTGGATGCTGACCGACGGCATCCTGCCCTTCGTCAAATCCGATCCCAACTGGCGCGGCCGCAAGGATGCGGTGAGCGCCGAGAACGACATGCTGCGCGAGATGCTGACGCAATACACGCTCTCGCAGGTGCAGGGCCACAATGTGCTCGAAAAGGCCGCGGTGCCGGATTATCCGGTGGGCGGCAAGCGCACCGTGCGCGACAACGGCGTCTGGCTCGCCGCGCTCAAGCGCGACAATGTGGAACTGATCACCGATCCGATCGAA
>JAGWZW010000052.1 GCA_018971835.1 Alphaproteobacteria bacterium
GCTAGCGGCTGCATGAGGTGGCCTGCGCGGTTTCGAGATAGAACTTCTTCATGTCCCAGGCGCCGGTGGGGCAACGCTCGGCGCACAGCCCGCAATGCAGGCAGACGTCCTCGTCCTTCACCATCACGCGCTTGGTCTTGAGAATGTCGGAGACGTAGAGATCCTGCGTTGTGTTGTTTGCCGGCGCCTTCAGGTGGGTGCGCAGCTCGGCTTCCTCGCCATTGGCGGTGAAGGTGATGCTGTCCATCGGGCAGATGTCGACGCAGGCGTCGCATTCGATGCACAGGCCCCCGTCGAACACCGTCTCGACGTCGCAGTTGAGGCAGCGCAGCGCTTCCTTGTAGCCCAGCTCGCGCGTGTAGCCGAGTTCGACTTCCATGTTGACGTTGCGCAGTGTCTCTTCGTGCGGGGCGTGGGGCACCTTGAAGCGCAGGTCGAGCGAGACGTCGTTGTCATACGACCATTCGTGGATGCCCATCTTCTGGCTGGTCAGGTTCACATGCGGCGCGGGCCGGTCGTTCTTCACGTCCTTGCCGCTGCACGACAGATGGATCGAAACCGCTGCGGCGTGGCCATGCGCCACCGCCCAGATGATGTTCTTGGGGCCGAAGGCCGCGTCGCCGCCGAAGAACACCTTGGGGTGGGTGGAGGCGAAGGTTTCGGGATCGACCTTGGGCATGTCCCAGCGCGAATCGAATTCCAGGCCGATGTCGCGCTCGATCCAGGGGAAGGCGTTCTCCTGGCCCACGGCCACCAGCACGTCGTCGCAGTCGAACTTCACGTCCGGCTCGCCGGTGGGCACGAGCCTGCGGCGGCCCTTGTCGTCATATTCCGCCTTCACCTTCTCGAAGGTGATGCCGGTGAGCTTGCCCTTGTCGTGCAGGAATTGCCTGGGCACGAGGTAGTTGTGGATCGGGATGCCTTCGCCCATCGCATCGTCTTTTTCCCACGGGCTGGCCTTCATCTCCTCGAAACCGGAGCGCACGACGACATGCACCTCCTGGCCGCCGAGGCGCCGCGAGGTGCGGCAGCAGTCCATGGCGGTGTTGCCGCCGCCCAGCACGATGACGCGCTTGCCGATCTTGTTGATGTGGCCGAAGGAGACGTTGGCCAGCCAGTCGATGCCGATATGGATGTGTTCGGCGGCTTCCTGTCGGCCGGGAATGTCGAGGTCGCGGCCGCGCGGGGCGCCGGAGCCGACGAACACCGCGTCATAGCCTTCGTCCAGCACGGCCTTGAGGCTGTCCACCCTGGTGCCGAAACGGGTCTCGGGCTTAAGGCCGAGGATGTAGCCGCATTCCTCGTCCAGTACGCGGTCGGGCAGGCGGAAGCGCGGGATTTGGGTGCGCATCATGCCGCCGGCCTTGGGATCCTGGTCGTAGATCACGCAGGTGTAGCCCAGCGGCAGCAGGTCGCGCGCCACGGTCATGGAGGCCGGGCCGGCGCCGATCAGGGCGATGCGCTTGCCGTTCTTCGTGGCGGCAGGCCGGGGCAGGCGCGCGGTGACGTCGTCCTTGTTGTCGGCGGCCACGCGCTTGAGGCGGCAGATGGCGACGGGTTCGTTCTCCACCCGGCCGCGGCGGCAGGCCGGTTCGCAGGGCCGGTCGCAGGTGCGCCCGAGCACGCCGGGGAAGACGTTGGAGCGCCAGTTGATCATGTAGGCGTCGGTGTAGCGGCCCTGGGCGATCAGCCGGATATACTCGGGAACGGGCGTGTGCGCGGGGCAGGCCCACTGGCAATCGACAACCTTGTGGAAATAGGCGGGATTGCTGGTGTCGGTTGGCGCCATGCCGGAGCTGGGGCCAGTTCGAGGCGCGGGCTCGGCGATCAATTGCCCGTCAGCCGATTGGGAACTCATGTGGTCGTTGCAACTCCAAGACTGGGACCGCAACGCTATAGGGCGCTGCTTCCTGTTCGCACCTCTCTGCGGGCGGGAGTTATAGTCGCGAACTGCGAGCATTTCCCGTTGTTTTTTTGGCATAGGCGGGGCCCTGCGTGTTCCGCAATACGGAGAATTACGCAGGCATTTTAGGGGATTTGGAATGAAACCAAGGAGCCCTCAAGTCTTGTTGATCTAAATATGGCAGGTGTTTCAAACGGATATATCGCACTGCACCACGCCGCAGGCGATCAGGAAAGCCGCCTGCCGCATCGCGCTGCGCGTCGGCAGCAATGGTCGGGGCAAGTGCGACCAGTCGCCCCGCCCGGCTCGCCTGTCGGGCTTTTTCGGGCGCGGCGCGAATCGCGGGCCTTGAAAGCGCTCCGTCCATCGCCACCTTTATCCACGCCGGGCGGCTGGCTAAGCCTTTGCTCAGGCATACGGAAATCAGGCGAGGGGAGGGGGTGGCGGCCGTTGCCGAAAAACGAATAGAACTTATCCCCGCCCTCCAGGAGCCAGCCCATGCCCGGCCTCTATTTCGACGAATTTGCCGTCGGCCAGACCTTCCAGCACCCCATCCGCCGCACCGTGACGGAAGCGGACAACGTCCTCTTCACCGCCATGACCCACAACCCGGCGCAGCTCCATCTCGATGCCGAATACGCCAAGGGCACGGAGTTCGGTCAGCGGCTGGTCAATTCGCTGTTCACGCTGGGGCTGATGATCGGCATCTCGGTGGGCGAGACCACGCTGGGTACTACCGTGGCCAATCTCGGCATGGACGAGGTGCGCTTCCCCAAGCCGGTGTTCCACGGCGATACGCTGCACGTGGAGAGCGAGGTGCTGGAACTGCGGCCCTCCAAGTCGCGGCCCAATCAGGGCATCGTGGTGTTCCGCCACCGCGCCATCAACCAGCGCGGCGAGGTGGTGGCCGAATGCAAGCGCTCGGCCCTGATGCTCAAGAAGACGGTGGCGGTATGATCCTGCGCTCGCTCCTGTTTGTGCCCGCCGACAGCGAGAAGAAGCTCGCCAAGGCCAAGGCTTCGCCCGCCGATGCGCTGATCCTCGATCTGGAGGATTCGGTGGCGGCGGAGAGCCGCCCCGCCGCGCGCCGGCTGGCGGCGGAGTATGTGAAAAGCGCTAGCGGCAAGGGCCCGGCGCTGTTCGTGCGCGTCAACGCGGTGGGTAGCGCCGATTGCGCCGCCGATCTTGAAGCGATTGTCGGCGCGGCGCCCGCGGGGCTGGTGGTGCCCAAGCCGGAGTCGCCTGCGGCACTGGTGGAACTCGACCGCCTGATCGCCACACAGGAGATGCGCCACGGCCTGCCGCGCGGCGGCATCAAGCTGCTGCCGGTGGCGACGGAAACCCCCGCCGCCGTGCTCAACCTGATGGAATACAAGAATCCGCCGCCGCGCCTGGTGGCGCTGACCTGGGGCGCGGAGGATCTGGCCGCCGCGCTCGGCGCCGCCGCCAATCGCGATGCCTCAGGCGAGTTTCTGTTCACCTATAAAGTCGTGCGCTCGCTGGCGCTGATCGCGGCCAAGGCGGCGGGCGTGCAGGCGATCGAAACATTGCACGCCGATTTCCGCGACGAGGAGGGGCTCAAGCGCGCGGCCCGCGCGGCGCAGCGCGAAGGCTTCACCGGGATGCTGGCGATCCATCCCGCGCAGGTGGCGGTGATCAACGCCGCCTTCACGCCCTCGCCGGAAGACGTGGAGCATGCGAGGAAGGTGGTCGCGGCCTTTGCCGGCGGCGCCGGCGTGGCCTCGCTCGACGGCAAGATGCTCGACCAGCCGCATCTCAAGCAGGCCGAGCACATCCTGGCGCTGGCGGCGCAGATCGCGGCGCGCTAGTGCATGATCCGCAAAAGTGGGAACCGGTTTTGCGATAAGATCATGCGCCAACGAATAAACTAACGCGACTTCTTCATCATCCAGCGATAGAGCACCGCGATCAGGAAGGCGAAGACGCCAAGGCCGATCACGTCGGCGAAGCGGAAATTCCCGCCCACCAGCGCCAGCGGCGCATCGCTCGAAAACGCCACGATCAGCCCCGCCAGGATGACGCCGAACAGGCTCTCGCCCACGATCATGCCTGAGGCCACCAGCACGCCGAGTTGCTTGGCGCGGGCCGGTTCCTTCGCGCGCGCGGTCCAGCGGTCGTACAGATGGCCGATGATGGCGCCGACCACCACGGGCTGCGTCGCGCTCATCGGCAGATAAATGCCGATGCCCACCGCCAGTGGCGGCAGGCGCATCAGCTTGGCCACGCCCAGCACTTCGTCGAGGATGATGATGATCACGCCGATGCCGGCGCCGATGCCGATCATGGTCAGGTTGAGGTTGTGTTCGATCACCCCTTGCGCCAGCGCGGAAATCAAGACGGCCTGCGGCGCCGCCAGCGGCTGCTTGGTCACAGTGCCGATATTGGCGGCGCCGGCGAAGCCGAAGGCATGGGCCAGAAGATTGAGCACCGGCGGGATCACGGCCGCACCTGCGATTACGCCCACGATCAGCGCCCACTGCTGCGCGGCGGGCGTGGCCCCGACGAGCTGGCCGGTCTTGAGATCCTGCAGGTTGTTGTTGGAGATGGTGGCGATGGCGAAGACGATGGACGTGGCGAACAGCGCATAGGCGACGAGCGCGCGCTTGCCATCGGCGCCCGGCTGCGCCACCGCCAGCATGATCCCGGCGCAGATCAGGATGGCGAGGATGCCCACGCCCGAGATCGGGCTGTTGGAGGCGCCGATCAGCCCCGCCATGTAGCCGCAGATGGCTGCGACCAGGAAGCCGCCGATGAAGATGAAGGGGATGCCCGCGATGATCAGCGGCGTGGTCAGGCCCGCCAGCGGCGTCGGCGCCAGGAACGCGGCCAGCAGGTAGCCGATCACGAACAGACAGCCCACCGCCAGCGCGCCGATGGAGCCGATGCCCATGTCGGTGTCCTTGCGGTCGTGCGTGCCCGCCTTGCTGGCCTTGGCGGCGCCGAGCGTGGACATCACCCCGCCCACCACCGGCCCGCCCAGCTTGAGCAGCGTCCAGATCGCCGCCACGGCGATCGTGCCCGCGCCGATGAAGCGCACGTCGTGGCTCCAGATGCCTTGCGCATGATCGGCGATGGAAACACCGAGGGCGGGGTGCAGTGCGGTCAGGATCGGCACCGCGCCGGCCCAGCTGATCAACAGGCCCACCAGCATCGCCAGGCCGACCGAGAGGCCGACGAGATGGCCCACGCCCAGCAGCGCCAGCGACCAGCCCAGATCGACCCCGCTCTCGGCGTTGCCGGAGACGCGGAAGAAAGCGATCGTCTCATTGGTGGCGATGCGCGTGGCGGCCAGCAACGCCAGACCGGCGGAGGCCACGGCGCCGTAGATCACCGCGATCAGGCCTTCGCGCGCCTCGGCCGAGGCGGCCTCGCGCGCGCGCGCGCCCACTTCCAGCACCTCGGCGGCGGCGACGCCTTCCGGGTACGGAAGATCGGAGGTCGTCACCATCGCCCGGCGCAGCGGAATGGTGAAGAGCACGCCGAGGATGCCGCCGGAGACGCAGATCAGAAACGATTGCCAGAACGGAAAGCCCGTCCACCAGCCCACGATCACAAGGCCCGGCAGCACGAAGATGATGGCGGACAGCGTGCCTGCCGCCGAGGCCACCGTCTGCACGATGTTGTTCTCGAGGATGGTGGAATCCTTGAAGGCGGACAGCACCGCCATCGAGATCACTGCCGCGGGAATCGAGGTGGCGAAGGTGAGCCCGACCTTGAGGCCGAGATAGACGTTGGCGGCGGTGAAGATGAGCGTGATGCCCACGCCCAGGATCACGCCGCGCAGCGTGAATTCGAGCGTGGCGGCTTTGGTGGATTGGCTCAAGCGTGCCCCCTTGGCGGAATCGCGGGGGGAGTTTGTCACGCGCCCGCCCGCATCGCCAGCCTTGGCGCGGGCGCCTCACGGGCTTGTGGAATCAGCTCGCCAGGATCTTCTTGAGGTAGGGATTCAGCATCCGTTCCTCGGGGTCGAGGCTCATGCGCAGGTCGTGGAAGTCCTTCCAGCGCGGATAGAGGCGCGCGAAATCGGCTGCCGTCAGCGCGTTCAGCTTGCCCCAGTGCGGCCGCCCGCCGTGACGCAACAGGATCGGTTGGATCAGGGCGAAGAGGAACTCGTAATCGTCCTTGTAATAGGCGTGGACGGCGAGCGAGCCGTGTTCGCCGCCCTGGAACGGCGAGAGCCAGGCGTCGTCGGTGGCGATGCGGCGCAGTTCGATGGGGAAGAAGACGTCGGGCCGCTTGGCCTCGATGGTGGCGAGTACCTCCCGCAGAGCCGCGAACTGGTTCTCCGCCGGCAGATGGAACTCCATCTCATTGAAGCGGGTTGGCCTCGGAGTCGAGAGTAGCTTCCAGCCGTCGTCTATCGCATCTTCCGGCTTGGAGCCGTAGGCCGACAACAGGTTCTCCGCCACAAATTTGCGCAGCGGTGTGGACCAGCCGAACAGGTTGCGCAGGTATTTCAACGCGTCCAGGAAATCGGTATCGGTTTCCGGCCCGCGCGGCTCGGCGGGGCGGTCCGTTTCGTCGTTGGCGATGTTGGCGCAGAGCCCGGTGAACGGAATGGCGTAGAATTCGAAATTGCGGTGCTTGTTCCAGTTGTCTTCGGCCTTGGCCAGCGCATCCTCGAAAGTGTCGAGCCAGACGCGGCGATGCACGCGTTTGGCCGGCACCGTCTTGGTCGTCACCTGGGTGATGATGCCCAGCGAGCCCAGCGAGACGCGCGCCGCATTGAACACCTCGGGATTGCTGGTGGCGCTGCAATCGAGGATATCGCCCTTGGCCGTGACGAGGCGCAAGGCAGTCACGTTGCCGTGCAGCGCGCGCAGCCTTTTGCCTGTGCCGTGGGTAGCGGTGGAAATGGCGCCGGCAAAGGACTGCACATTGATGTCCGGCAAATTGTTCATGGCGCGGCCGCGCGCCTGGAGAGCAGGTCCGAGCGCATCGAGCCGCATGCCGGCTTTGAGCGTGGCAAGCCCGTCGCCGTCGACGGAGACAAGCCCGCTGATCTGGTCCAGCGTCAGCAGCGTGCCGTCCGTCGGCACCAGCGGCATGAAGGAATGGCCTGCGCCCACGGCGCGGATCGGCGCGGGCGCGCTCTTGAGCATGCCGGCGAGCTGATCCTCGCTGGTCGGCGATAGCCGCAGTTGCGGATAGGAGTATTGGATGCCCGACCAGTTGCGCCAGAGGATGTGATCGTGCTTGTCGAGGATCGGGGGCGCCGGCGGCTCGGGTTCTTCGCGCGTGGCGACTTTGTAGGCGCCGAAGCCCGCGCCGCCCAGCACGACGGCGCCCGCGCCGGCCGCAGTCAACACCGATCGTCTCGAAACGCTCATGGTTTCTCCTCCCTGTCCGCCATGAAGCGGATCAACCCCAGATAATCCTTGGGCGTGCAGGCGGCGCATTGCCCGCCGGCTGGCATCGCGCGGTAGCCTTCGATCACATGCGTCAGCAGCACTTCTTCGCCCTGCTTCCAGCGCGGATCCCATTGGGCATGGTCATGCACCAGCGGCGCGCCGGTGCCCGGTGTGGCATGACAGGCCTTGCAGGTATTGACGTAAAGCGCTGCCAGATGCGGATCGGCGGGCGCAAGCCTGGCCGCTTCTTCCGGTGTCGGTGCGGGCGGGGTGCGATTACAGGCGCTGAGTGCTGCGCCAAGCAGCAGGAGGGGGAGAAATCTTTTTGCGGACATCGAAACCGGAAGCGGAAAGGGCGGACCGGAAGCATCTCATGGATACCGGATATTCGCAAAATGAATTTCCGGCCCGTGACACAAGACTGGTGCAGCATTCCCATTTACCGAAATGGTCTGCCGGCGCTGTGGTGAACGCGAAAAAAGAGGGGAGGGCTTCAGGCCCTCCCCCAAGACGGTATCCTCGGTTGCCCCACGAAGGATACCGGCGCGGACGGTTGCGGCGTTTGCCGGTCAGTAATGGATGATCTGCGCGTTGTTGCCGATGGCCGCGGAGGTCGCGGCGACACTGCCGGCCACGTTGGAGACATTGGCGTTGACGGTGGACTGCACGAAGGAGGTGTTGACCTGTGCCGTGTTCACCGGCGCGTTGATGGCGTTGGTGTCTTCGGAGAAGGTGTTGCCGACCGCCGAGCCCGTGAGCGCCACGTTGCCGCCCACGCCGCTGACGTTCGCGTTCAGGGTTGAGGACGGATCGATGGCGCTGCACTCCTGATAGCTGTTGACGACGGTCGTGGTTGGGTCGGTGGAGACGTCAGCCGAGTTGCAGACGGCCTGCGAACTGTAGCCGACATTGCCGCCGACATTGCCGACATTGACGTTCGCCTTGGAGAGGACGACGGTATTGGAGTCGATCTGGCTGTTGTTCACGCTGGTATCATTCATGGTGACGATCTGCACCACGTTGCCGCCGGCCACCGACTGACCGCTGGCATCGCCCGAGACGTTCGCCGTGTTGGCGTTCAGCGTCGAGACCGAGGCGTTGAGGTTCACCTGGCCGTTGAGGATATTGCTGTAGGACGGCGTGGAGCTAGTCGATCCCGCCGCGTAGGCTGACGTCAGCGGCAGGATCATCAGAGCTGTACCCGTAATAAGGGTTCTGGCGAGACGGTTCATTTGGGTTCTCCCGAGTGGTCACATAGGCGGTGCTGGTGCGTGTCGGCGCCGGCGCGGGCTGCTGGCCGGGCGGGTCGGCGAGCGGATCGTCGGAACTGTTGAGGTTTCCGGAGCAAACGCCGGCCGGCACACGGTAAAGGCGGGTCATCATCTCCAGCGTTGCGCGTTCGATCACCGAGCGGACCGCGAGCTGGATGGGTTCGAGGGCACTTTCGCCGACGCTGGCGTCGAAGAAGGTCTGGCCCAGGAAGTCGAACACACCGGCCGAGATCTGGTGGCCGATGATCTGCTTCTGGTAGGACACCACGTCCACGACTTCGAGCGTGTCGGTATCGACGAGGCGCAGGTCGAGCGCGATGTTCATCACGTACATGTTGGCGCCGGCGCTGCCCTTGAGCCCCTTGGATGTGCTGGTGCCGCCATCGCCGTTGGCGCCGACCGAGCGGATGTTGAAATTCAGCTCGGTGATGCCGCCGACGAGGTAGTAGTTCGAACCGGGGATCGAGCCTGCGTAGATCTTGCGATAATCGCCCGGGCCCTTGGCGGTCGGATCGTCGGTGATCAGCTTGTTGTTGGCGTATTTCAGCTCCAGTTCGGCCACCGAGGTGTCGAAGCGCTCGACCAGCGGCACGCCGGCCTTGGCCAAGGCGCTCATCGCCATCAGGGCGGCGCCCTGCGTGACAGCGTGGCCGGTGTTGTCGGAGCTGTACTTGCCCGTGTAGTCGGCGATTTGCCCTACGGCGATGCGGATCGGCTTGCGTGCGGTGTAATTGTCGAGGCAGCGCAGCGCGGTCGAATAGGGCGTTTCGTCGGCGATCACCGGCGAGCCGCCGATGGGCGCGGTGTAGCGACCCGTGGAATCGGGAACCGGGCTGATGCAGCCTGACAGCGCGATTGCTGCCAGTCCGAAGACCAGGGGCATGAGCAGATATCGTTTTCCGCGCGCGGTCATGGGAGGGGCTTCCCTTCTTTGCTCATTTTCCGGAAAGGGCGACGGTCGCGGTCTGATTGCCGTTGTTCGTCTGCGTGGCGGTGACAATGACAGTGTTGTTCGATCCGGTGGTGACGACGTTCAGCGAATTGCCGATCGCCGTGGCGGTGCCGAACATGCTGCCGGTTGACGAGCCGGAGGAGATGGTGCTGGCCGACTGCACGCCGGAGGATTGGCTGAAGCTGCTGGCGGCCGTACTGATGTTGGACGAGGTTACGACGCCGTTGACGGCGGTGAGGTTGCCGTTGGCGTCGCGCATGGAGGGATTGATCGGCGCGGTTTCCTGCGCGCCCGTCATGCCATAGGGCGTATTGTAGCTGGAGGCGTCGCTGTACCCGTTGGCCGAAGCCGCACCGCTGGCGAGCGCTGCGAGCGCCGCGCCGAGGCAAAGGGTCTTCAATGAGGTCCGCATGGCGATGTCCGTTTCTGTCCTGCCTCGTTGTCAGCAACCCCCGTGCCAGCCTCCAACGGCCGTTGAGGGCATTGCGTGTTTCAAAGCGGGACCGGGAGGGCTAGGTTTGAGGCTTGGCCCAGTGGAATCGCGAAGATGGCGCGCCTGGAATTCTTCTTCGATTGCTCGTCCCCGTGGACTTATCTGGCGTTTGTCCGCATTCGGGACATTCTGGAACGGGTTCCGGCTGAAGTGTCGTGGCGGCCGATTCTGGTGGGCGGGGTATTCAATGCCGTCAACCGCGAGGTCTATGAACGCCGCGCCAGCCCCGATCCACGCAAGGCGTCCTATTACGAGAAGGATCTTCAGGACTGGGCCCGGCTCGCGGGCCTCAGCATCGGCAAGCCGCCGGTCTTCCCGGTGCGGGCGGTCGCGGCCATGCGGGCGGTGCTGGCGGCAGACGAGGAAGGCGCGCTTCAGCCTTTCGCCCTGGCGGTGTTCGAGCTTTACTGGGGCGAACTCAAAGACGTCAGCCGGCCCGAGGTGCTGGCCGAAGCAGCGGCGCGGGCCGGCCTGGACGCGGCAAGGTTGCTGGCCCGCAGTGAGGCCCCCAAAATCAAAGAGCGGCTGCGTTCCAATACGGACGAACTGATCGCCCGCGGCGGCTTCGGCTCGCCCACCCTGTTCGTTAACGGCGGCGACATGTATTTCGGCAACGATCGGCTGCCCTTGGTGGAGGCGGCGCTGGCCCGCCCTTCGGCGCGCCGGGAAGCGGATTGAACTGATGGTTTATTTCATGGAGCCGCGCGGACCGCGCCAGCCATTTCTCCTGGCGCCCTGGCCGGTGCTGTTCATGATCGGCCTTCTGGCTTTGGCCTATGCGGTCTTTGCCTTCGCACCGGCCGCGCTTCAGGAGCGGCTGATCTTGGATTACGCCTTCATTCCGGCGCGCTATTCCCCGGCATTCCTCGCGGCGAGCGGCGTTAACCCCGGCACGGTGCTGGAGCAGGCGGTTCCGTTCATCGGCTACATCTTCATGCATGGCAGCCTGGAGCATCTGGCCATCAACAGCATCTGGCTGCTGCCATTCGGGGCGGTGGTGGCGCGGCGCTTCGGAGCGGCATTGTTCTTTACTTTCTTCCTGCTGTGCGGTGTGGCAGGGGCGGCCGCGCATCTGGCCTGCAACTGGGGCTCGGCCGTGCCGGTGGTGGGCGCTTCGGCGGCGATTTCCGGCCTGATGGGCGCGGCCTTTCGCATGATGAATGCCTATGACAGGTCGCTGGCGCCGATTCTGTCGCCGCGCATCCTGACGTGGTCGGCGGTCTGGATCGGCATCAATGTGTTGGCGGGGCTGACGGGCTTGGGCACCGGCTCCACGGTTCAGCTTATTGCCTGGCAGGCGCATATCGGCGGCTATTTCGCCGGGCTCCTGCTCGCTGGCATCTTTGCGGCTTTGGCCGATTGGCGTCTTGAACGGTCACAATCCGGCCATAGATAAGGTGTGCGCAGCGCTTCGGCTGCGAATGGAGGTTCCGCCATGACCGATGAAACTGCAGGCAACGGGCAATCCGGCAAGGAGCCGGCAGGCGACGGGCAACCCGCGAATGAGCAGCCCTCCGGCAGCCGGGCCGTTCCTCCGCCCGAAACGGCAAGCCGCCCGCCGTTTCCGGCGGTCAGGCTGCTCTATGCGATCGGCTTCGCGGTGGTGGCCTGGTTCGTGTTCTGGATAACGCTGATCCTGGCGCTGGTGCAATTCGTCGTTGTTGCCATCAATGGCAAGGTCAACGAAGAGTTGAAGAGTTTCACCATCAATCTCATCCAATATCTTTGGGAACTGCTGGCCTTCGTTACCTTCGTGCGGGACGAGCAGCCCTTCCCCATCGGCCCCTTCCCAAAGAATGGCTGAGCGACGCCGGGAGCGGGCCGCCAGACCCGCTCCCGGCCGATATCCGAAAGAGCGGTTTGGACGCATTTGCAGGGGGCGAAGGCGGAATTTCACTGTTGCATTCTGGGTACAAAGCACCGGAAAAGTGAGCAACAAAAAAACATTCGAATAAAGCGTTCTTGCCGGGTTCAGAAAATCCGCCCTATCTTTCAGAAACGAGAAATTGTCATTTTGACGCCTGTGCGTGATCGCGCATAGGTGTCTGCACGCAAGAGGCCCTATTTCAGATAGGGTCGATATGGGGAGCAAAACATGCAAATTGAGCGTCGGCTTCGGGTCGTCAGGCCCTTGGGAATCGCGTCCGTCCTGTTGCTGTCGACTGCTATCGCAGCGCCGGCCTTCGCACAGATCGAGGAGGTGATCGTCACCGCTCAGAAGAAGTCCGAGGATATCCAGACCGTCCCGATCGCGATCAGCGCCTATACCTCGCAGGATTTGAAGGCCCACCAGGTCCAGCGCTTTCAGGATCTGCAATTCTCGACACCGAACGTCAGCTACACCAAAGACAATTTCTATGGCACCGATTTCCAGATCCGCGGCATCGGCGTAACGGCCGTTGGCTACGATTCCGAGAACGGCGTCGCCATCAACTTCAACGACGTCTATCTGGCCAACCCCAACCTGGCGGACAACGGGTTCTACGATCTGCAGCGCATCGAAGTGCTGCGTGGTCCGCAAAGCACCCTCTATGGCCGTACTGCCACGGGTGGCGCGGTCAGTGTGGTCGCCAACAAGCCGGAACTGGACGGCTTTGCCTCTGATCTCGAGGCCACCTACGGAAACTACGACTACCAGGAACTGAAGGGGATGGTGAATATCCCCATCGTCACCGACCAACTCGGCCTGCGCATCGCCGGTGACTGGATGCGCCACGCCGGTTACACCACCAATATCTACAACAACACCCACGTCGACGACCGCAATCAGTACTCGGTGCGCGGCAGCCTGCGCTGGCAGCCGACCAACCAGACGACGGTGGATTTCACGGCGGCCTTCAGCAACGAAGGCGATCACAAGATGCGCTCGCAGAAGCAGCTCTGCCACACCGATCCGACCGGCGTGCTGGGCTGCTTGCCGGATGCGGCCACGGTCGGCGGCGTCGTGAATCAGAACGCGGTGCTATCCAACATCGCCTCGAGCGAGGAGGGCCTGAGCACCGCGCTGGGACCGACGCTGGGCAGCGCGCTCGGCCTGACGAGCCTCATCGCCCCGGCGCCGGCGATCAGCAATCCGACGGACATCCGCACGATCGATACCAACTACAATCCGACTTACAAGGCGCAGGACAACTTCCTCTCCCTGGAGTGGAAGCAGACCTGGACGAACTGGCTCGATTCAACCTTCGTCGGCGGTTACGACCGCGAATTTATCGTGTCGCAGGAGGGCTATAATAACACGCCCGGCACCGCGATTGACCCCCTGAAGCTCGCCACTGCCGAGGGGACACTGCTGGCGGTTCTTTCGAATCCGGCCCTGAGCGGCAGCCCGGTTTCGTCGCCGGCCTATGCGGCAAATTTCGTTCCGTTTATGGCAGCGCCATTCGGGCCGCTGCCGATGGGATCGGTGCCGATCTCCAATCTGGGCGGGCTCGGCATCCTCACCGGAAACCCCGCCAATTACAGCTCCACCAACATGATGTGGGGCTACGACCAGTCCAACGACTCGAGCACGCAATGGTCCGGCGAACTGCGCTTCAACACCAAGTTCAACGGTCCGCTCAACGGTATGCTGGCGGTCTATTACATGGACTATCACAATTCCGGCAATTACTTCGTCTATTCGCCGGGGCTGGATTACGCCTCGATCGTTTTGGGGGCGATGAGCGGATTGACCGCTGCGGGGGCACCGCTATGCGCTGCAACCGGCTGCCTGATCGGCCCGAGCTTCTATAACAACAACGGGGCCTACGACTCGATCCGGTCGAAGTCGATGTACGGCGAAGTCTATTATGATGCGGTTCCGGATACCCTGAAGTTCACGCTCGGCGCCCGCTGGACCGAGGACGAGAAGAGCCAGCGCGGCCGCATCGAACTGCTCAGCGGCCTTGTCCCGCTCGGCACGACCAATGAGAACAATGCTATGGCCGCCCTCGCAGCGCAGGGGCAGAAGGACTTCGATGGGTCCAATGGCACGCCGCCTTATGACGTCTGGCAGATCAATTCGGTCAAGTATGACAAATGGACCGGCCGCGCTGTCGTGGACTGGACGCCGAAGCTGGACTTCACCGACGCTACGCTGGTCTATGCGTCCTATTCGCGCGGCTACAAGGCGGGCGGCTTCAACCCGGGCGTTCTTCCCGGCACAGGCGTTTCCAAGAACTACGGCCCCGAACAGATCGACGCCTATGAACTGGGGACCAAGAACACTCTGCTCGACGGCACTCTGCAGGCCAACGCCGACTTCTGGTATTACGATTACAAGGGGCTGCAGGTTTCCGAGATTGTGGACAGCACCTCGGTCAACCAGAACCTCAACGCCAAGCTTTACGGCGTGGAAGGCGAATTCATCTGGGCGCCGGACGAACACTGGCAGTTCAACCTGAACGTCGCCAATACACAGACCGATATCGGCAATGCCTCGATCGTCGATACACGCAACCCGACCAACGGCAACCCCAACACCCTGCTGGTCAAGGACGACACGCTCGGCGCGTCAATCGCCCAGAATTGCGTGCTCTATTACAACGGGGCGGCGCCGGGTTCCTTGCCGGTCGGCTTCGTGGCACCGGGCGGTTCCACCACCCAGGCCAGCCATGCGCTGACCGCATACGGCATCCCCAATGTGGCCTATGGCAGCTGCATGTCACCGACTACCGACATGACGTCCTACGGTTTCCCGGGAATGAACTATGGGCAGGTTCTCGCCCTTCAGGGCTTCTCGACCACGGACCCGAGCGGCAAGGGCCTCTACGACGGCGTTCCGGTCAACCTGAAGGGGCATCGGGTGCAGAACACGCCGGAGAACACGATCAGCTTCGGCGTGCAGTATACCCAGCCGCTGCCGAGCAACTACCGGCTGGTCGGCCGCTTCGACTACTACTGGCAGTCAGACATGTTCGGAACCATCTTCAATTCGGCTGCGGACAAGATTTCGTCCTGGGATGTCATGAACATGCAACTGACGCTGAACTCGCCGGATGACACCTGGTACGTCACCGCCTTCGTCAAGAACCTGGCGAACAAGGACAACCTGACGGGTATCTACGTCGATGCCCAGTCCACCGGCCTGTTCACCAACGGCTTCTATGGCGAGCCGCGGACCTACGGGCTGACAGTCGGCGTGCATCTCTGATCTGAACACAGCAGCCTGATCGAACTTGCAGAAGGCGCCGGGAAACCGGCGCCTTTGTTTTTGGCGCGGCTCGGCCCTTTGTGCGCCCATTCTTCAGTCCGAGCGGTGTCACACCAGTGCGCAATACTATTGCGCAGACATCCCGCCCCGCCGGTTGCCCGATATCCGATCAGCCAAGTGTGGCATTCTGGGTACAATGCCCATAAAACGCCCGCCACGAATCGCGCTTAAGAATTATGTTCTTGCCGGCCCGCAAAAAGCTCACATACCATTTTTTGGAACGATAATAAGAATGATGTTGCAGTACCCGCAATGGGTGCGCAGGGGGAAGAAACGCAAGAGAGACCTCTATTCGAACGGGGTCGTAACGGGGAGCAGATCATGCCAGCACAGCGTCGGATCAGAACTTCGCGGTCCATCGGACTTGTGTCCGTCCTCCTGCTGTCGACCGCGCTCGCGGCGCCGGCCTTCGCACAGATCGAGGAAGTGATCGTCACCGCCCAGAAGAGAACGGAAGATGTTCAGACCGTTCCGATTGCCATCACCGCTTTTACTTCGCAGGATCTCAAGGCCCACCGGATCGACCGCTTCAAGGATCTGCAGTTCTCCACGCCCAACATCTCCTATACCAAGGCGAATTTTACGGGCTCGGATTTCCAGATCCGCGGCATCGGCGTGACGGCGATTGGCTATGACCAGGAATCCGGCGTCGCCATCAATTTCAACGACGTGTTCCTGGCTGCGCCCGATATCGCGGACGCCGGCTTCTACGATCTACAACGCGTCGAAGTGCTGCGCGGGCCGCAGAGCACGCTCTACGGCCGCGGCGCTACTGGTGGCGTCGTCAGCGTGGTTGGCGCTAAGCCGGACCTGGACAGCTTCGGCACCGATCTCGAAGCGACTTACGGCAATTACGACTACACAGAAGTGAAGGGCATGGTGAATGTGCCCATCGTCACCGATCAACTCGGTCTGCGCATTGCCGGCGATTGGATTCACCACAGCGGCTTCACCACCAACCTCTTCGATCATTCGCATCCCGATAACCGCAGCCAATATTCCGTGCGTGGGACATTGCGTTGGCAGCCGACCGACAAGACCACGGTGGATGTGACTGCGGCATTCAGCAACGAAAACGATCACAAGATGCGCTCGCAGAAGCAGGCCTGCCATACAGACCCGAGCGGCATCCTCGGCTGTCTGCCGGATTCCAGCCCCGTCAGCGGTCTTGTGAACACGAACGCCACGCTGGCCACCATCGCTTCGTCCGTGCAGGGCATGCAATCTACGCTCGGCGCCGGACTAAGTGGCATCTACGGTTATCCGGCTGGATATATCATGGCGGGCAATCTCGGTTTGGTCGATCTAACGGTCCCGCCAACGCTGCCGGCCGGCGTCGTCAATCCGGCCGGCATCCGCCAAGTCTTTACCAGTTTCGATCCGACCTATAAGTCCCAGGACAATTTCATGTCTCTCGAATGGAATCAGTCTTGGACCAGTTGGCTCGATTCGACCTTCGTCGGCGGCTACGACCGCGAAACGGTGATGTCGCAGGAAAGCTACAACAACATTCCGGGCACCATCGTCGATCCGACGCGGCTGGCGGTCGCCGAAGCAACGTTCAACTTCATAACGTCTACGCTGCCGACCGGCGGGCCGGCCTATGCGGCGAATTATGCGCAGTTTTTCTCAACGCCGGGGAAGATTCCGCTGTCGGGAACGACGCAATTCGGCACCCTGGGCGGCAACTACACCTTCACCAATGAGATGGCGGCCTACGACCAGTCGGACGGTACCAGCACGCAGTGGTCGGGCGAACTGCGCTTCAATACCAAGTTCAACGGGCCCTTTAACGCCATGCTGGCCGGCTACTATCTCAATCAGCATTCGGGCGGCAACTATTTTGTAAATGCGCCGACCCTGGATTATCCTGCGATCGTTCTGGGCGGCATCGTTCCGCCGATGACGGCGCTGTTCAAGGCGTTGGGGTTCATCCCGGCATCGAGCCCGAATAATGCTGCGGCGATGGGCGCGTGCCTGACCAAAGGCTGCATCCTCGGCCCTGGCTATTACCGCAACAACGGCGATTATGATTCGCTGATCTCGGAAGCGATCTACGGTGAGGTCTATTATACTGCCATTCCCGACACGCTGAAGTTCACCGTCGGCGGCCGTTATACTGAGGACATCAAGTTCCAGCGCGGCCGCATCGAGTTGTTCAATGCCTATCTGCCGATCGGCACGGTGGACGAAGCGGGTGGACTGGCAACTGCCGTCAGCCAGCAACAGGTCAATTTCGACGCCAGCCAGCCCGGATATAACGTCTGGCAACTCAATAAGGTGACATTCCGCAAGTGGACCGGCCGCTTCGTGGCGGACTGGACGCCGAAACTGGACTTTACCGACGCCACGCTGGTCTATGCCTCCTACGCCCGCGGCTACAAGGCAGGCGGCTTCAATCCGGGCATAGAGCCGGGCTTGGGCGTTCCGGCCAGCTACGGGCCTGAACAGATCGACGCCTTCGAACTAGGCACCAAGAATACCATTCTGGGCGGCACCGTACAGGCCAACGGCGATGTCTGGTACTACGACTACAAGGGGCTGCAGGTTTCGAAGATCGAGAACAACACCTCGGTCAACGAGAACATCGACGCCTCGCTGTACGGTGTGGAAGGCGAATTCATCTGGGCGCCGGACGATCACTGGCAGTTCAGCCTGAACTACGCCAACACGCACACCTCTATCGGCAACTCGTCGTCGATCGATCCGCGCAACCCGACCAATGGCAATCCGAACGCGCTGCTGATCAAGGACGCGACGATTTCCGGCACCGTCGGCGAGAACTGCGTACTCTACTACAACGGCGCTGCGCCAGGCAGCCTGCCGTCGGGCTTCTTCCCGGGCGTGGGCGGCGTGGGCGCTCTGGCCAGTGTGGGCATTCCGTACTCTGCCTATGGCAGTTGCAGTGGCCCGGCACCTGTGGGCTTCTCATGGAGTGATCCTGCCAATTCGAAGAATGTCGCGGGCGGCGTACCGGTTAGCCTGAAAGGCAACTGGCTGCAGAACACACCAGAGAACACGCTTAGTTTCGGCGTGCAATACACGCAACCGCTGATGGATGATTACCATCTCGTCGCGCGGATGGACTATTACTGGCAGTCGATGATGTATGGCCGCATCTTCAATACTGCGGCGGACAAGATCCCCTCTTGGGACGTGATGAACCTACAACTCACGCTGAATTCGCCGGACGATATGTGGTACGTACAAGGCTTCATCAAGAATGTGATGGACAACAACAATATGACCGGCATGTATCTCACCAGCCCCACGTCCGGTCTCTATACCAACGAGTTCTACGGTGATCCTCGAACCTACGGCATTACCCTCGGCATTCACATGTAGGCTTGCAGAAGCGGCCGAAGGGCAGATGCGATGGGCGCCGGGAAACCGGCGCCCTCTTTTCTGGGGGCGGAGGATTGCGAAATAATTTTCGCGTGCCCCTTGAAGCGTTACGCTGCCGTCCCCATATCGCCTATATCCGAACAGTTGCGTACGTCCGCTACCGGGTTCTGCTACGCCAGGGCGCCGGAGCGGGCGCGCACCCGTTCCACAGGCAATTCATGAAACCACCGCAAACGCCGAGATATCCGCCTTGCGCAAGCGCGTGAGGCTGCGTCGGTGCGGCTCGGGGCCAGGCAAGTTGCGTTCGCGCAAGACCTCGAAGGATCATTCCGCCGGACGATGGGCCATCACTTGGCGGCGGGCGCGCCAGGTCTTCGCGCGCTCGCCCAGGCGGTCGAGATATACGTAGATCACCGGCGTGATGTAGAGCGTGAGCAGCTGGGAGAGCACCAGCCCACCCACCACCGCCACGCCAAGCGGCCGGCGCGCGTCGGCACCTTCGCCGAAGCCGATGGCGATCGGCAGCGTGCCCATCAGCGCGGCCATGGTGGTCATCATGATGGGGCGGAAGCGGATCAGTGCCGCCTCGCGGATCGCAGTGTCCGCAGAGACGGCTTCCTTGCGCTGCCGGTCGAGCGCGAAGTCGATCATCATGATGGCGTTCTTCTTGACGATGCCGATCAGCATGATCATGCCCACGAAGGCGTAGAGACTGAGCGGGATACCGAAGATCCACAGCGTGATCAGCGCACCGACGGCCGCCGAGGGCAGGCCCGAAAGGATGGTCAACGGGTGAATGAAGCTCTCGTAGAGAATGCCCAGCACGATGTAGACCACGACGATCGCCGCCAGCAGCAACAATCCCGTGTTGCCGACGGATTGCTGGAACGCTTGCGCCGAACCCTGGAACGAACCCTGGATGGTCGCCGGGACGGCGATCTGCCGCCCGATGGCGTCGATTTTCGAGACCGCATAACTGAGCGCATGGCCCGGCGTCAGGTCGAAGGAGATCGTGGCGGCCGGAAGCTGGCCCTGGTGGTTGATGGTGAGCGGCATCGTCCCCTGGGTGATCGTTGTCACCGCGTTCAGCGGCACCAGCGTGCCGTCGGCCGCGGTCACATAAAGCCGCTGCAGGGCGCTGGCGTTCGCCTGATATTTGGGCAGCAGTTCTAGGATCACCTGGTATTCGTCGGTCGAGGCATAGATCTGCGAGATCTGTTCGCCGCCGAAAGCCGCACCCAGTGCAGTCTGGATCTGCGCCGGCGTGACGCCGAGGGCGGCGGCACGGTCGCGCTCGATCTTCACCATCACGGTCGGCATGGAAAGTTCGAGGTCGCTGGTGACGTCGGTGAAGCCCGGTTCCTTATTCATCGCAGCCATGTAGGCCGTGACGATGCGCTGGAGTTCGCCGGTATCCAGGCCCTGCAGCGTGTATTGATATTGCCCGCGGGTGAAGTGGCCGCCAATGCGCAGCGACGGCGGATTCATGATCGTGATCTGCAGCCCGGCCAGCCCCGCCAGTTTTTGGCGCAACTCGTTGGCGACTTCGTCGGCGGAAAGGCTGCGTTCGTTAATCGGCTTCAGGTGCATGAACATGATGCCGCTGTTGGAACCGGCGCTCGGCCCGCCCACGCCGACAGCCGACATGGCGCCCCGCACATTGGGGTCAGCCCAGACAATCTCCGCGGCTTTCATCTGGAGCTTCTTCATTTCGTCGAAGGAAGTTCCGTTCTGGGCCTTGGTGAAGGCCATGAGCTGGGAATTGTCGGAACTCGGCAGAAAATCTGCCGGCATGATCTCGAACATCCCCACGGTGGCGAGGAGGCTGGCGACAAAGATCGCGAAGATCGTGCGATGGTGGGCGAGGCTCCAGTCGAGCGTTCGCCGATAGGCGTCGTGCATCGTGTCGAATGCGCTTTCGCTCCAGCGATAGACGGCGCTGTGGGCCATGCCCCTCTCGCCCCGCAGCAGCCGGCTGCACAGCATGGGCGTCAGCGTCACCGAAACGATGCCGGAGAAGACGATGGCCAGCACGATGGTGACGGCGAATTCGTGCAACAGCCGGCCGATGATGCCGCCCATGAAGATGAGGGGAATGAACACCGCGACAAGCGATGCCGTCATGGACAGGATGGTGAAAGCGATCTCGCGCGAGCCGGTCAGCGCCGCCTCATAAGGCTCCTCGCCCATTTCGATGTGGCGCACGATGTTTTCGAGCATGACGATGGCGTCGTCCACCACGAAGCCGACCGATAGCGTCAGCGCCATCAATGAAAGATTGTCGAGGCTGTAGTTGAAAGCCGACATGCCGGCGAAGGTGCCGATGACGGCAATGGGCAGCGCCAGCGACGGAATGAACGTCGCCGAAACCTTGCGCAGGAACAGGAAGATCACCAACACGACCAGTATCGCCGCCACCAGCAGCGTGATCTGGACGTCCGATACGGAGGCGCGGATGGACTGGCTGCGGTCGAAAATGACGTTGAGTTTTATCGATGCCGGTACGAGCATCTGGAACCTGGGCAGCACCCGCTTGATCTCGTTCACCACCTTAACGGTGTTCGAACCGGGCTGGCGGTCGACGGCAAGCACGATGGCACGCTTGCCGTTGTACCAGTTGGCCACGCGGTTGTTCTCGACGCTGTTTTCAACCCGCGCGACATCGCCCACGCGAACCGGCGCGCCGTTCTTGTAGGCGATGATCTGCTGCTCGAACTGGCGGGCGTCCGTGAGTTGGCCGGCGGCGTGGATCAGCGCCGATTGCTGCGGGCCGTTGAGTTCGCCGGTGGGGGCGTTTGAGTTCACGCTTTTGGCTGCGGCGATGACCTGATCGATGCCGATGCCGCGCGCGGCCAGCGCCGCAGGATCGGCCTGGATGCGCACGGCGTATTTCTGCGCGCCGTAGACGTTCACCTGGGCCACGCCGTCCAGCGTGGAAAGCTGGCGGGCGAGCAGGGTTTCGGCGAACTGGTCGACTTCCGATAGCGGCAGTGTGGCGGAACTGATCGCGACATAGAGGATCGGCGAGTCTGCCGGATTGACTTTCCTGAGCGTTGGCGGCGTGGGCATGCCGGGCGGCAGCTGATGCGCCGCCGCCGAGATGGCCGACTGCACGTCCATCGCCGCGCCGTCGATGTTGCGGTCGAGGTTGAACTGGATGGTGATGCTGGTTGAGCCCTGACCGCTCTGCGACGTCATGGAGGCGACGCCGGCGATGGTGGACAGTTCGCTTTCCAGCGGTGTCGCCACCGCCGAGGCCATGGTTTCCGGGTCCGCGCCCGGCAGCGAGGCGCTGACCACGATGGTCGGGAAATCGACGTTCGGCAATTCGCTGACGGGAAGCGTAAAATATCCGAAGCTGCCGAAGATTACGAGCGCCGCCATCAGCAGCGTCGTCATGACGAGGCGGCGAATGAACGGGGCGGAAATGTTCATGGCCGGCGCTTCACGATTGGCCTGGATGTACGACCGAGACTTGCAATCCGGGTTGCACGCGCAACTGGCCCACCGTGATTACGGTGTCGCCATTCTTGATCTTGCCGCGGATGGCGGCGTCGGTGCCGTCGTCGTAGAGAACCTTGACCGGCACCATCGCGGCCTTGCTGCCGGCGTTCACGGTGAAGACATAGTGGCCGTCGGGCCCGACGTTCACGGCCTGGCTCGGCACCACGATGGCGTTCTCGATCCGGCTGAGGCCAAGGCTGACGTCCACCAGTTCGCCGGGCACCAGGCGGGTGTCGGTGTTGGGGTAGGTGGCGCGCAATTCGATGGTGCCGGTCGTGGCGTTGACGGCGTTGCCGACGAAATCGACCGGTGCGCTCAGCGTTTGCGCGCCTTCGCCGTGCGGCGTCACATGGGCCACCAGGCCGCGGGCCCGCATCTCTGTCTGGATACGCGGCAGGTCGGTCTGCGGCAGGAAGAAAGAAACCTTGATCGGTTCGATCTGGGTGATGACGACCAGCGCATTGGTATCGTTGGCCTTCACCAGATTGCCGGGCTGGATCAGGATCGGTCCGGTCTTGCCGTCGATGGGCGAGCGGATCACCGTATAGCCGAGGTTGAGGGCCGCCATGTCCACTGCCGCCTTGTCGGCCTTCACCGTGCCGGTGAGCGCGCCGGCCTGGGCATCCGTCTGGTCGCGCAACTGGGCAGAGATGGCGTTCTGTTTGGCCAGCGCATCGTAGCGCGCCTTGTCGCGCAGCGCGGCGGCAAGCGAGGCCCGGTCGCGGGCAAGGTTGGCCTTGGCCTGATCGAGCGCAGCCTGGAAGGGCCGCGGATCGAGCCGGAACAGCACATCGCCCTTGTGCACGATCTGGCCTTCCGTGAACCCGGCAGACATCACCTGGCCGGCCACCTGGGAGGTCAGGTTGACGGTGGAGTCTGCCACGATGGTGCCGATGGTATGCTCAGTCTCGGACACCGTTTTCTGTACCGCCTTGGCCACTTCGACAGGCGGCGGGGGCGGGCCCTGGTTGGCCGGGCCGGAACCCGACGCCACATACCAGATGAGGCCGGCAATGGCGGCAAGCCCCAGCGCGCCCCAGATCAGCTGCCTGCGAGGCCGGCGCCCTTGCAGCACACCTGGCACGCCCGCCACCGCGGAAGGGACGGTCTGAAGCAGTTGTGGCAGTCTCAAATGGCGCATCGTTGCGGTGTCCGGGGCTCTGTCACGGTCGCCCGGCGCTCACGGCACCGGCGGCCCGCATTCCGGCCCGCCCGGACAATGCCGCGGGGGGGCCGAGGGAAATTTTATGCTTCCGGCCACTTCCTATCACGGACGGCGGAAATTGCGAGGCCTGACAGCGCCTTCGCAACACTTTGGGACAATTTCACGACTCTCCTCCCGGGAAAGTGAAGCCGCAAATCGAACCTTTACGGGGATTTACGATGTTGCCGGCGTTTGCTGACAGCGATTGCGGGCGCGCGCGGGCCCGTCTATAAGCCGCGCTCCCGAACCCCGGCAGAACTCCAAAGCGAAATTCATGGATATCCGCAATATCGCCATCATCGCCCATGTCGACCACGGCAAGACCACGCTTGTGGACCAGCTCCTCAAGCAGTCCGGTTCCGTGCGCGAAAACCAGCAGATGGCCGAGCGCGCCATGGATTCCAACGATCTGGAACGCGAGCGCGGCATCACCATCCTGGCCAAATGCACCAGCGTCGAATGGCATGGCACGCGCATCAATATTGTAGACACGCCCGGCCACGCCGATTTCGGCGGCGAGGTGGAGCGTATCCTCTCGATGGTGGACGGCGTGGTGCTCCTGGTGGATGCGGCCGAAAGCGTGATGCCGCAGACCAAGTTCGTGCTTTCCAAGGCGCTGAAGCTGGGCCTCAAGCCGATCGTGGTCATCAACAAGATCGACCGTCACGACGCCCAGCCCAAGGAAACGCTGGAGAACGTCTTCGATCTCTTCCTGGCGCTGGAGGCCAATGACGACCAGCTCGATTTCCATCATCTCTTCGCCTCGGGCCGTTCCGGCTGGGCCGTGAACGAGCTGGAAGACGAGCACAAGGATCTGAACCCGTTGTTCGAGCGCATCGTGGCGGACGTGCCCAAGCCGAAGCCGCTGGCACTGGCGGGCGACGAGCATCCCTTCAAGATGCTGGTGACGACGCTGGAAGCCGATCCCTATCTCGGCCGCATCCTGACCGGGCGCATCGAATCCGGCGCCATGACGGTCAACCGCGTCATCAAGGCGATGCACCGCGACGGCAAGGAAGTCGAGCGCGCGCGCGTGACCAAGCTGCTGGCCTTCCGCGGCCTGGCGCGCGTGCCGGTGGTGCGGGCCGAAGCGGGCGACATCATCGCCATCGCCGGGCTGCAGGTCGCCACCGTCGCCGACACGCTGTGCGATGTGCAGGTGAGCGAACCGATCTCGGCCACGCCCATCGATCCGCCGACGCTGGCGATCACGCTGGCGGTGAACGATTCCCCGCTGGCGGGCCGCGAAGGCGACAAGGTGCAAAGCCGCGTCATTCGCGACCGGCTCTACCGAGAGGCCGAGGGCAACGTCGCCATCAAGCTGCGCGAAACCGGCGAGGGCGCCTTCGAAGTGGCGGGCCGCGGCGAGTTGCAGCTCGGCGTGCTGGTCGAAACCATGCGCCGCGAGGGCTTCGAGCTTTCGATCAGCCGGCCGCGCGTGCTGTTCCAGAAGGACGAGGCGACGGGCGAGCGGCTGGAACCGATCGAGGAAGTCACCGTCGATGTGGACGATCCCTATACCGGCGTGGTGATCGAGAAGATCAGCTTGCGCAAGGGCGAGCTGCAGGACATGCGCCCTACTGGCGCAGGCAAGACGCGGCTGGTGTTCCGCGCGCCGTCGCGCGGGCTCATCGGCTATCACGGCGAATTTCTCACCGATACGCGCGGCACCGGCGTGATGAACCGCATGTTCCATTCCTATGCGCCGCACAAGGGGCCGATTGAAGGCCGGCGCAACGGCGTCTTGATCTCCACCGGCGACGGCGAGGCAGTGCCTTACGCGCTGTGGTATCTGGAGGAGCGCGGCCGGCTCTTCATCACGCCGGGCACCAAGGTCTATCAGGGCATGATCATCGGCGAGAACGCCAAGGACAACGACCTCGACGTCAATCCGCTGCGCGCCAAACAGCTCACCAACATCCGCACCACCTCCAAGGACGAGGCCGTGCGCCTGACGCCGGTAACGCCGCTGACGCTCGAACAGGCCATCGCCTATATCGAGGACGACGAGCTGGTGGAGGTGACGCCGCAGAACATCCGCTTGCGCAAGCGCGAGCTGGTGCCGCACCTGCGCAAGCGCGCCAAGGCGGAAGAGTAGCTACGGCTTTTTCAGCCCCAGCCGCCCGGCGATGAGGGCGTCCACCGTGCGCTTGGGCAGGTGGTTGACCATGAAATGCTCAATCCGGTCGGGCGTCACGACGTAGCGCGTCTTCGGTCTGGCCAGCGCCAGCGCCTTCATTACCGCCTCGCCGATGACCTCGGGCTTCAGCCCCTTGCGGCCCAGCGTCAGCATATAAGCCTTCAGTGTATCGAGCGCGGCGGCATAGACCGTGTTTGCGTAGCGCGCGGTGTCGAGCTGGTCGGCCTTGTCCCAGATGGGCGTGGCCACGGCGCCGGGTGCCACCACGATCACGTCGATGCCGAAGATCATCAGCTCGCGGCGCAACGCTTCGGAAAAGCCTTCCACCGCGAATTTGGAGGCGCTGTAGGGCCCGGTGAAGGGCGTGGCATTGGTGCCGCCGACCGAGGAGATCATGACGATGCGCCCCTTCGGCCCCGTGCGTTCGGGATCAGCGCCAAGAAGCGGTGCAAAGGCCTGGGTCACGATCAGCTGCCCGGTAACATTGACCGCGAACTGCTGGCGGAATTCGGCGAGGTCGAGATAGAGCAGCGGCCCGGCCACGGCGATGCCGGCATTGTTGACGAGGCCCGCCAATGTTTCGCCGCCCAGCATCCCGGCCACCTGGGCGGCGCCCGCTTTCACTGCCGCTTCGTCGGTGACGTCGAAGAGCAGGGGCACGAAGTTCGGCCCGAATTCCTTGGCCAGCCGCTCGGCATCGGCCTGTTTGCGCACGCTGCCGAAAACACGGTAGCCGCGCCCGATCAGCACCTTGGCGCAGCCCCAGCCGATGCCAGTGGAGGCGCCCGTCACGACCACACTCTTCATGGATATCCCCTCTGTCGCCGGTCTATGCAATCATGCGCCACCAAGGTAAACCGCTTCCATGCGCAAGATCGATCCCGAAACCGTGGCCTTCGCGGGCCGTCTCGCCGACGCGGCGGGGCAGGTGATCCGCCCTTATTTCCGCCGCCGGCTGGAGGTGACGGACAAGAATGCTCTTGGGGGCGCCACCAAGGTTGGACTTGGGGGCGCGGATTTCGATCCCGTCACGGCGGCCGACCGCGGCGCCGAGGAAGCCCTGCGCGCGATCATCCGCCGCGAACGGCCGGACGATGCCATCCTGGGCGAGGAGTTTGGCGCCACGCCGGGCGTGAGCGGGCGGCGCTGGGTGCTCGATCCGCTGGACGGCACGCGCGCCTTCATCACCGGCCATCACATGTGGGGCACGCTGATCGCGCTGGAAGAAGGCGGCCAGCCCGTGCTGGGCATCATCGACCAGCCGGTGCTGCGCGAGCGCTTCATCGGCTACCCGGGCCGCGCGGAAGTTTCCTCGCCCGAAGGCACCGCGCCGCTGAAGGTGCGAGCCTGCGCGTCGCTGTCTGAAGCAGTTGTCACCACCACCCATCCGTGGAGCTATTTCACGGGCGCTGAGCGCGAAGGCTTCGAGCGCGTCGCCCAGGCCGCGCGCATGAGCCGCTTCGGCGGCGATTGCTATGCCTATGCGCTGCTGGCCGCCGGTTACATCGATCTGGTGATCGAAAGCGGCCTCAAACCCTGGGACGTGGCGGCGCTGGTGCCGGTGATTGAGAACGCCGGCGGCATCGCCACGGACTGGAAGGGCAATGCCCTCGGCGCGGCGGATTCATACGATTTCATCGCCGCCGGCGATCCGCGCGTGCACGAAGAAGCGGTGAAGCTGCTGAACGCGAAGTAGCGGTTACGGCGCGTACTGCCCTGCGAACGCATCGAACGCGGCCCAGAACTCGGCGCGGATGTCGTCTTGCTCCATCAGGATTTCATGCTCGGAATCGTCGAATTGCAGATAGGTGCCGTGCGGCAGGCGGCGCGCAAATTCCGCCGTGGCCGCGGTATCGACGATGCGGTCCTTGCCGGCGCCGCAGATCAGCACCGGCGTCAGGATTGCTTCGGGAAACCCGGGCGCACACACGCTCGCCATCGAGCGGTAGGCCGCCTCCAGCCAGCCCCAGCTCGGCCCGGCCAG
>JAGWZW010000053.1 GCA_018971835.1 Alphaproteobacteria bacterium
CAGCAGCGCCACCGCGACCGGCAGCGCGCGCAGGTTTTGCGTGGCCGACGGCATGCTCACCGCGTGTGCCAGACGAACCGGCTCGACATCGTGTAGTTCCACAACAGGCCCATCAGCGCGCCGGTCATGCCGGCCAGCCACCACACCGGCCGCTCGTCATAGAAGTAGGAGGCGATGCCGACATTGGTGACGGCGCCCGCCGCGCCGATCAGGCAGAAGCCGGCGAAGCCCTTGAGCATGGCCAGGCCCTTCAGCCGCCGGTCGCGATAGGTGAGGAAATTGTTGAGCAGGAAGTTGTTGCCCATCGCCGTGACGGTGGCCAGCGACTGGGCTGTCGGAAAGAAGGCGCTGGCATAAAGCAGGCTTGCTTTCAGCACGATCAGGTGCACGCCGAGGCCCGCTGCGCCCACCAGTCCGAACAGCAGGAAGCGCGGATTGACCACGCCGAAGGTCATCTTGCCCAACAAGAGGCCGAGGAACTCGATGCCGACGCGGCTGTCGAACTTGCTTTCGCCGCTGAAGCGGCTGCGGAAGACGAAGGGCTCCTCGGCGATGCGCAGCCTGCCGCCCGCCGTGGTGACGATGTCGAGCAGGATCTTGAAGCCTTCGGAGGACAGTTCGCCGGCCATCGCCTCCACCACCTCGCGGCGGAGCATGAAGAAGCCGCTCATCGGATCGCTGAGGCTGGTGCCGAGGAAACGCTGCGCCGCCCTGGTGGCGATGCGGCTGAGCGCGCCGCGCCTCGCGTCGAACGCGGCGGCGCTGCCACCCTCGACATAACGCGTGCCGACCACCAGATCGGTATCGCCCTGTTCGAGATGCGCCAGCATCTTGGGCAGGATGGCCTCATCGTGCTGCAGGTCGGCGTCCATCACCGCCACATAGGGCGCGGCCGAGGACAGGATGCCCTCGATGCAGGCCCCGGCCAGCCCCCGGCGCTCCACCCGCCGGATGCAGCGCACGCGCCGGTCCGAAAGGCTGAGGCGCTTGGCGACGGCGGCGGTGCCATCGGGCGAATTGTCGTCCACGAAGATCACTTCCCAGGCCACGCCGCTCAGCGCCCGCTCGATGCGCGACACCAACTCGGCCACGTTGCCGGCCTCGTTGAGCGTGGGAATCACGACCGACAGCACCGGCCCGGGGCCCGTGGCGGGGGTCGCGGCCGGGCTGGCGGGCGTGGGGACGGCGGACAGGGGCATGCGGGAGGATCCGTGCAGCAAACGGCCCCTATGAACCACAGTTCGGTCCGGCCGAGTAGTCTTCCGCGCCAGGCCGCGTGGGGCCGGGCCGTTGACAATCGGCAATCCGGCAGGCCGGGCAGCGGGCCGCCGGGCGCAGCGAGGGTGGAGCCGGACCGGCCGGGTCGGGCCTTCCGCCAGCCGGCGGGGGGTGCTAGAGAGGCTGCCCGCGCGGGCGTAGTTCAATGGTAGAACGGCAGCTTCCCAAGCTGCATACGAGGGTTCGATTCCCTTCGCCCGCTCCAAACAATTTCAATGTCTTACGTGAGATTTTCCGTCAGTAGACGGAGCAGTTTTTCCATAGTTTTTCCAGTTCTGTTATTGTTCTGTTCTCTGAGATTCGCGCGCGAGTTCGCATGGCGTTCACCGACTATGGCAAGACGACGAAGTTGAGCAAGCGGCAGCAATGGCCTGCCCGCCGGATGGAGAGATTATCGATGTCAGTCTCATTCGGATTGCGAGCGCTCGCCTCTCCCCACTAAGCGTCTCCTGGGTTGTTGACTGTGCCAGGTCCGCTTCGCTCCTGAGATTTTCAAGGTTGCCTTCTTATGATCGGAAAAACCGCATTCTTCCGGCCGCTGTCATGAGAAAAGTGGCTTTTGGCCTCCAGATCAGTGGCTTATCCTCGGCACTCAATGTCATCGATCGTGTACTTTTATGATTGTAATCGAACGATGACATATATATAATGTCAGCTATCGCTAACATCAGATAGAGCCATGCTGATACGTTCGCCATCCGATCTCGGAGCTGCCATCCGGAACCGCCGCAGGGAACTGGGCCTCGATCAGGCTGCGCTCGCCAAGAGTATCGGCGCGAGCCGCCAATGGGTGATCGGTGTCGAGCGCGGCCGCGCGCGTGCCGAACTGGGTCTCGTTCTTCGTGCGCTCGACATTCTCGACATCCCTCTCAGCGTGGATGCCGGAACGAAGCCGAAGACGAAACCGGCCGCGCTACCCGATGTCGATATCGACGCTATTGTCGATGCCGCACGTAACAAGAGGCGGCCATGAGCAAGGAGCTTGTCGTCTTGCTCGGAGGCAATGAAGTCGGACGCGTCCGCCGCGGACTGCGCGACCGCCTGACCTTCGTCTACGACGAGGCGTGGCGGAACGCTTCGAACGCATTTCCTCTATCGCTTTCGATGCCGCTCGCGGCCAAAGAGCATGGGCCCGCCAGCATCGAAGCTTTTCTCTGGGGCCTGCTTCCGGACAACGAGCTCGTGCTCGAACGCTGGGCCCGGAAATTCCAGGTGTCGGCGCGCAATGTCTTCGCGCTCATCGGTCATGTCGGCGAAGACTGCGCCGGCGCGGTTCAGGTCGTGCCGCCCGAAAGAATGGAAAGTCTGCAAAGCAAAGCGGGCGACGGAATCGAATGGCTCGACGAGGATGGGGTCGCCGAACGGCTTCGCGCGCTCCGGGAAGATCATGCCGCATGGCGCCTGCCGCGCGATACCGGACAGTTCAGCCTTGCGGGAGCACAGCCGAAGACCGCTTTGCTCTATCAGGATGGCAAATGGGGCATCCCCTCGGGACGCATCCCGACCACGCACATTCTAAAGCCGCCTACCGGGCATTTTGACGGACATGCCGAGAATGAGCACATCTGCCTTGCGCTTGCACGCGCGGCCGGATTGCCTGCCGCTTCGTCGCGCGTCATGCGATTCGGAGACGAGATCGCTATCGCCGTCGAGCGCTACGACCGGCACAGAAGTGGCAACAAGATCGTCCGCGTCCATCAGGAAGATATGTGCCAGGCGCTCGCCGTCATGCCGACGCGCAAGTATCAGAACGAAGGCGGACCTGGCGTCACCGATATTGCCGAACTGATCCGCACGCATTCGAGCGAACATCGTACCGACCTCGACACCTTTGTACGGGCTCTCGGCTTCAACTGGCTCATTGCCGGCACCGATGCCCACGCCAAGAATTATTCACTGCTGATCGGCGCCGGTCTGCGCATCCGCCTGGCGCCGCTCTACGACATTGCCAGCATTCTTCCCTACGACGATTTCGATCTGCGTCGCGTCAAGCTGGCGATGAAGATCGGCGGCGAATACGAGCTGTATCTTGTCGGCATCCGGCAGTGGCAAAAGCTCGCGCGCGAGCTTCGGCTCGACGCCGATGCCGTGATCGTATCGTTGCGCGAAATGGCGGCAGGTATTCTCGCACAGATCGGCGAGGTAAAAGCACATGCGGCCAAAGACGGTCTCGCAGGCGAGGCCGTAGACCGGCTGGCCGAGCGGCTTACGAACCGGATGACGGCGTGCCTGAACAACTTGAACCGGTCATCCACGTCCGGCTGATTACGCATCGGACAAGCAGAAAAGACTTCGGCCAATTCACTTATACGGATTTCCGTATATCCCGGATTTATGCGGATTTCCGTATAGAGGCCGCCAAGTGTGCCCTTCGCCAACGGTTGGGGCACCATCGGCAGAAAGAACGCCTGACGATTGGGATAAACTCATATAGTTCAATCGATTGGTTCGATTTCAATGATCGGCATGAAGATCGGCAAAATACGTGCGTTAGATTGAAAATTGTGCTATAGATACAGTCCCTTATGAAAAACAGAGATCGGCAGAACTTAAGGCTTCCATGGCGCTTATCGAAACTCCGACCCGTATTGAGCCTTGTCTGCTTGACGAGGCCTCGCCCGCGATCCTCGATCTCGTAGCCGAGCTATCGCGCGCATCCGGTTCGCTCGATGCGAAGCTCCATCCGCGATCGGCCGCGAACCTGGCCGAACTCGTTCGCATTATGAATTGCTATTACTCGAACTTGATCGAGGGGCACAACACGACGCCGCGCGAAATTGAGCGCGCTCTCAACGACCAGCTCGATGCAGACCAGGATCGCCGCGATCTGCAGATCGAAGCCCGCGCCCATATCCGGGTGCAGCGCGAAATCGACCGCCTTTTCGCAGCTGGAACCTTGCCCGAACCGACTTCGACCGAATTCATTCTCTGGCTGCATGGTGCCTTCTACGAAGGCGCATCCGAAAAGATGCTTCGCATCAAATCGCAGAACCATGACTTCCTGATGCAGCCGGGCGCGTTTCGAAGCCGCCCGGAAGAAGACGTTGCGGTCGGGCGGCATATTCCGCCGTCCTCGGCATGCGTGCCCGCCTTCATGGAGCATTTCGCTCAAGCCTATCGCTTCGACCGGCTTGGCGCAGGTTCGCGCATCATGGCCATTCCGGCCGCCCACCATCGGCTCAATTACATTCACCCCTTTCCGGATGGCAACGGCCGCGTCAGTCGCCTGATGAGCCACGCGATGGCGCTCAAGGCCGGTATTGGCGCGCATGGTCTTTGGTCGATTTCGCGGGGTATGGCGCGCGGCCTCGAAAGCCGCGGCGACTACAAACGCATGATGGATCATGCCGACACGCCGCGGCAGGGCGATCTTGATGGACGTGGCAATCTTTCGCGCCGCGCGCTGGCGGAATTTACCGAGTGGTTCCTGAAAATCTGTGTCGATCAGGTCGCATTCATGAGCAGCCTGTTCGAACTCGATACGCTGGCGCGCCGCCTCCGGATTTATGTCGAAAGACACGACCTGAAGCCCGAAGCGGTGCCGCTGCTCGAACAGGTTCTCCATCGCGGAGAAATTCCGCGTGGCGAGGCCGCGCGCGTCACAGGGCTCAAGGAACGCTCGGCACGTGATCTGTTGGCATCGCTGACCAATGATGGGATTTTGGACTCCGATACGCCGAAAGGGCCGGTATCTCTTCGCTTCACGCTCGACACCGCCGATATACTGTTTCCGACCCTGTTCCCCGAGACATAGGTTGGCAAACCCTAAAATAAAAATATCGACGAATCTGAGCGCTTGCAGTGAAAAAGTTTGCAGCTTCACGATGTGCGCTGCCCTCATGGCGAAAAGAAAAAAACGCTGTCGGAAGTTCTTCTCTCGACCAAGGATCAGTCCACGACCATCAGCCGGATGCCCGAAGGTGAGCACACATGATCGCCATCGATAGAAACGCCTCAGATGGGAATGGTTGGTAACGCCGGAAGTCTGATGCGTCCGCTTGATCGGTTCATCGCGCACTGAAACGACCAACGGCCAGACAACGGAATGTCCAACCTCAAATTTTGAGGGTGAAAATAGAGTCGTGATTTGTTTCCTGAATTGCGTATAATATCAATGCCTTAAAGCGCTTCGCCCGCTCCAGCGTCGACAATATTCGGATCGGACCCTCGTTTTTCTGATGGCGCTGCAGCTGACGGCCGCGCGCCGGTTCGCCTTCGAGCTGGCTGTTTGCGTGCGGGTCACATCCTTGAGACGACTTGATGCTGGTCAATGTTCTCGCCGCAGTCCGGCGCAGCATTGCGGCAAACAACAGAAGGCGAATCCTTCTGCGGCTGTTGTGTTGAACAAGGCCGTGCGAGTTCACACGGCGCGTCAATCGGCAATGACCGGGTTCCGATCCGAAGACACGGCAGCTTCGGGTTTTCATGGGCGCTGCGGCGTGACGCGGCGGGCGCCGTCTGAACAAAGGAGCAGGTATCATGCTGGCGCTGAAAAGAATTCCGGGCATCGGGATCGTCTCTGCTGCGTGCCTCGGCAACTTGGCCGTGTCGGTCGGCATCGCGCTGGCTGCGCCAACGGACGCCCAGCCGAGCCTTATGGCGCGCGCACGCTTGCAGTTCCAGGCCATTCCCGCTGCGCCGCCAAGCCTGCCGGGAAATGCGTCGACGCCGGCAAAGATCGAGTTGGGAAAGATGCTGTTCTTTGATCCGCGCCTTTCCGCGAGTCATGCCATCAGCTGTAATTCCTGCCACAACGTCGGGCTTGGCGGCGTCGATGCCGAGCCCACCTCCCTCGGCCATCGCTGGCAACACGGTGGCCGTAATG
Source organism: Alphaproteobacteria bacterium (assembly GCA_018971835.1). Lineage (GTDB taxonomy): Bacteria > Pseudomonadota > Alphaproteobacteria > Micropepsales > Micropepsaceae > Rhizomicrobium. The sequence goes on from JAGWZW010000053.1 coordinate 6,104, forward strand.
CGCCGACAGTCCTGAACGCCGTCTATGACAAGGCCCAATTCTGGGACGGCCGTGCCAAGGATCTGGAAGAACAGGCCGGCGGCCCGATCGTCAATCCGGTCGAAATGGCCTCGCCGACCGCGCATGTCGCCGAGCAGCTCAAGGGCATTCCCGGCTACCGGCCGTATTTCGAGAAGGCGTTTCCCGGAGAGGCCGATCCCATCACTCTCGCCAATGTCCAAAAGGCGATTGCCGTGTTCGAAGCGACGCTGATCACGCCCAATGCGCCGTTCGATCGCTTTCTCAAAGGGCAAGCAAGCGCGCTCACGCCTGTCCAGAAGGAGGGGCTGGCTCTTTTCATGGATAAGGGCTGCGCCGGTTGCCATCACGGGATCAACGTTGGGGGCGCCATGTATGCGCCGTTCGGTCTTGTCAAAAAACCGGATGCCAGGCTTTTGCCGGCCGGTGACAAGGGCCGTTTTGTCATTACCAAGATTCCGAGCGACGAATACGCCTTCAAGGTTCCGACGCTGCGCAATATCGCCCTGACGGCGCCCTATTTCCACAGCGGGCAGGTTTGGGATCTGAAAGAGGCGGTGACGGTGATGGGCACCAGTCAGCTCGGTGTTCAGCTGACCGATTCCGAGATCGACAAGATCACGGCGTTCCTCGGCAGCCTGACGGGAAAACAGCCGAGCATTGCCTATCCGATTCTGCCACCGAGCGTCGGGAGCACGCCGCAGCCGCAGCCATAGGCGGGGATTCAGGTCATGTCGGTGACTGAAAAGAACAACACCGTTGCCGTATGGGATCCTGTCGTGCGCTATGGGCACTGGGCGCTTGTGGCTGCCTTTGCCGTGGCCTATCTCAGTTCCGAAGAAGATACGGGCTTCCCAAACGCGCTTCACGTGTGGGCGGGCTACGTCACAGGCGGGATTGTTGTGTTCCGCATAATTTGGGGTTTTGTCGGTTCACCCCACGCCCGCTTCAGGGATTTCGCTTACGGTCCGGTCGCTGCCATGCGCTATCTGTGGAATCTGATCAGCGGCCGTGCGCGCCGCTATATCGGCCACAGTCCGGCCGGGGCAGTCATGGTCTTCCTCTTGCTGTTCTGCCTTGCCGGGACGGTCAGTACCGGGATCGTGGCATATGGCCAGCAGGGTCACGGCCTATTGGCTGGCATTGCCACCACGACCGCCGCCACGCTCCGGTCTGTGCCTGGCGAAGATGACGACGCAGACGAAGTCCGGGTTGGTCAATCCGGGGAGCGCGAGGAAAGCGCCATGTCCGAAGCGCATGGCGCGCTCGCCAACATCACCCTGGGCCTGATTGTCGTTCATATCCTGGGTGTTCTGTTGGCCAGTGTGCGGCACCGCGAAAATCTGATCGCCGCCATGTTTAGCGGACAAAAGCGCACCGGAAACTGACGGCCGGTCCGCGAAACGCGTCGCGTTGCGTCAGATCAAGTACGGCGGGCGTTCACCGGCTACGCTTCGAAGTCTTGGGAGGGTGCATATAAAGGAGAATGACGATGACAATCTTTTCTTCCCGACACCGTGCCTCTCAGTTGAGCAGTTTCGCCGCGGGCGCGGCCGCCTTGGCAGTTTCGCTTTGCGTCGCAATTCCGGCGTCATCCCAGCAAATCGAGGAAGTCACGGTGACGGCCCCGCGCCAGGTGCATCAGACATACGTCGTCGGCCGATCGCCGTCGACCGGCGCGCCCATCGAGGTGACGACCATCTCGCGGGTTGTCAGCTATGCGGACCTGGACCTCGGCACGCCGCCGGGTGCAGCGGAGCTTCGGAGCCGTATCGACGCTACCGCCAAAGATCTTTGCCGTGAGCTTGATAAGCTCTATCCAATGGAGCCGAAGGACCGGTCCTGCATCAAGAAGGCGGCAGACGGCGCGATGGAGCAGGCCGACAAGGTCATTGCCGCTGCCAGCAAATAACCCTTGCGGGCCGCACCGGGCCGGATGGGAACCGCCGATGCACCGACATCGGCGGGAGGGAGCGGTTTGGCCGGCCTGGCCGTTGCGGCCGATCAAGATGCTGCACCGAACCACATTATACCAATAGCCGATGGCAGCGTCGCAGGCCGGCGAGCGGGCGCGCCGCGCCGACCGGCGCGATCGTTCTGGAGGCGATCGAGCACATCAAAGGCGAATTGGGAACGACGCCGGCCGTCATCACGCACAACCTCGCCATCGCTGGCATGGGCAAACCATCGCGTTGCCGCATGATGCAGCTGATTTTCAATCTTGTCCCCCGGCGTTGGATTGGCGGCGCGTCTTCATAGCGGCTTGCGCCGCATGCGAGCGCGCCATCAGCGCTGCGACGAATTGCGCGCGCCGACCACCCTTCGACGTCAGAGCTATTGATTTGAATCAATAAAGGCAAATTCATGGGCGGCGTATGTTCGTTACATCAAAGATGTATATATTATACATCTATATATGTTGTCGTAACCAGCATGACGCAGGAAGTATCATCGGAGGCCGCTGTGAAGAAAGCAGACGAGAAAATCGATCAATCGCGAAGAGACTTGTTCAAGAAGAGCGCGATCGCGGCGGTAGGTCTTGCTGTCGCCGGCGTAGCACTTGGGGCAAAGCCCGCGGTGGCAAAAATGACTCAGGCCGGCGCGATGTATCAACCCAAGCCGCACGGCAGCCAGAAATGCAGCGCCTGTGCGCGTTTCACGCCCGGGCCGAAGCCGACAGCCGATGGCAGCTGCGCCGTCGTTGCTGGCCAAATCAGCCCCGATGGCTGGTGCGTGATGTTCACGCCGAAATAGACCGTTCGCTTATTCCCGTGTTGCACCGGCAGGGCCCAGCGTTCTGCCGCAGGGGATTGCTATGTCCACTCTGCACCGCGTCGCGCGCCGTCCGTTCCTGAAACTTGCTGCTGGCGGTCTTTTGGCTGCCGGGGCCGCGGCGAGCGGCGCCTGGGTGATGGCGAACCGCGGCCGGAACCTTTATCAGGTTCGCCACGAGCGGACGTTGATGCAGACCTCGGTCTCCATCAACGTCCTCACGGCAGATACGGCTGCGGGGCGACGCGCGATTGCGCAGGCCTATGCGCGCATGGCGGGGGCAGTCTCCGTGCTATCGCGCTTCGATCCGGCGAGCGCGGTTAGCCGGCTCAATCGCACGGGCCGGCTGGATAGTCCGCCGCTGCTGCTGCGCCAGGTTCTGGGCCGCGCGCTGGAAATCTCATCGCGCACGGATGGCGACTTCGACATCACCGTGGCGCCGGTTCTGGACTACTTTCTGGCGCAACCGCGGCCGCTGGTGCTCGATCCGGCAATGCGCGACGCCATCGCGCAACGCGAGGCGCTGGTGGGCTACAAATCCGTATCGCTTGCAAAAGACGCCGTTACCCTGAACCGCCCGGACATGGCCGTGACGCTCGACGGCATCGCCAAGGGCTTCGTCGTCGATCAGGGCATCGCGGCCCTGCGTGCGGCCGGAATCGAATATGCGCTGATCGATGCGGGCGGCGATCTGCGCGCAATCGCCGGCAGCGATCCGGGCCGCTACTGGAACGTCGGCATTGTCGATCCGCTGCACGACAGCCGGCTTGCCGCCGTGCTGCGGCTGCGCAATGCCGCGCTTTCGACTTCCGGCAATTACCAGGTGTTCTTCTCGGCCGACCGCCGGCTGTTCCACATCATCAATCCGCACACCGGCTACTCGCCTGACCGCTATTCCAGTGTCACCGTGATGGCCAACGAAACGACCGAAACCGACGCCATGAGCGTCGCCGGTTTTTCCATGCCGATGCCCCGGCTGAAGCAGGTAATGGCCGAGCGCCGCCAGGAATGGCTGGTGTTCTCTTTCGACGGCAAGGCGTGCTGGCGCTCGCGGGGACTGCCGCTTGTTTCCGGCGCAGCGCAGGTGGTGTGAGGATGTCATGAGCCTCGACGCAGCCCGCTTGCTTTGCCGCCGGATATTCTGGCTTCTGCTGGTGCTGCTGCCGGCACTCCCGGCGCAGGCGTCCGGCCAGCCGATCGACGCGCAATATCCCGCCGTCCATCAATTCTTCCCGCAGGCCACGCGCTTCGGCCCGATCACCGGCGATCCGCCGGCGGCGGATGTTTACGAGGGCAGCAAGCTCGTCGGCTACGCGTTCGAAAGCAAGATGGTGGCGCCGGTGCCCGCCTATTCGGGCGAGCCGGTGAACATTCTCATGGGCATCGATCCGAAGGGGCGCATCGTCGGCACCAAGGTGCTGGAGCAGCACGAGCCGATCTTGCTGGTCGGCATCCCGGTGCAGAAGCTCTATGATTTCGTAGCCCGCTATATCGGCCACAAGGTGACGGACAACATCGTCGTCGGCAATTCCGGCGGCAGCGGCAGCATCCACATCGATGCCATCAGCAGCGCTACCGTCACCTCGATGGCCGTCAACCAGACGATCCTCGACGCCGCGGTCAAGGTGGCGGTTTCACGCAAGATCGTCCCGGCTATAAGCGTGGAGGGCGCGGGTGGCCCCGCACGGCTGCGCAAGAATTATTTCGTGACAGCGGATTGGACCGCGCTGACGGGCAACGGCGCCATCCGCCGGCTTAGCATTACGCGGGCCGAAGTGGCGAAGGCGTTCCAGAACATGCCTGCGCCGCTGTTTCCGGACAACACCACGAATCCGCCGGGCAGCAACGGTGCGGAGACGTTCATCGACCTCTACTACACCTTCGTCACGCCGCCGAGCGTGGGGCGCAACCTGCTTGGCGCCAACGCCTACAAGGAATTGATGGCGCGGCTGAAACCCGGCGATCAGGCCATCGCCGTCATGGCCAATGGACTCTATTCCTTCAAAGGTGTGGGGTATGTGCGCGGCGGCATCTTCGATCGCGTGCATGTGGTGCAGGGCCGCAAGGTTATCCTGTTTCATGATTCCGATTACGTGGACATGGCCGATCCGGCGCTGGCGGGCATGCCAGGCTTCCGCGAGACGGGCATCTTCATCATCCGCAAGAATTACGGCTTCGATCTGGGCCAGCCCTGGACGCTGCAGCTGCTGGTGCGCCGCCAGGTCGGGCCGCTGAAGAGCGTCTATACCACTTTCGACGCCGGCTATCAGATTCCCCAAGTCTATCTTGCCGCGCAAGGCGGTGGTTCGTCCGAACTCATCGGGCGCAATGCGCCGCTATGGGCGCGGCTCTGGTATGCGGACCGCTTCAAGATCGCGGTGCTGGTTGCCGGTTTGCTGCTGCTCTCCGTCATCCTGATCTTTCAGGACTGGTTCGTGCGCCGGCCGCGGCTGCTCGACCGCCTGCGCACCGGTTTCCTGATCTACACGGCCGTTTTCATTGGCTGGTATGGGCTGGCGCAGTTGTCCGTGGTCAACATCCTTACCTTCGTCCACGCCGTGCTGCACGGCTTTCAGTGGTCCGTGTTCCTGATGGATCCGCTGATCTTCATCCTCTGGGTGTTCGTGGCCATCACGCTGCTGCTGCTCGGGCGCGGCGTCTATTGCGGCTGGCTGTGTCCCTTTGGCGCGATCCAGGGCCTGATCAATCAGCTGGCGCGCCGGTTCCGGGTGCGGCAATTCGAATTCCCGATTGCCGTTCATGAGCGGCTCTGGGCCGTGAAATACATCGTGCTGCTGGTGCTGTTCGGGCTGTCGTTGCAGTCGGTCAATCTGGCGGAACGCTTCGCCGAGGTCGAACCTTTCAAGACCGCGATCGACCTTCATTTCCTGCGCAGCTGGGGCTTCGTGCTCTACGCGGCGGCGTTGCTTGCGCTCTCCGCTTTCAACAACAAGTTCTACTGCCGTTACATCTGTCCGCTAGGCGCGGGCCTCGCCATTGCCGGGCGGCAGCGGCTGTTCGACTGGCTGAGGCGGCGCCCCGAATGCGGCACCCCGTGCCAGATCTGCGCCAATGAGTGCGAGATGAAGGCGATCGGCAAGGACGGCGCGATCAACCACAACGAATGTCATTACTGCCTGGATTGTCAGCGCACCTACTGGAACGACCACAAATGCCCGCCGCTGGTGCAGCAGCGCAAGCAGCGCGAGCGCGCGCCCAAGCCGCCGCCCGGCACCGCGATCCGACATGTCTCCAAACCGGCAGTACAGGTGCAGGAACCTGCACCTCAGTAACCCTCAAGCCAGCGCCGGGGTGCGGCGCACCAAGGAGAACGACATGAGCGATAACAGCGAAGATCAGAAGCAGAGCAGGGAAACGGGCGGCCTGTCGCGCCGGCATGTCCTGGGCACCAGCGCGCTTGCCGGCGTGGTCGGCGCCGGTCTTGCCGGCGGGCTCGTCAGCGTCCCTTCGGCCCAAGCGGCGTCGTCGTCCGGTCCCGCGCCGAAAGATTTCGTTCCGCCCGGGCAACTCGACGAATATTACGGCATCTGGAGTGGCGGCCAGTCGGGCGAGTTGCGCATTCTCGGCATTCCCTCGATGCGCGAACTGGTGCGCATTCCCGTCTTCAACACGGATTTCACGATCGGCTGGGGCATCACCAACGAAAGCAAGCGTGTGCTCGGCGCAAATTTCCCGGCGGGTGGCGATCTGCACCATCCACACATGTCGATGACGCATGGCCGTTACGACGGGCGCTACATCTTCGTCAACGACAAGGCCTGCACGCGTGTCGCGCGCATCCGCTGCGACATCATGCGGACGGACAAGATCATCAATATCCCCAATACCCAGTCGATCCACGGCCTGCGCGTGCAGCGCGAGCCGCGCACCGGCTATGTCTTCTGCTGCGGCGAGTTTCGCGTGCCCCATCCCAATGACGGGCGCGACCTCAACGATCCGAGCAAATACTTCACGGTTTTCACAGCCATCGACGGCGACACGATGAAGGTCGCCTGGCAGGTGCTGGTGGACGGCAATCTGGATAATACGGACGCCGACTATGACGGCAAATACGTCGCGGCGACCTGCTACAACAGCGAGGGCGGCGTCAACCTTGCCGGCTTCATGCGCGACGAGCGCGACTGGGTCGTGATCTTCGACATCAAGGCCATTGAGGCGGCCGTGCGCAAGGGCCAGTACAAGAAAATCCCCGGATCGGATGTGCCCGTGGTCGATGGCCGCCACGGTTCCAAGTTGACGATGTATGTGCCGGTGCCGAAGAACCCGCACGGCTGCAATGCCAGCCCGGACGGCAAATATATCGTCGCCTCCGGCAAACTGTCGCCGACCGTGACAGTGATGAGCTGGAAGAAGATCGGCGAATATTTCGCCGGCAAGCTCAAGAACCCGCGCGACATCGTGGTGGCGGAGCCGGAAATGGGACTGGGCCCGCTGCACACCGCCTTTGACGGCCGCGGCAACGCCTATACCACGCTCTTCATCGACAGCCAGATCGTGAAATGGAACGTCGAGGACGCGATCAAGGCCTATAACGGGCAGAAGGTGAACTACATCCGCCAGAAGCTCGACGTCGCCTATCAGCCGGGTCACAACCACGCCTCGATGGGCGAGACGCGCGATGCCGACGGCAAGTGGCTTATCTCGCTCAACAAGTTCTCGAAGGATCGCTTCCTGCCGGTGGGGCCGCTACACCCGGACAACGACCAGTTGATCGACATCTCCGGCGACCAGATGAAGATCGTGGCCGATGGGCCGGTTTATTGCGAACCGCACGACTGCAACCTGATCCATCGCCGTGTGCTGATGGATAAGGTCAAGCGGGTCTGGAGCCGAAACGATCCGTTCTTTGCCGAGACGGTCGCCCTGGCAAAGAAACACGGCGTGAAGCTCGAAACCGACAACAAGGTCATCCGCCAAGGCAAGAAGGTGTTCGTCTACATGACAAGCGCCGCGCCGACCTATGGCCTGGAGCAGTTCACGGTCAAGAAAGGCGACGAGGTGACGATCACGATCACCAACGTCGATACCATCCAGGATCTGACCCACGGCTTCTGCCTGGCCAATTACGGCATCAACATGGAAATCAGCCCGCAGCAAACCTCGTCCGTGACTTTCATCGCGGACAAGCCCGGCGTGCACTGGTTCTACTGCACTTTCTTCTGCCATGCGCTGCATCTGGAGATGCGCAGCCGCATGCTGGTGGAGGCCTGAGGGTGCGCCTCCGCGGCGGCGCTTGGCGTCGCCGCGGAGCTGGCGTCGGGAGATGATCGTGCGGCGATGGAACGCGATATCGGCGATCATGACAGCGGTGCTGCTCCTGGCAGCCGGCATGCGCGCCGCCGCGGCGCAGGCCCCGACCCTGCAGGGCGTGATCGCCGCGGCGCGGCCGGGGGCCGTCGTCACCGTTCCGCCCGGCGTTCACCATGTCCACCTGCGCATCGACAAGCCGCTGGTTCTGGTTGGCGCGCAGGGTGCAGTTCTTGACGGCGACGGCAGCGGCGATGTGATCCGTATCGCCGCGCCCCATGTGACCGTCAAGGGGCTCGCCATCCGCAACTCCGGCACAGAGCTGACGGTGATGAACGCCGGTATCTACGTCGAACAACAAGCGGACGGTACGGCGCTGATCGGAAACCAGCTGGAGGGCGTGCTGTTCGGTGTCTACCTGGACGGGCCGGCGGATACACGGGTAATCGGCAACCGCATCAGGGGCATCGCCCGCCTGCGCCGTGCCGACCGCGGCGACGGCATTCATCTGTGGAACGACAAAAACACGCTGATCGCGGACAACGACATCGCGGGCACGCGCGACGGCATCTACATCTATATCAGCCCGCAGGCGCGGATCGTGGGCAATCGCCTTCATGGCGTGCGCTACGGCATCCACTACATGTATTCCAACGACGACGAGGTCGCCGGCAATACCAGCTTCGGCAATCTCGCCGGCTACGCACTGATGCAGTCGCACAATCTGCGCGTCCACGACAACGTCTCAGACGGCGATCGCGATTACGGCATGCTGCTCAACTATGTAACCTTCAGCCATTTCCGCGGCAACAGGATTGCGCATGTCCGCGGCGAAACCGATGCCGGCGGAGCGGTGATCTCTGGCGCCGAGGGCAAGGGCATCTTCGTCTACAATTCCGAATACGACCGTTTTACCGGCAATACCGTTTCCCATTGTCCCATCGGCATCCACGTCACTGCCGGCTCCGATCACGATATCTTCTACGGCAATGCCTTTCTGCACAATCGCGCGCAGGTCAAGTATGTGCAGAACATGCAGGAGGAATGGTCCTGGCACGGCGTGGGCAATTACTGGAGCGATTATCTGGGCTGGGACATGAACGGCGACGGCATCGGTGACGCGCCCTACCGCCCCAATGACGGCGTGGACGTCCTGTTGTGGGAATATCCCGATGCCGCGCTGCTGATGAGCAGCCCGGCCATTCTGGCGCTGCGCTATGTGCAGCGCGTCTTTCCGGTGTTCGCGCCGCCCAGCGTCGCGGACAGTCATCCCCTGATGAAACCACCGGCGCTGCCGGCCGCGGCAGACGGGAGGCAGCTTAATGCCCAGCGCGGTTGAGTTTGCCGGCGTCACCAAGCGCTACGGCCGGAGCGTCGTGCTGGACGGCATTTCTGCAGCGCTGCCGGCGGGCGAGATCATTGGCCTGCTCGGGCATAACGGCGCGGGCAAGACCACGCTGATCAAGCTGGCGCTCGGCCTCGTCACGGCGAGCGAGGGCAAGGTATCCGTGCTCGGGAGCGCGCCGGTGGGCGCGGGGGCGCGGCGGCTTCGTGCGCGCATCGGTTATCTGCCGGAGAACGTTGCCTTCTACGGAAACTTCACCGGCCGCGAAGTAATCGCCTATTTCGCGCACCTCAAGCGCGCACCCGAGCGCGAGGCCGTGGCGTTGCTCGATCGTGTCGGGCTGAGCGACGCGGCCGCCCGTCCCGTACGGACCTATTCCAAGGGCATGCGCCAGCGGCTGGGTCTGGCGCAGGCGCTGCTCGGCGCGCCGGACCTGTTTTTTCTCGATGAGCCGACCACGGGTCTGGATCCGTTAGCGACGCAGCAGTTTTTCGATCTGATCGGGGAGTTGCGCGCACAGGGCCGGACGGTGGTGATCTCCTCGCACCTGCTGGCCGAACTGGAACCGCATCTGGACCGCGCGCTGATCGTGCGCCAGGGCCAAATGGTGGCGCAGGGCACCGTGGCCGACATGCACGCGGCAGCGGGCCTGCCCGATACGATCCTGGCGCGCTTCACAGATGACGGCGATGCGGCCCTGAAGGCGCCGTGGCTGGCCGCTCTGGCGTTGCCGCTGAAGCACCGTGGCAACGGCGTGCTCGAAATCGAGGTGCCGGCCGCGCGCAAGATGGTTGTCATGCGCCGACTGATAGAAACCGGAAGTCTCTGCGATATCTCGCTCCGCGAGCCGACGCTGGCCCGCCTCTATGCAGCGCTGGGCGACGGGGCGAAGGAGAGGGCAGTATGATGGCCAATATTCTTACCGTGGCGCGTCGCGAACTGCGCGACGATTTGCGCAATCACTGGGCGCTGGCGATCACCGGCGTGTTTGCGGCGCTGGCGCTGGCGATCGCCTATTTCGGCGCGGCCACTGCGGGGCATGTGGGCTTCACCTCGTTTGCGGCCACCATCGCCAGCCTTGTCACGCTGGCGGCCTTCGTCATCCCGTTGATTGCGCTGCTGGTCGCCTATGACGCCATCGTGGGCGAGCGCGACGCCGGCACGCTGACGCTGCTACTGAGCTATCCGCTGTCCCGGCTGGAACTGGTGGCTGGCAAGTTCCTCGGCCACAGCGTGCTGCTGGCGGTTGCCACGCTGCTCGGCTTCGGCCTCGCGCTGGGTGTGATTGAGATGGCCGTGCCGGAGACGCGCACGCTGGCCGCCTTGCGCAATATCGGAACGTTCATGATCAGCGCCGCGCTGCTTGGCGCCAGCTTCGTCGCGCTGGCCTGTCTCATCAGCGCCGCGGCGAAAGAGAAAGCGCGGGCAGCCGGGCTGGCGCTGCTCGCCTGGCTGGCGCTGGTGATCCTGTTCGATCTGGTGCTGCTGGCGGCGCTGGTGCTGAGCGGCGGCAGCGCCACCGAGCAGGCGCTCTATCCCTGGCTGCTGCTGCTCAACCCCATCGATGTGTTCCGGCTCATCAACCTGACCGGCCTTGGCGCCCACGGCAGCAGCGCTTTCTTCATGGCGATGACCGGCGCGCATGCCTATAGCCCCGCCGTGCTCTATGGCGCTCTGCTGGCCTGGACGGCGGTTCCGCTGCTTGCTGCTGCGGCCCTGTTTGCCAGAACGGAGATGTGACCATGCGCGCCATTTCGCGAGCTGCGATTGTTCTGGCCTTGCTCATGCTTGCCGCGTGCGGCCGGAAGGAGGCCGGGCCGTCTGCGGCAGCGGTGGCGATCGAAAAGGGCGATGTCTGCGCGGTCTGCGGCATGTACATCGAGGGCCAGCCCGGGCCGCGGGGCGAAGCCTATGAAAGCGGACTCAAAAAGCCCCTCAAGTTCGGCAGCACGCGTGACTTTTTCGCTTTCGTCACGCAGCCTGACGAAGTTCATCGCCTCGGCGCGCTTTATGTGCAGGACGCGGCGCGCATCGCCTGGGCGCATCCTTCGGACGCGGCCGGCAGTTTCACCGATGCGCGTCAGGCAACCTACGTGGCCTGGCAGCCAAAGCCCGGGGCGATGGGGCCGACCTTTGCCGCCTTTGCCAAGCGCGCGGATGCCGAAGCCTTCCGGGCCCGCAATGGCGGGGTGCTGCTGCGCTTCGGCCAAATCACGCCGGCGGTGGTTTCGGCGCTGGATTACCGCTGCCCGCCCGCCAATTCGCCTTTGCATGCGCTGACGGACGATTGCCGCGTCACGGCATCCGCTGGCGCGAAGCCGGCAGCCATGTCCGTGCCGACGCACTAGGCCGCGTGGCGGAAGCTGCGGGCGCTCGTGCCTAGATCGGTTTTGCCTGGTTTCGACCGGCCGAAGGTTGCACCAGCACCCTGCCGTACAGAATGGCAAAGAGGCCGTAAGCTGCGCACCAGGCGGTGCCGGATGCGGCCAGGACGAGAAGCATAAAATCACCGGTCAAGGGAGCGAGCAGGCGGAGGAGCGCCGCAACGGTGATGAGCGCATACATTGCCGCCGTGACCGGCCCGGCCGTTTGTGGCCTGCCGGTCTGGCGCAGTGAAACCCGCGTCGTGACGCCGAGGATCATTGTTCCGATGGCGCCGACCGTAAGGGCGTGCAGCGCCGTCGTTTGCGGCAGGAAATCGAACAGCGCATCCACGCCGGCCAACAGCAGTCCGGCGGCCAGCCAGCCATAGCCCAGATGCAGGACCAGCAGCATCGGCTCGCGCCGCGTCTGCAGGCCGCGCCAGCGCAGCAGCCGCAGCAGGGCGCCGCCGCCGGCTGCCAGTTCGCAGTATGGCGCCAGGTGTTGTTGCGGCACCAACGCCCAGACCGCCAGACCGACGCCGATCACCGCCAGTGCTGCGTGATCGAAGCCCGTCGTCGCCGCGGGCAGGGCTACTGGTGACTTGTCCGCCGCCAGCCAGGTGCGCGTGAAGCTCGGTACAATGCGCCCGCCTACCAGCGCGATCAGCATCAGCAATGTCGCGATGCCGAGACGGTTGCCGATTTGGGCCGTGTCGGTCAGGCCAAGCGCCTGCAGATGCACCAGCAAGTTCCCGATCAACAACAGAAACAATCCGGTGAGCATGGGCAGGTTGCGCCAACTGCGGCCGGTGACGATTTCGCGTGCCATGACGGCCAGCAGCGCGAGCGGGAACGACAGATCGAGCAGGGCCGCAAGCGGCGCCCCAATGACGGCAGACGACAGCACGGCCACGCGCCCCGCAAGCCAGAGCAGAACGAGGCGCGCCAGCGGCCAGCCTTGCAGCGGCATCCGGCCGGACCAGTTCGGGATCATCGTGAACAGAAAACCGGCGACGGCCGCAGCCGCGAAGCCATAGACCATCTCATGCGCATGCCAGATGAGCGGCAGAAGCAGGCTCGGCGGCATGTACCCGGTTCCGTAGGCAACGAGCCAGAGCGGAATGGCCACCACTGCCCATAACGCCGCAGCCAGGAAAAACGGCCTGAAACCGGCGGAAAACAAGGCCGGGCCGGCATAGCGGCCAAAGCGCGGAATGGCGGCTCTCGTGTTAGGCACCGGCGTCTCCTCTGCTGCGGGCAAGGATGAACCAAGAAACCGGTGCTTGCTCAAGTCCGTACCAACCCGGATCAGCTTTGAGCATGTTGCGACGGAGTGACGCCGGACAAGCGCGCGGCGAAGATCGGACTTTACAAAGAAGTATAAATGATACATCTTAAAACCGCGGTCGACGTTAGGCCGTGCTGCGGCTGAGGATCTGATGTTCAGTTCCACAATTTCCCGCTGGACGATGCTGCATTTTGCGGCCGCAACGGCGCTCTTTCTGGTTGCCCAGGTGGCGATGGCAGCCGGTGCCGCCTATCCGGTCTTGCCGCTTTCGGCGCCGGCCACGCTTGCGGTGGTCCATCTGCTCACCGTCGGCTGGATCACGTTATTGATGTTGGGCGCGTTGCATCAGTTCGTGCCGGTCATCACCGCACAGACCGGTGTGGCTGGAATCTCTGCGCTCGTTTCGCTGATAGCCATTCTTGCGGGTCTTGCAGGAATGGAGGCGGGCTTTCTGTCGCTGGCAGGACAGCTGCCGTTGTCTGTCATTTTGGCGCTACCTTTAGGCGGCACGCTCGTGCTGGCCGGCGTGATCGCCGGCGTCATTCCGTTGGCAAAGATGCTGTGGCAGACGCGGCCGCTGCCGTTCGCCGCGCGCTTCGTTGCGGTCGGGCTCGCCTTTCTTTTTGCGACCATCGCTGCCGGGCTCGTTATGGGGCTGGCGTTTGCGCGGCCGGACTGGATTTCCTGGCCGGAGGCCTTCAGCCGCGGGCTGCAACTGCACCTGATGGCGGGGCTCCTCGGCTGGTTCATGCTGACGGCGATGGGCGTCAGCTACCGCCTGCTGACGATGTTCACGCTGGCGCCGGAGGAGCGTGGGCCGCTCGGAACGGCGGTCCTGGGCTTGAGCGCGGGCGGGCTTGCGGCAACCTGGCTGCTGAGCATCGCCGCCGCGGCGGGCGCTCCGGTCGCGCCGGCGCTCATCGCGGCGACGGCAAGCGCCACGGTGCTCGGCGTCGCGCTCTATTTCGTGGACATGGTGCGGCTCTACCGCGCACGGCGGCGGAACAAGCTGGAACTCAACACCGGCATGGCACGCGCGGCGCTGGTGGCGTTTGCGCTGGGTGTGCTGCTTGCCGTCTGGATGCTGGTTTCCGGCAACGATGCCCTCGTCGGCCCACTGGCGTATCTCTTTGTCTTCGGCTGGCTGTCCGGCCTCGGCCTGAGCCAGCTTTACAAGATCGTCCCCTTTCTGACCTGGCTCGAGCGCTACGGCAGCGTGCTCGGCAAGCAGCCGGTACCGCGCGTACAGGATCTGGTCGACGAAGAGCGCGATGAGCCCTGGTTCATTCTTTATTTCGGCGGGGTGGCGGCCGGCACCGTCTTCGGCCTGATGGGGTGGCAACACCTCTGGCGCATCGCCATCATCAGCCATCTCGTCGCTTCGCTGCTGATCGCGCGGGCGCTTTGGATCGCGCGACGTGGCACCACCAGTCAAGCCCGTCCGGGCCGGCCGGTATCCGGTACGCCGGCCGCGCCGCCCTCGCTTCTGGCGCCCAACCTTGTTTCTTCGGAGTAGGAGATCATGACCCAACCATCATTGGTGACTCTCGACGTCCGCGACATTCTCAAAGCCGGCGGGGAACCGTTTTCCGACATCATGCGGACCGTTGCATCGCTGGCGCCGGATCAGGGTCTGCGCTTGCTGGCGATCTTCAAGCCGGTTCCTCTGTTCTCTGTGCTGGGGCAGCGCGGCTTCAGCCATAGCGAGCGCGAAATCGGCGGCGGCGACTGGGAAGTGATCTTCACGCCTGCCGATCATCCGGCCTCGGTGGCTGGCGGGAATAGGGCGCAATGACCGCCGGCGCCGGGACCGGAACCGCCGGGCGGCTCGACCTGCGCGGGCTCGAGCCGCCCGAGCCCATGCGCCTTGCCCTCGATGCGGTCGAGCGGCTCGAGAAAGGCGAGACAGTCGAGATTGTCACGGACCGCGAACCGGCGCTGCTTCATCGCGAACTGGAACGGCGCGGACATGGCTTTGCGACTCGAAACGTCGACGGAGATTGCCTGACGGTTATCCGGCGAGGACTGACATGAACGAAGAACTGATCCAATCGCTGCTCGATGCACTCAGGACCGTGATCGATCCTGAACTGGGGCATAACATTGTCGATCTCGGTCTGGTGTATGAGGCCCATGTGGAAAACGGCCGCGCCGCCATTCTGCTTACCACCACGGTGCCCGGCTGCCCGGCGACCGACTTCATTCGCCAGGGCGTCGAGGCGCGCGCTGCCGAAGTGCCAGGTATCGCTGCCGTCGAAGTGACGATGACGTGGGAGCCGCCGTGGTCGCCGGAGCGCATGACCGATGCCGCGAAATCCGAACTCGGCGTCGCGTGGTAGCGATGACCCAGATGGAGACACCGCAATTATCGAGCGCAGATTCGTTTGCCGATTGTCTGCATGCGCTTAACCGCCTGCTGATCGTGGCGCTCCGCGCGCTGCGCGACGAGGGACAGTCCGATCATGCCTGCAGGATCGCGGCGGACGCCTGGTCGGTGGTCCGCAAGGTCAGCGAGAAAGAAGCCGAGGTTCTGACTGCCGCGCTTCACGGTCTTGCCCATTCCCATCCCAAGAAGAAGGAGTGTATCATGTCCAATCCCCAACAACTCGACGTTCGCAATCTGCCGCCGCCGCAGCGGCATGCCTTGATCTTTAACACTTGCGGCAAGCTTGGAGCCGGCGATGCCATCATCCTGGTCAACGATCACGATCCCAAGCCGCTCTATTACCAGTTCCAGGCGGAATATCCCGGCCGCTTTGGCTGGGAGTATGTCGAATCCGGCCCGGACGTCTGGCAGGTCCGCATCACGCGCCAGGCGGCGTGAAGGCGGCGCGAGCAATTCCGCCATCGGCACACCGGCGCTGCCCGCGCGCAGCGCCGGTGTTCTTGCGCAAGAAAAGCAGCGGTCGAATGGCGATGCACCGCTGTGCCGATTGCCGTGTAATGGAGAGCCGCATTGATCGCGTTTGACGAGGCCCTCGGGCGATTGACGGAGCTGGCCGGGCCTCTCGGCACCGAGATGCTGCCGCTGGAGCACGCCGATGGCCGGCGCCTGGCCGCTCCGGTTGTCGCGCGGTTCGACGCGCCCAAAGCCCCGACCTCCGCGATGGACGGCTATGCCGTCCGCGACGCCGATATTGCCGAGGGGATTGGCGAATTCGACGTCACCGGCAAATCGTTTGCCGGCGAACCGTATCTGGCGGGCCTCAGCCGCGGCACGGCAGTGCGGGTCTTCACCGGCGCGCTTGTGCCGCCGGGCACCGATCGCGTGGTGATGCAGGAAGACGTACAGGTCCGCGGCAGCAGGATTGTTATCGAAACGATGCCTTCGGAGCTGCGGCATCTTCGGTCCGTGGGCGCGGATTTCCGGGCCGGCGAGACGCTGGTGGACGGCGGAAGCACCTTGACACCGCAGAAGCTGATTGCGATCGCGGCGGCCGATCTCGCCGGGATTGACGTGTTCGTCCAGCCACGCGTGTCGGTCATCTGCTGTGGGGACGAACTGGCGCCGCCCGGATTGGCCGGCCGTCGGGAGGGGCAGATACCGGAAAGCGTTTCCTTCGGCGTGGCGGCACTGGTCCGGCGCTGGGGCGGCAGGATCGTGCGTCGGGTGCGGATACCGGACGTGCTTGCGAACCTGCAGGCCGAAGCCGCCAGCGCGCTGGAGGTCAGCGATGTCGTGGTCACGATCGGCGGCGCGTCGGTCGGCGAACGGGATTTCGCCAAGGAGATGTTCGCGCCCCTGGGTTTGGTGTTCGCCTTCGACAAGGTGGCGATGAAGCCGGCCAAGCCCGTCTGGATGGGGCGCCTCGGCCGGAAGATTGTTCTGGGCCTGCCGGGCAATCCCACGTCTGCCTATGTCGCTGCCCGGCTGTTTCTGGCGCCGCTGCTGTGCGGATTGGGCGGGGGCAGTCCGTCCGAGGCCGTGACATGGCGCGACATGCTGCTTGCCGGAGAGCTGGAGGCCAGCCCGCAGCGGGACACATTCTTCAGGGCAAAGAACGAAGGCGGTCTGGCGTTGCCGCTCGCCAATCAGGATTCAGCCGCACAGAAGGCGATTGCCGAGGCCGATCTGCTCATTCGCCGGCGGGCCGGTGCGTCACGGGCGACCGCAGGAACATTTGTGGACGTGCTTGCGCTTTAAGCGCTCGCAAATTGTTGCGTCACGCGTGCTGAACTGCGTGCTAGTATCGTGGCGAGGGACAGAGATGCGAAGTAGCCTTCATACGCCGGTCTGCGATCTGCTCGGCTGTGACTATCCCGTCGTGCTGGCGGGAATGGGCGGTGTCTCGCGCTCCGGGCTTGTGTCTGCCGTCACCGCGGCGGGCGGTTTCGGCTTTCTCGGCATGGTGCGTGAGAGCCCGGAACTGATCCGTGCCGAAGTGGCGGGCGTGCGGGCGGCGACAGGCCGGGACTTTGGCGTGAACCTCATCCCCGCCGCCACAGACCCGACGCTCTTTGCCGCCGAACTCGATGCCTGTATCGCCGAGCGCGTTCCGGTGGTCAGTCTTTTCTGGGATCTCTCGGTGGGGGCGATCCAGCGCTTGCGCGCCGCGGGTATCCTTGTCGCCTGTCAGGTCGGCAGCGTGCGCGAGGCGGTGGCCGCCGAACAGGCGGGCGCGCAGATCCTGATTGCGCAGGGTGTCGAGGCCGGGGGCCATATCCGCGGCACCACGCCGCTTGCCGCGCTCGTTTCGCAGGTCGTGGCCGCCGTAGGCGTTCCGGTTCTGGCCGCCGGCGGCATCGCCACGGGGCAGGATCTTGCGGCGCTGCGCGGTCTTGGCGCGCAGGGCGCGGTGATCGGAACCGCATTTCTGGCGACGGAAGAATCCTATGCCCACACTTATCACAAGCAGCGGATCGTCGATGCGAAAGCCGGCATGACGGTTCGCACCGACGCCTTTCATGTCAACTGGCCGCGCGGCGCCTATGTCCGTGTTCTGCCCAACTCCGTCACGGGCGGGGTGTGGGGCGATCCGTTCTCGGGCCGGCGTGAGGCCATCGGCAAGGAGGGCGAGCGGACCATCTGGCTGTTCAGCACGGATTCGCCGTCGCGTGCCATGACGGGCAACCTCGAAGCGATGGCGCTCTATGCGGGCGAGGGCGCCGCGCAGATTGGCGCGATCGTTCCGGCCGCCGAACGCCTCCGGGCGATTGTTGCGGTGGCGGAAGCAGCGATCGCGGCGGACGCCGTGTCGGCGCGCACCGGCGGTGTGGACGCGGCGCCAGTTTCGGCCTCGCCGGTTTGCTATGCCGGTGAAGCCGACGACCGCTACATGGGCTTTGCCGCCGCCGACGAATTGCTGGCTATCCTCAACGAACTGCTGGAGGCCGAGCGCGCCGGCGCGCGCGTCACCGCCCGCACGGCGGCAGAGGCACCGGATGCGGCGATGGCCGAACTGATGAAGCAGGTCTATGCCGACGAAGCGCGCTGGTGCGGCATGTTGCTGGGATGGGTTCGCCGCCTGGGCGGTACGCCGTCCGGGCAGGTGGGGGCATTCTATGACAAAGCAATGGCCATTGCCGGCATTGCCGAGCGGGCGGCCTTTATCAATCGCGGCCAGGGCTGGGTGGTGCGCAAATTGCGGGAGATACTGGCCAGAGTGCGCGACGACAGCCTGCATGCCGATCTTGCCGATATGCTGAAGGCGCATGAAGAGAATATCGCCCGCGTCAACGAAAAACTGGGTTGAAGATCGCCGGTTCCTGCCCTGCCGCATCTTGACGGAGACGTTGTTCCACCGCATGGCCGGACCGGGTCGGCGGGAACCGGCCTATTGCCGTCCAAATCCAAAGCACGCGTAACCGGGCGGGCTATGGCATCCGCCGCCCCCAAAACCATTCAATATTGCGAATTTGACAGGACTATATAAAGATGTACGCTAAATACATTAAAAAATGATCTCCGCAACCGTATCATAGTCAGCGCTGAGAGTACGGCCATGTTTCAATATCGTGTTCTATCGGCAGGTGTTACCGCAGACACGTTATCCTGCAAGGTACAGGATATTTCCGCGCCCAATGAAGCGACGATACTCGCGTTGCTGGACCGTCTTGGCATCGATCTGGGTTTCGCCCGGCATGCGGTCATTTTTCAGGAGAAGGACCAGGCTGCTCATTTCTACAGGCTGGTCAAAGGCACGGTCCAGCTTTCGAAACTGCGGATAAATGGCCGCCGTCAGATCGTGCGGCTGGTACTACCAGGCGACCTCTTCGGTTTTGAAGCCGATGAACTGCGGCGCTTGACCGCCGAAAGCCTGGACGAGGCGGTGGTGGCGCAGTATCCGACCGAGGTGCTCGATCAGATCGGTAACGGTTCGCCCCAGTTGCATCGCGCCGTTATGAGGTTTCTTCGCCTCCAGCTTTTTTCCACGCAGGAACACGCGGTGATGCTGGGCCGGCAAACGGCGCTGGAGCGGGTTGCGGCCTTCCTCCATCTGTTGGCCAAACGCAAGAATATCAAGAACGGCGGGGTCTTGATGCTGCCCATGCGACGCCGCGACTTCGCGGACTATCTGGGTCTTTCGGTGGAAACCGTCAGCCGGATGCTGACGAAGCTGAAGGACGCGGGGCTCATTGCGGTGTCAAAGAATCACGGCAAGTTCGTCATCCGTGACATCGACTCGCTGGAAGACGTCATGCTGGACGCAAAGGCGTATGGGCTTTCGTAGCGCATTGGGCCGTTCCGGGGGCCTGTGAAAACCCGGAGCAGTTGCCGCTTCGCAAATAGCGCCTCGGGGCTGCTTGACATTTTGTTAGCCAGCCCCCATATACGGCTTGTCTGACGCGGTCGCACGACGCGCTTCCGATTATATCGGCGCTGTCACCGTGTTCTTGATATCAACAATCTCCGTTCGCTCCAGATGTGCGTGGAAGACGGCAAGACGCCGTTTTTGCGTGCGTGGCCGCGTGGCTGCTCGCGCGCCCGGCCTTTGGAAGGACTATTTGTGAGAACCGAAAACTTTGCCTCCCTCGGCGTTGTCGAGCCGCTGTTGCGCGTGCTGGAAGCTGAGGCCTACACCACCCCGACGCCGATCCAGCAAAAGGCGATCCCGCTGCTGCTCGAAGGCCGCGACCTCTTGGGCATCGCCCAGACCGGCACCGGCAAGACGGCCGCCTTCGGCCTGCCGTTGCTGCAGAAGCTGGCCGCGGACAAGTCGCGCCCCGGCAGCCGCGGCACGCGCGCCCTGATCCTGGCGCCGACGCGTGAGCTGGCGATCCAGATCGACCAGAGCCTGAAGACCTATGGCCGGAACTTCCGCCTGCGCCAGGCGGTGATCTTCGGCGGCGTCAGCCAGAACCCGCAGGTCGCGGTGATGGCGCAGGGCGTCGATATCCTCGTCGCCACGCCCGGCCGTCTGCTCGATCTCATCAAGCAGAACCACATCCGCCTCGATACGGTTTCAACCTTCATCGTGGACGAGGCCGACCGCATGCTCGACATGGGCTTCATCCGCGACGTGCGCCGCCTCGTCTCCTTGCTGCCCAAGGCGCGCCAGTCGATGCTGTTTTCGGCCACCATGCCAGATGACGTGGTGAAGCTGGTCGGTGACATGCTGAAGAATCCCGTGCGCGTTGAAGTGGCGCCGCAATCCAAG
Organism: Alphaproteobacteria bacterium; assembly: GCA_018971835.1. Classification (GTDB taxonomy): domain Bacteria; phylum Pseudomonadota; class Alphaproteobacteria; order Micropepsales; family Micropepsaceae; genus Rhizomicrobium. The sequence continues at coordinate 26,756 of JAGWZW010000053.1, forward strand.
CCGATCGAGCGCATTGCGCAGCATGTGCTGTTCGCCGACGCCAAGGCCAAGCGCCAACTGCTGGCGCACCTGCTGGGCGATGCCGCCTTCAAGCGCGTGATCGTGTTCACCCGCACCAAGCACGGCGCCAACAAGGTGGCCGAGACGCTGGAGAAGGGCGGCTTCGTGGCCGAGGCTATCCACGGCAACAAGTCGCAGAACGCCCGCCAGCGCGCGCTCGCGCGCTTCAAGAGCGGCGAGGCGCCCATTCTCGTGGCCACCGATATCGCCGCCCGCGGCATCGATATCGACGACATCAGCCATGTCATCAACTACGAGCTGCCGAACGAGCCGGAAAGCTATGTCCACCGCATCGGCCGCACCGCGCGCGCCGGGGCCAGCGGCGTGGCGATCTCGCTGGTCGATGCCTCGGAGCGCGGCTTCCTGAAAGCCATCGAACGGATCACGCGCCAGCAGCTTCAGGTGATGGAGGCCGACGGCTTCACCTACACGCCGCCGGCCAACGACGATCGCCGGAGCGATGAGCGGCCGCACCACAACGCACGGCAGAACCCGCGCCAGAACTTCGGCAAGAAGCCGGGCCAGAAA
>JAGWZW010000140.1 GCA_018971835.1 Alphaproteobacteria bacterium
GGACGTTGGGACTGGCGAATAACGGAGATCATCGGCGCCGGCGTGCTCGGTGCCATGATCGCCGACGGCATATGGCTGCGAAGCGGACTGCGGCACGGAAGGCGGGTTCTTGGGTTGATTTGCAGAGTTTCCTTGTCGCCGGATTTCTGCGTGCGTCAAACAGAGACGCTGTTCGGGAGGATCGGGCCTGCGGCTTTGTTGGTTGCGAAGTTCATTCCCGGAATGACGAATATCACCGTCGTGCTGGCTGGCGTGACGCGAACGAGACTGCCGACCTTCCTGCTTTTTGACGGTCTGGGCGCGCTGGGCTTCGTCGCCGTGCCCGTCGTGTTGGGAGTCGTCTTTAAGAATGCGATTTCCGATGTATTGGAAACGCTGGCCGACCTCGGAGAATTGGGCATCTTGGCGATTCTGGCAGCACTGACCTTTTACGTGCTGCTGCGGTGGCTGCAAAGATATCTCTTCATTCGTCAGTTGCGCATGGCCCGGATCACGGCGGACGAACTGGCTGAGCTCCTGGAGGCCGGCGAGCGACCCCTTCTATTGGATGTTCGCGCCAAAGATGTCCGCCTGCGCGAAGGCGCGATCCCGGGCTCGCTACCGGCCCATCCCTCCGACCTCGATCCTGTGGTTTCGCGATATCCGCGGGACGTGGAAATCGTCGTTTACTGTTCGTGTCCGAACGAAGCGTCTGCGGCAACAGCCGCCAGGCACCTGCGGCGTGCCGGCTTCAAGAAGATCCGGCCCTTGCTGGGCGGTGTGATTGCCTGGAGCGAAGCAGGCTATCCAGTGGAAATGTTTGAAGACCTGCCTGTGGCCGATGAAACCAGTTGTTAGCGGTCGTCGGGGGGCACGGCGCCTGGGTTCAATCTTCTAGACCGAGTCTGGTGCGGATTTCGGCGAGCCGCTGATCGAGATCGATGGCTTTGCCGGAGGTGACCTCCAGCCCACGGTCTTCGAACACGTCCCCGGCGGGGTGGTCCCGCAGCCAGGCGACGACCGCGCGATCGCGCTCGCGGATCAGTTCTTCGATATCGCGGCGGAAGAGCACGAACATCGCCGAGATCCAGCGGTTGAGCGGCCAGGAGGGCCGAGACAGGTCGACCACGAACTTGTCCAGCATGGCGATAACGTCGTCGGCCTGATACCAGGTTTCGGCCGTCACCCAGCGGTTGGTGGTGAACAGCCGCACTGGCCGTCCTTCGCGGTTCATCGAGATGGCGATCAGATGGCAGAGCGCGTCGTTGTCGCTTTCAGTTTGCGGAGAGTGGGCCACGGGCCAGGGCCGCACGGCTTCCGGCATGCCGCGCGGGCGCAGGAACGTGTGAAAATGGCCGTAGTCGTTCCACTCACCGCGCGTCTGCGGATGGGCGTGAAAATAGTATTGAGCGTGCGTTTCCGGATCGTAGACGTCATCCGGCGGATAATGCTCGAACTCAATGAACTCGCGCCCGTCCAGCACCTCGGCGACCAGATTGGAGCCGCTCTTTTCCAAAACGCGGATGCAGTTTACCACTTCCGCAGCGGCTTCGGCGATCTGCTCCAGGCCCGTCTCATTCGCGGTGTCAGTCACGGAACGTCTCCAGTCGGGCAAAAGCAGAATAGGCACCATAGGACGCGACGAAAAACGGGACGGCGTAAGTCAGCAGCAGCCGCAGCACGTCCACCGGCTTGCCGCCGAGAATCTCGGTGCCCTGGTTGATGGCATTAAGGATCGTCCCGACCACAAGGGTCACCATCAAGGATCGCCTGAGAACCGGGAGCTCAAAAGTCTTGCGCGCCGCCCGCCAATGAGCACCGCTTGAGCGATTTGCCGTCATACCGATCACTCTCGAATTCAAGTCGCACCGGCCTATAATACGGCCTTTAATACTTAGTCGTCAGATGCAACAGCCAGTCCGGCGAATGGCTGACGAGGAGGGTTTCCAGGGGCTGGTTCAGGCCGGTGAGCACCAGCCCGCCGAACACGATGAGAACGGCGCCGAGCGCCATCTTTGCGCCCGTGCCGGAATTGGCGAGTGTGCCTCGCCAGCGCAGCAGGCTGGCCCGGGAGAGCATTCCGAGCGCGATCAGCGGCAGCGCAGCCCCAATACCGAACGCCAGCATCACCAGCGTCACCTGGCCGAGATCGTGTCCGCCGGCTGCCAGGGCCGCCGCGGCGCCCAGCGTGGGGCCGGCACAAGGGCTCCACACGGCGCCGAACAGCAGGCCGAGTCCGAACTGGCCCGTTAGGCCGGCGGTCGAAAAAGTGCCGAAGCGCGCATCCACCCAATTGCCCAGCGGTCCGGCCGCCGTCGCAAAACGCGCCTGCAGTTGCGGCACCATCAAGACGGTCCCGAGGATCACGAACAGCACAGCGCCCGCCATCTGGAAGGCGCCGCCGCCCAGGCCGAGCGAAAATCCCAATGTGGCCACGAACAATCCGATGGCCGTGAACGACAGGGCAAGACCGGCCGCCAGCGCCAGGGGACCAAGGCGATGTGCGCTCACCGCACCGCCGAGCGCCAGCGGCAGGATCGGCAGCACGCAGGGCGACAGGATCGAGAGCAGCCCGGCCAGGAATGCAAGGGCCGCGGAACCGACAGGCAGCACCGACGATCTCCGTTAATCGACCGCGCGCCGCATCATGGCGGCGATCAGGTCCGGATCGGTTCCGCCGACCAGACGGGCGCGTTCCGTCTTGCCCCGGATGAAGATCAGCGTGCTTTGCATCGTGGCATGGAACTGGCGGACGACCGGTTTCTGGGTGTCGAAATCCACGTCGAGCACCACGAAGTTTGCAAACGCCGGCTTCATCAGATCGCCGGTGATGATCTTCTTTTGCACCTGGCACACCGGGCACCAGGAAGCGGCGATGTCCACCAGGACGGGCCGCCCGCTGGCCTCGGCCTGGGCAAGGCGGGCTTCGGTGAAGGGATAGCGGTCGGCGGCGCTGGCGGCGCCGGCGAGGCCGGTGCCCGCCAGCAGGACTGTCATCAAAGTCAGAAAGAAGGATTTCACGGTTCCAGACCTTTTCGACAACGGATCACGAATTGGCCGGCGCGGGCGCGGCGCGGAAGCCGTAGACGAGGCCGAGCACCATGCCGAAGATGATGTGGAGCATCAGCGTCATCACCGGTGCTGCCATGCCGAAATTCATGCCGAACAGGCCGGCGCCGGCCATCGGCATTACCATGACCATCATCAGCAGCCAGGCGCCGACGCCGAACACGATGCCCTTCATCAGCGCGCTGCCGCCGGGAATCCGGTCGTAGAGCAGGGCAAAGAGGCCGCCCCAGACGACGCTGCCGATCATGAAGTGCATGACCCAGCCGACCAGAGGCGAGGAGGCGCCGGACATGTGCGTCAGCATGGCGATGACATTAAGATTGGGCATCATGCCCATCATCGCCTTCATGATCATCAGCAGCGACAAGACGATGGTGGCAATGAACCCGGCGAATATGCCCTTCGAAAGACGTGCCATGATGGAACTCCTGTTCTGTGTTGAGGGCCCGTCCGGTCCCTGGGCAAATCACGCCATCTTGCCCGGGGACCGGAGGCTCCTTGCGTCCGATGAACTCAATGCGGCGCGCAGGGATTCTTCTTCGCCGCGCAGGGGTTGGCCTTGGCGGCGCAAGGGTTCGCCTTGGCGGCGCAAGGGTTCGCCTTGGCCGAGCACGGGTGCATCATGGCGTGATGGCCGTGGTGACGATGGTGATGATGCATCGGCTTGTGCGCTGCGCACGGATTGGCCGGCTTGGCGCCGCAAGGGCTTGCGGCAGCCGGAGCACAGGGATTGGCGCCGGCTGCGAAGGCCGGCGCATAACCGGCAGCAAGGCTGCCCACGGCGACAGCGGCGCCCAAGCTTAGCATGGATTTGCGAAATTTCTTCATGATGGCTCCCTCTCGAACCAGGTTGACGGCCACGGCGCGCCCCATAGGCGGAAGCGAGCCTCGATGCCTTTATTTTCGAGTGGAAGCGCCGGAAGGTTACAGTCCACCGCTGGAGCTAGGGACTTCAATCCTCGGAACAGCAGCCGGCCGCACCGGACGCGGCCTCGGGCGACTGCTTAGGCGGACATACGACCGAGCCAAAGGAACAGAAAACGCAGCAATCGCCTGGCTTCGGCCGGAGCAGCGCGTGGCAGCTCTGGCACTCGTAGAAAAAGAGGCAGGCATCCTGCGGCATGGTTTCCGTTTTGGAATACCCGCATTGGGGGCACGTGATGGTCGATTGGTCGTTCATGTTCGAGCGCCCTTCAGAAGTTCGGCAGGTTCTCCACGTCCGGCTTGCCCTTGCGGATTTGAGCGGCACGATACTGCAGATAGAGGTTGCGGGTGGTGGCGTAATAATCGACCGAGGTACGCTCGATGCTTTCCAGCGTGCCGAGATTCTGTGCCCTGAGATCGACGACGCTCAGCGTGCCCAGGCCGATGTCGTAATAGATCTTCTCGCGGAAGTTCCAGTAGGTGATGGGATCCATGAAGATATCCACCACCTTGCCGGCGAGATCGCGCGGCGGCGCCGGCCCCAGCAGCGGCAGCATCAGAAACGGCCCTTCGCCCAGGCCCCAGCTTCCCAGGGTGATGCCGAAATCGTTGTCGTGGCTGGGGATTCCCATGCTCGAGGCGACATCGAACAGCCCGCCGATCCCCAGCGTGGTGTTCACCGTCATGCGGCCCAGGCTCTGGCCCGCGCGGTCCACATCGCCCTGCAGCACGTCGTTGAAGAACACCACCGGCAGATGGATATTGGTCACAAAATTGTGCACGCCGTCGCGCGCCGGCGCCGGTACCGCGTGGACGTAGAAGGTTGCCACCGGGCGGGCGACAGCCTTGTCCAGCTTCACGTTGAAGGCAAAGATATCCCGGTTGGTTGCTTCATAAGGGTCATTGTCCGCTGCGGCGGTTCCAGTGGGCGTATGAGCGCAGGCCGAAACCAGCAGACCCACCGCAAGGGCCAGGGCCAGCTGCCGGATCGCGAATATTGAACGGCGCTTCTTGCCACGCATCAAGACATTTCCCGTTCCGGGGTTAGGGCGGCGCCGTCAGGCCTCTCCGCGCGCCGGGTAGGCATTCTTGGTAACGAACTGGATCGCACTCATCACTTCGGCAAAATGGGGCCTGGCGAAGGGCATGGTCTGGATCGAGGCCGCGTAGAGCGTGTTGTCCGGGCGGATCAGGAACAGCCCGGGTTCCACGAACTGAGCAGGCTCCTTCTCCGAAATGCCGCGCGA
>JAGWZW010000054.1 GCA_018971835.1 Alphaproteobacteria bacterium
GGCCTGCGTGAACGCGCCGGTGCCGGAGATCACGCCGCCGAAGGTGTAGGAATCGGAGCGATTGATCGTGAACTGGCCATTGTCCACGAGATCGCCAATGATCGAACCACCCGTCCCGCCATTGCCGAGTTGCAGCGTGCCGGCATTGATGGTGCTGCCGCCGGTATAGGTACCGGCGCCGGTGATCAAGAGCGTGCCGCTGCCGTACTTGATGAGCGGACGGGCTCCGGTGAGCAGCGATGTATCCGGCGTCGAATCGTTGTTCGCCAAACCGAATTGCAGAACCGTCGCCTGCGAGAAATTGCTGGTGACATCGTAAAGCAGCCAGGCGCCGCGCCCGAATGTCGCCACGGTCAGCACATCCACCAGCGGATTGTAGGACAGGCTGTAGACCGGAACGTTGGGCAGGCTGTTGCCGAAGAACCGCCAGTTCGAGAGCACACCAGTGGCGCTGCTGTCGGCAACGGCGATCGTGCTTTGCAACCCGGCCGCGTTGTCCAGTCCACCAACCAGCAGAGCATCCACGCCGTTGCTATTGATAAATTCCAGGGCCGTCGGTTGGAAAAGGCCGCTTGGCAGGTTAGCGGTCAGATCCTGGAAGCTTGCGCCTTGATTGGTGGTGCCCCACAAACTCGCCGTGTCCGCCGCATAGAACCGGTTCTGGGTCCGTGGATCGAAGACCAGCGAACTCGGCGATTGACCGGCATAGGCCGGCAGGGTGTTGATCCCGCCCGCCGTGCTGGTGCTCATCCAGATGCCACCGCCGATACCTGCGATCAGGGCGTTCGTGTTATCGGCCGCGCCATAGGCCATTGCCGAAACACCGCCGCCACCGCCGCCGAGCTTGGTCAGGCTCAGCGTCAATCCGCCGCCGCCGGGCGCGTCGGCGCCCGTCAGCGTATCTTGCGAGAGGTAGACGTCGTTCCCGCCAATCGCGATCAGCGTGGGATCAACGTTGTTGAGCGTCAACAGCGTGCGCGTCGGCCACGTCGGTGCGCCGGTAAAGGTAACCTGCTGATTGGCGAGGATAGTGCCGCTCGAATCGACGACGACACGGTTGAGCCCGAGGTTCTGGGCCGACAGATAGTAGGCGCTTTTGCCGGATAGCGTTTTGTCGTTGACGGCCGCATCGATCCCATCGCCGCTGGTCTGGTCGCTGAACGTCGTTGCGCCGGTGGTTTTCTGCAGGGACGCGCCGTTGTCCTGTGCGGCGACCGCAACAAGATGTGCGTTGGCGCCATAGACCGCCTGATAGGCTTCGGTAATGGCGAGATTCCCGTTCAGGCTCGACCAGGTGCCGGTGCTCGATTGCGGCTGCGAGCGCGAATAGAGCCCGCCATCCGTCGACAGCAGCAGCTGACCGTTTGTGCCAAAGGCGATCGCGCGCGAGTCGGCGTGGACGCTCGAGCCGTCGGCCGTGTTCGCGCCGGTGATGCTGGTGTACGAGTTGGCGCCGGCATCGATGCGATAGGCCGTCACCGTGTAAGGCGAGGAACTGATCGTATCGCCGGTCACATAGACATAGTTGGCGTTGCTCGGATCGATGGCGATGGCCAGATTGACGTTGCCTTGCCCGCCGGTGTTGACGTTGGGGACTGGCAAGGATTGCCAGCTCGTTCCGCTATTCTTGGACAGAAACACGCCGACGAGCTTGCCGGTGCTCAAATCCTCGACGGCTGCGGCCACCGAACCGCCCGGTCCCGCCGCCAGCCGGATCTGCGTTTGATGGCCAGCGCTGATGACGCCGCCGGCATTGGCGCTGCTGAAGATCTGCGTCCAGCTCGCACCGGTATTGCTGCTGACATAGATCGCAGTTGAATTGTTGCTGGCCCCGTTGGGGGCCGTGATCGCCGCATAGAGCACCGCATTGTTGCTCGGATCGCCGGCGATCGATGACACCGGGCCATTAGGAAGGCCGGAGGTGCCGGAGATGTCCGTAAACGTCTTGCCGCCATCGGTGCTGAGATAGAGCGCGCCGTTGTTGAGGTCGGCGCCGGAACTGGCCGCTTCAAACGTGCCCGCCAGGATCGTGCTGCCGCGCACCGCCAGGGCATCGACAGACTGGTTGGCGAAGGTCGTGGCGCCCAATTGCGTCCAACTGGTGCCGCCATTCGTCGAATAAAGCAGGCCGTCGCGCGGACCGCCGGAGGCCGTATAGCCCAGCGCCTGCCCGTTCGACACCAGGCCGGTACCGGCCAGCAGCGTCTGGTGCGTCGCATCCGTCGGGTCGGCGACAAGGGTGTCGATCGACAACGAGGCTTGCGTATCGGTGAGCGGCGTCCAACTCGTGCCCCCGTCATGTGTGACCCACACCCCGCCGTTGACTGCGCCGACATAAAGCGTGTTCGCGTTGGCCGGATCGGTCACGATCGAACTGATGGCGCCGATATAGTTGTCATACTGCTGGCCGGAGTATCCCAGATCCAGAATGGGCCCCGGCCCGGCGTTTACGAACGTGCCGGCGAATGCCGGCGATGCCAGAAGCACTGCCGTTGACAGCAGTAGTGCGCGCTTCAGCGAGCGCCGATAGCGATATGCCCGATACATTCTGACTGCCCCCTTCAACAGTCGGCTTCAACCCGCCGCCCTGTGCCCCGCTGTGGTACCGTGTGATCACGCAGTACCTGCTTTATGAACGGAATTCCGTAGTTACTGAGAATGATATTGCTTATTATGATGGCGCCGATTGCGGTCAGGTTCCACAAGGACCGCAGCAGTTTGCGGCAAGATGGCAGAGTTTTAATATTTCGGAATTTTGACGCGGCCGAGGCCACGGATGCGGACTGTGCGAGGTCTTAACTTTCGTGGCTGTGCCGCTATCACAGCGTTTTTCCTGGCTTTTCTGGGTGTTACCGCTGCAAGCGGCGCAGACGCCAGCCGGGAACCGGTGATTTCGATTTGCCTGCACAACGGATCAAGCCGCCTGCATTTAGGCCAGACTGTCACAATTGCCTGGCGCGGCGCGAGCGGGCCGCAAAAGGCCTGGGTCTCGCTATGGATCGAGAAGATACGAACGGGCCATCTGATTGGCCCGATCGCGTCGAGCCTTCCGGTGCGCGGCCGTTTGCGCTGGCGCATACCAGACCGTGCTCCGCCGCGCATCCCTTGCAAGATCGATCAGACCCGAACCTGCATTGACGCCATTGCACCGGGACAGCGCTACGCAATCGTGGCGCGTCTCTACACGGTGGCGGACGGCAGCCCGGTCGCGATCCCCGCGGACGCGGCCCCCAAACGGCTGCTGGCCAGCGCCAAAACCCGGGAATTCGTGATCTTATCCACCAAATCGTAAAACCACCTTGTGGCAGCCGGCCGGTCGGAGATCGCGATCCGTTATCGGCTTGCTTGAATGTGAGACGGCCCCCGTCGTCCCGGCAACATGAGGGCTCTCGAGGCACGGGCGGCCGATACGGGAGCGGACTTGCAGGGATTTGGCGCCGGCGGCAGGCGCAAACCCAGCTTTCGCTCCAGCCTCGCCGGGAAATGGCGCAGGGGGCAGTCTGCCGCGAACTCCGCTCCGGCCGCCCCTTAGGGAGCCGGTGAGGAGAAGACGGAAAATGGCAATTCCCAGAGAAGAGCTTTGCGGGCTGGTCTGGGCCAAGCCCATGACACACGTCGCCAAGCGGTTCAAAGTTCCCGGCAGCTACAAGCCTACTCGCAATGATCCAAACAGATGCTCTTGATCCCGGCGGCGATGAAGCGCACCAGCCGGCTGCTCACGGCTTCAAAATTCTTCGAACTGCAGGCACCATCGGTGATGCGATGAATCCGATCGATGCCGATTTCTGCTGCGCTCTCGACGGTGCTTCCAATCGTGAACTGATAGGAATAGCCGAGGTTTTCAAGCGATGCGCCGGGAAGCGCTGCCTGCATCCAGCCGATGTATTCCCGAGCCACAGGTTCGCTTAGTTCGCGCAGGCTCTCGTCATAGCTTTCGGGAGAATAGAATAGCCGTGCCTGTAGCAGCATGTAGCTGCGCCATGCTCGCCCGCCGTGCATGGCCTTTTCCATATAGGGCATGACGATGGCCGCAACTACGGCCTCAATGGGCGGCGCGCTGCCGTATTTCTCACGTTTCGCCTCATAAGCCTTGCGCCGCGCGCCAGCGATGATCTCCCACCGCCGTTTTATGACCTCGTTGAGCAGAACCTGCTTTGAGCCAAAATGGTAATTGACGCTGCCGATCGTATCGCCGGACTTGGCGACGATCTCGCGGGTCGAGGCGCCGTCATAGCCCTTGACGGCGAACAACTGCTCGGCCGCATCCAGAATGCGCTCACGTGTACCTGATTTTGGCGCAGCCATGCTGTTCTCCCTTGGTGATCTCTACGGGAGGGACGAGAGTTATGCAATCGCTCAAATCCCCGCTTGACAGTAAGTCGATCGATTGACTAACTTCATGTTTGCCATAGGCCGTGCGCTTGAACGTGCGGGCGGGCGAAGGGGAGGCCACATATGACGATCAAAAAACATAAGCCGGGCCGCGCGCTGCTCGGAACTTCGGCGCTGATTTGGTTTGCAAGCTGCACCCTGGCGCAGGCACAGGCCGATTCGGCCGGCATCGAATCCGTGGTCGTTACCGCGGAAAAGCGGGCCGAAAACATCCAGGACGTGCCGATCTCGATGGTGGCCCTGAGCGGGGACGCCATGACCCGAGCCGGGGTCAGTACACTGGACGGGTTGCAACACTACGCGCCGGGCCTGACGATCTCGAATGTCGGCAACGGCTTCGTCAGCTACACCTATTTGCGCGGCAGCGGCACCAATCAGATCGATGCAGGCTCCGACCCCAGCGTCGCCTACTTCATCGACGAGGTCTATATCGGCGGCACAGCGGGTCTGCAGTTCGACCTGCTTGACGTCGATCGCGTCGAAGTCCTGAAGGGGCCGCAGGGAACGCTCTTCGGGCGGAATGCTTCGGCGGGTGCAATCAGCATCACCACCAAACGGCCGGAAAAGGCTTTCGCCACGGGCTTCGATGCGACCATCGGCAATTACGGCGAATACGTCGCACGCGGCAGCGTGACCGGCCCAATCTCCGAAAATCTGCTTTACCGCTTTTCCGCCGGCTACAAGCGTGGCGATGGCTATACCGATAATCTTGCCGGCGGCCCAAGACCTGGCCGCGTCAGCAGCTTCGGTGCGCGAGGGCAACTGGAGTGGGTGGGTGATCGGGCTACATTCTTACTCACGCTCGACGGGCTCACCGCGCGCGACGGCATGACCAATCAGTTCATTTCCACCGCCAATAAATTCGGCCTTCTCAGTCCGGCAGCCATTTCCGCCCTCCCGTCGGGCGAAAACTTCTATAAGCACTACTACAATGCGAACGGTTACGAAGATCAAGACCTGTTCGGCGTCACCGGCAGGCTCGAATGGAACACACCGATCGGCGCGCTGACGTCGATTTCCGCCTTCCGTACCAACAGATTCAGCCGGCTCCAGGACCAGGACGGGACCATAGCGGCCTCCTACGTGCTTGGCTCGAATGAGCGCGACAACACGTTCAGCCAGGAGATCCGCCTGGCGAGTGACGGTCAGTCGGCGCTGCGTTGGCTGGGCGGTCTCTATTACTACCACGGACGGATCACCGATCAGTTCACGGTCGGGGCCGGGCCTGATTTCCCAACCGCGATCGTGCAAAACACGACCGCGTTGGACTTCAGCACAATCACCACGGATAGCTACGCCGCGTTCGGCCAGATTAGCTATGACATCACCGATCAGATCAGCATCACAGCCGGCGGGCGGTACACCGAAGATGACAAGTCGGACAGTCGTTCCGTAAAGGGGTTCCTTGCATCCGTACCCTTCTTGGTCAATCCAAGCGCCAAATGGCATGCCTTCAATCCGTCGGCGACGCTGAATTACAAGGTCGCTCCTGATGTCCTCACCTATTTCTCTTATCGCCAGGGCTTCAAAAGCGGTGGATTCCAGACCCTGCTGCCGGCAACGCCGCTCATAGCGAGCACACCGTTCGCGCCGGAAAAGGTGAATTCCTACGAACTGGGGCTGAAGAGCACCTGGTTCGACAATCACATGATATTGAATGCGGCGTTATTCCGTTCGGACATCACAGATCAGCAGATCCTGCGCATCATGGGGCCTGGGGTGCAGACCATCGACAACGCAGGCGCCACGCAGGCGGACGGTCTCGACCTGTCGGTCGAAGCGAGGCCTATTCCAGAGCTGCACTTGCGCGCGGATATGACATTTCAGCACGCTCAATTCCAGCGCTATCAGAACGGCGCGATAAGCTATGCAGGCAGGCGCCAATTACGCTCGCCGGATTTTTCGGGCTCCTACAGCGCCGATTACAATTTTGCTCTGGGCGGCGGCGCGAATTTCGCTGTGCGGGGGGAGTATACCTATACTTCCAATTCCTATTTCGACGCCGCCAACTCCGCAACGCCCGGACTTTTCCAGCCCGGTTACGGGTTGGGCAACCTCTTCCTCACCTATCTGCCAGCTGCAGGTAATTGGGAACTCGCCGCCTGGGTCAAGAACGTGGGTGATACCCGTTACTACCGCAATATCGCCGTCGCCGGCCCGACTGGCCTCGCGGTGCCAGGCGATCCGCTTACCTTCGGCGTGTCTTTCCATATCAATACGGAGCAGTGACTTGAAACTTGTGACCTTCGAGTCCGGCAACGGGCAGAGATTGGGCGCGCTGATGGGAGCCGACAGCGTGCTCGATCTCGAGCTTGCCGCCGCACAATCCGGCAGGCCTCAAAGCGCATTTTCCTCGATGCTCGCGCTGATCGAAGGCGGTGCCCGCGCCTGGGACGGAGCGCGCGCGCTGATCGCCAGGTCCGATGGCGGCGCCGTGAAACCGCTGTCGGGCGTCAGGCTTCTGGCACCTCTGCCGCGTCCGACGCGATTGCGCGATTGCAGCTTGTTTCTTGAGCACATGGAGAAGGCGTTGACGAGGTTGGCGCACACTGTTGCGCAGTCCGAGCCCGATCCGGATGGCGCCTACAAGGCCCTGATGGCAAGCGGCAAGTATTCGTTGAAGCCGATCTTCAAGCAGCAGGTCATCTACTATAACGCCGATCATATGTCCGTGAGCGGAACGGGAGAGGATATCACGTGGCCGTCCTATTCGGATTGGATCGACTATGAGCTCGAATGGGCGTGCGTAATTGGCCCTCCGGGCCGGGACATCAAGCGCGAAGACGCAAGCAAGCACATATTCGGCTACACGATCTTCAACGATTGGTCAGCGCGTGACGTACAGTTACCAGTCATGGAAGCAATGCTAGGACCGGGCGAGGGCAAGGATTTTCCCGGCGGCTACGGTTTGGGGCCCTGTATCGTGACGCCCGATGAGATCGGCGATCCCTACGATCTGGTCATGACCGCGCGGATCAACGGTGAAGAATGGTCACGCGGGTCGACATCGTCCATGTACCACAAGTTCGAGGACGCCATCGCGCAGTTCAGCCGGGAGAAGTCATTGTATGCCGGCGAAGTGATCGGTTCCGGCACCGTGTTGAGCGGGTGCGGATTCGAACTGGGGCGCAGGTTGGCAATCGGCGATGTGGTTGAACTGGAAATCGAAAACATTGGCGTGATGCGCAATCGCATCGTCCGCAATTAATCGTGAGGCGCAGGTACAAGCCATGAGAGACATTCGCCGCATTGTGACGGGCCACAACGCACAAGGAAAATCGAACATCACTTTTGCCGGAATCGCCACAAACGTACTGGACAGCGCCGCCTGGCCCGGCTCGCGCGTCACCGAATTGTGGGTCACCGAAGAGATGCCGGTGGACAATGCCGGTGTGGCCGACCGCGGCGCGCGCCCCATCCGGCACGATCCCGTTCCCGGCGGCACGATTTTCCGGGTTGTCGAAATCCCGCCGGAAGGCAGTACCACGTTGGATACGGAAGCGGTCTTTGCGGCGCTGGGCAGCACCAGGCTGCCAACGGCGGAAGATACAGCCAAGCACCCGAGCATGCATGTGACGAATTCGGTGGATTATCTCGTCGTCATTTCCGGCGAGACATACATGATCATGGAGGACGGCGAGATTCTGTTGCGGGCCGGGGACTGCATCGTGCAACGCGGAACCAAGCATGCCTGGAGCAATCGCGGCAACGTGCCCTGCATCATGGCGGCGATCCTGGTCGACGCCGAGCCGGCTGTCTGATGCCATGCGCCTGATCGACTATTTCCGTCAGGGTGCGCGGCACGATGCACAACGCGCTGCGTTTATCGACGGCGACCGCGTCCTAAGCTGGGAGGCCGCCGACGATCTTGTCGAAAGGCTGGCCTCGGCCATGGCGGAAAGCGGTCTGAAGGCGGGCTCGTTCGTCGGCGTCTTCAGCCCTAACGATGTGATGGCGTTTGTGGCCATTCTGGGGGGCGTCCGGCTCGGCGCCGTGTGGGTTCCCATCAATGCGCGCAACAGCCAGACCGCCAACCGGCACTGGCTAAGCCTCGCGCAATGCGAAGCCCTGTTTTACCATAGCAGCCTGGAGTCTGAAGCGCTGGCGCTTGCGGACATACTTAAGGGTGTCGCCCTTCTCGTCTGTATCGATCGCGAAGGTTCGCAGGGTGCGCCGTCGCTGGAGCACTTTCTCTCGCGGGCCCGCAAGCCTGCGCCGGAACCGCCGGACGGATCGGAGGTTCTCGCCAGCGTGTTTCCGACCGGCGGAACAACCGGCTTGTCAAAGGCGGCCTGCTGGACGCTACGGGTGTGGGAAACCTTGATCGGGACGTTCTGGCAATGCCTGCCGTCGGAAGCGCCGCCGGTTCATCTCGTGGCCGGTCCCATGACCCATGCCGCCGGTGTTCTGGCACTTTGCGCTCTTGCCGGCGGGACAACGAGTGTCATCATCAAAAAACCTTCGCCCGAGCTGATTGCCGATGCCATCGAACGGCACAAGGTCACGCATCTCTACTTGCCGCCGACCGTCGTTTACAATCTTCTGGATCATCCTGACACCCGCGGTCGCGACTATGCCTCTCTGAAATACATGGTGATAGCGGCGGCCCCGATCGCACCGGCCAAGCTTCGCGAAGCGATGGAGGTGTTTGGTCCCGTCGTGTGCCAGTGTTACGGCCAGGCCGAAGCGCCCATGTTTCTGACCTTCCTGCCGAGTCGCGACCTGCTTGCCGGCCCCGCGCAGCGATGGGCGAGCTGCGGCCGCAGCACGCTCTCCACGCGGCTCGAGATCATGGGACCGAAGGGAAAAATTCTGGAAGACGGCCAGTGTGGTGAGATAGTGGTGCGCGGCAGCCTCGTCATGGCCGGCTATCTCCACAATTCCGAAGCGAGTGCGGCCGCCGGCGAATATGGCTGGCACCACACGGGCGACGTCGGAATCCGCGATAAGCAGGGCTTCGTCACTATCGTGGACCGCGTCAAGGACATGATCATTACCGGCGGATTCAACGTCTTCTCCACCGAAGTCGAGCAGGTGATCCTGGAGCATCCCGCCGTGCTGGAATGTGCGGTGGTTGGAGTACCGGATGCCAAATGGGGGGAGGCGGTGAAAGCCATCGTACAGCTTAAGGCTGGTGTGCGAGCACAAGAAGAAGAGATCCTGGCGCTGGTGCGAAATCGCCTTGGACCGGTGCAGACACCAAAATCCGTGGAAATATGGCAGAACCTGCCGCGCAGTCCCGCGGGCAAGGTGCTCAAGCGCGAGATTCGTGACAAATTCTGGGCCGGGCGGGAGCGCGCAGTCGGCTGAATCTGCTGGTGACGAGAGAATCGCATGCGTTCGAACAAAGAACAGGCAATGATCGCCGGCGTAGGGATGGTGCCCTTCACGAAACCGGGTGCCAGCGCGCCGTATGACGAGATGGCAAGCGCGGCAATCGCACAGGCTTTGGCCGATGCGGGGCTGAACATCGAATCCGTGCAGCAGATTTATGCCGGTTATGTCTATGGTGACAGCTGCTCCGGGCAGCGCGCCGTCTATCGTTCCGGCATGACGGGCGTACCCATCGTGAACGTCAACAACAATTGCTCGACAGGATCGACCGCCCTGTTCCTGGCGCGCCAGGCCGTGGAGTGCGGCGCGGCGGAATGCGCGCTGGCAGTCGGATTCGAGCAGATGCAGCCTGGGGCAATCGGCGCGGCCTATCAGGACCGGCCGAGCCCGTTCGCGCCGTTCGATGACGTGTGCGATAGGCTGGTGAACGAGGACTTGCCGCTCGCCTTGCGTTATTTTGGCGGTGCCGGGCTGTCGCACATGCAGAAATATGGCACGCGGCTGGAGGACTTTGCAAAAGTGCGCGCGAAGGCCAGCCGGCACGCCGCGAACAATCCGCTTGCGGTGTTCCGCACGGTGATGACGCCGGAAGACGTGTTGGCGGCCACGGTGATCTGGCCCGGCGTGATGACCCGCCCTATGGCCTGTCCGCCTACCTGCGGTGCGGCCGCGGCCGTGCTCGTTTCTCCCCGCTTTGCGCGGCGCATGGGACTAGATCCGAAGGTCCGCGTTGCAGCGCAGGCAATGACAACCGATGCGCCTGTCACATTCGAAGCCGGCGACATGATCGAACTGGTCGGCGCCGATATGACGCGCCGCGCGGTCAGTCAGGTGTATGAACAGGCCGGTATTGGGCCCGAGGACATCCGCCTTGTCGAACTTCATGACTGCTTCGCGCACAATGAAGTAATTACATACGAAGCACTCGGACTGTGCGGCGAGGGTGAGGCGGCGCGCTTCATTGCTGATGGTGACAACACCTACGGCGGGCGCGTGGTGACAAACCCGTCCGGGGGTCTGTTGTCGAAGGGGCATCCTCTTGGGGCGACCGGCTTGGCGCAGTGCTTCGAGCTCACTGAGCAGCTGCGCGGCAAGGCCGGCAAACGCCAGGTTGACGGTGCCCGTCATGCCTTGCAGCACAATCTTGGCCTCGGCGGGGCTTGCGTGGTGACGCTCTACGAAAAAGCTTCATAATAATCGAAAAAAATCGGATTGGCCGTGAACCCGATAAGGTCGAGCGGCTCGCCACTCGTTTGGCGATTGCCGAAAGGCCTCCTTGCGTCAGGCTAGGGGGAATCCCGGGGCGCATCCACGGCCCGAAATACAGGAAAAAGTCGTCTGCATTTTCCTGTTACCGGGACCGATGTTTCCTGGTTTCGCGCAAATTGTTTCCTGTTCTTTATATCCGTCTGGGCGCCAGCATTTCCGGCTAAGGCTCTGGAACAGCCTGCGAATTCGAAGGCCCAGCTCGGCCGTCACAGCCGCCGCCGAAATTCTTTCCTGTATTTTTCCCTGTTATTTTTCGCGCGGGGAGCAGAGTTCGATGAGGACCGGTCGTTCGCCAACGAACCCGCGCCCCCCACTTCGGCCTGAACTGGGGGGCGAGTCTCCCGAAACGGAGACATGCGCGCTGAAGGCGCGGAATTTTTCCTGTTCGGCGAGTCTCTACGCCCGGTTCGCCGGTGAACTACGCGCGCATTGCGCCGCAACGCGCGGCTTTCGCGCGGACGGTCTCACATCGCTGGTTCGTCGGAGAATGAATGGCGCGCCCGAAAGGATTCGAACCTCTGACCCCCAGATTCGTAGTCTGGTGCTCTATCCAGCTGAGCTACGGGCGCGTGCCTTGCGAGGGCCGGAACCTATTGAGGTCGCAGGCGGAAGGCAAGCGTTGAATGTGCCGCGGGCGATTTCGGCCCCCTTGCGGAGCAGGCCGCTGGCGTAGCCAGGACAGGGCCGCCGGCCCTTGGGCACCGCCGGCCGGCATCGCGGCGGCGCGGCGGGCGGCCCCGGCGGGGCGAAACCGGACAAGTCCCGGCGCCATACACAAATTTGCCCGCGTCGCGACACCTCTTGCCCTTGTCCGGCGCGCGCGCCGTGGTTAAGACTTGGCGCGGCTCCGCTTAAGTCTAGGCGGGGGGTAGAAGGCATTGGGCGCAGTTTGGCTCGGGCAGGGCCCCGGGCATGGCTTTGGTGTACATCCAGGGCCGTCATTGGCGATTCGCCGGAGCGGAGATCGACAGATGTGGGGAATTTCGGTGACGCGGGCGGGATCCAGGCGGTCCCTGGCTATGATGGCGGCCGCGCTGACGATTGGATTCGGGCTGGCCGGCTGCGGCACCATTGACGATGCCCTGTTCGGCGCGGACAGCGCGCTGTTCGGCAGCAGCGATCAGGGGGCGGCCCAGAACCAGTCCGCGGCCACCGCGCCCGGAACCCTGCCGGGCACCACGCCGGGAACCATGTCCGGCGCGGCGCCCGCCGCGATGGGCGGCGCGGCTTCGGCCGGCGCGGGCCTCACCATCACGCCGGTCACCATCGAGCCGGGCAGCGACACCGGCACCGCCGTCAGCAAGACGGTGGCGGGGCTGCGCGATCAGCTTTCCGGGCTGCAGAACAAGATCGTCTCCGCCGCCCAGAGCCTTTCCAATCTGAAGGATGCGTCGGTGGGTTATGCCGGTTCCTATCAGGGCGCCAAGGCCCAGATCACCACGCGCCTGCAGATCGGCACCACCCGCGGCAACCCCGAACTGGTGAGCCAGTGGAATGTGGCGCAGAGCGCGCTCGATTCGCTCTCGGGCAACATCAACGCCCTTTCCGCGCTGGGCACCGAAATCGCGGGCGACGCCTCGACGGCGCATTACGTCCTCAGCACCGCCCAGGCGACCATGAACGTCTCCGGTGCGGTGGACGAGGACCACCGCCAGCTCGTGGTGCTGGAGGACGAAGCCCAGCAGACCACCGTGCTCACCGACCGGCTGCTGAAAGAAGTGTCGGACGATATCCAGCGCCAGACTGCCTATGTCGCCAACGAGCGGGCCAATCTGACGACGCTGGCCGCCGCCATCAAAGATGGCGTGCTGTATGGCGGCAACCTGGGTTCGGGGATGGCGGCTGCGCCCGCCTCTTATGGCGCCGGTATTGGCGGCACGCCGCTGGTGTCCATCCGCTTCGATCACGCGCGTGTCGAATACCAGCAGATTCTCTACAGCGCGCTGTCGCAGGCGCTGCAGGCGCAGCCCTCGGCCAGCTTCGCGGTGGTCGCGGTTTCGCCCACGCGCGGCACGGTGGCGGCAGTCCAGCTGGCCCAGAGCGCGGCCCAGCGCCATGCGCAGGAAGTGCTGCGCTCCATGACCGACATGGGTGTGCCGGGCGCGCGGCTGAGTGTCTCCTCCACCACGGACCCCACGGCAAGCGTGCCGGAAGTGCGCGTCTTCGTGCGCTGAGCTAACCGGGAAACGCGTCGCGCCAGCTCTTGACGCTGCCCAGCGTGCCCGCGGCATAAACGCCGCGGGCGATGGCGCGCGCCAGCGTATCGGCGGCGATATTGCCCAGCCGCATCACCGCGCGCGGGCGCGGCTCCGCCAGCGGGCGCCGTGTCGTCGAAACCGCGTAGACCAGATCGCCGTCGAACGGCGTATGCGCGGGCCTGAGCGCGCGGGCAAAGCCGTCCGCTGCCATGATGGCGAGGCGCTTCAGCTCCACGCGCGTCAGCGCCGCGTCGGTAGCGACGACGGCGATGGTGGTGTTGGCGCCCGGCCGCACGGCGCCCTTCATGTCCGGCGGCAGTTCGGATGATACGGTGGGCATGTCCGGTTTCGGCCGCCGCCCGCCGAACTCGCCATTCTGTTCGTAAGGCCAGGCCCAGAACACGCCGCTGCCCGGCATCAGCGCCGAGCCGACGGCATTGACCGCCACCAGCGCGCCCACCGTGATGCCGTCGTCTGTGGCCCACGAGGCGCTGCCGATGCCGCCCTTCAGCCCGCCCGCCACGGCGCCCAGACCGGCGCCGGCATTGCCGAGCGCGAAGTCCTGCGCCGCGGCTTCGGCGGCGGCGCGGCCGAGTGCGCGATAGGGCGGGGTTTCGCCCCACTCCTTGTCCCCGCCATTGGCCAGATCGAACAGGATGGCGCCGGACACCACCGGCACCAGCGGCGCGCCGGGCGCGATCTGGAAGCCGCGGCCCTTCGCTTTCAGATAGCTCTGCACGCCGCCCGGCGCATCCAGCCCGAAGGCCGAGCCGCCGGAGAGGCAGATGGCGTCGATGGCTTCGACCAGCGACACCGGCTCCAGCGCCTCGACGTCGCGCGTGCCCGGCGCGCCGCCGCGGATATCGGCCGCGACGGCGAACGGCGCCTCGCCCAAAAGCACGGTGACGCCGCTGCGCAGGCGGGTATCTTCCGCCTGGCCGACCAGCAGGCCGGGAACATCGGTGATCAGGTTGCGCGGGCCGGGTCCGGGCATGGTCGCGCCTATTGTTTCTTCGCCACCAGGAACAGCCGCCGGAAGGGATAGAGCGTCACGCCGCTTTCGCGCATCGGATAGGCGCGGGCCATTGCGGAACGATAGGCTTCGAGGAATTCCGCGCGCTCGGCGCCGTCAAGCGCAGCCGCGAAGGGGCGCAGGCCCGTGCCGCTCATCCAGCGGTAGACGGCGTCTTCGCCGCTGAGGGGCTGCACATAGCGTGTCTCCCAGATGTCGATCCTGGCGGTGAGCGGTTCGAGCAGGCCGAAATAATCCTCCGGCGCCAGCACATGCCACCAGTCGCGCACGCCGTCGAACTTGTGCTCCCACGGCTTACCCTTCGCCACCTCGCGCAGCAGCGTGTGGCAGGGCTCGTCGAAATTGCGCGGCACCTGCATGGCGAAGACGCCGCCCTCGGCCACGAAGCCGAACAGCCGCGGCACGAGCCGCGCATGGTCAGGTACCCATTGCAGCGCGGCGTTGGTGAAGATCGCGTCATAGGGCGCATCCGCCGTCCAGTCGCCCAGGTCGGCCTCGATCCAGCCGGCGCGCACGCCCGATTTGCCCGCCTCCGCCAGCATCTCGCGCGAATTGTCGATGCCGTCGACGCGTGCGCCCGGCCAGCGCGCGGCCAGGAGCGCCGTCGAATTGCCCGGCCCGCAGCCCAGGTCGGCGACGCGCGCGGGCTTGTCCAGATCCACGCGCGCCAGCAGTTCGGCGGCCGGCCGCGTGCGTTCGGCACCGAAGGTCAGATAGGTGTCGGGATCCCATGCCATGCTCAATATCCTTCCCGGTCCGGGATCTCGATGCGGAAGCGTGTGCCGTTCGGCCCGGTCTCGATCAGCACGATGTCGCCGCCATGCGCGCGGGCCAGATCGCGCGCGATGGCCAGGCCCAGCCCCGTGCCGCCCGGCCGCGCGGCGCTGGCAAAGGGTTGGAAGAGTTGCTCGGCCACGGCCTCGGGCACGCCCGCGCCGTCGTCGGCGATGTCGATCGACACGCGCATACCGTTGCGCGCGGCGGCGATGGCGATGCTGCCGCCGCTCGCCACCGCCTCCGCGGCGTTGCGCAGGATGTTGAGCAGGATGCGATAAAGCTGCTCGGGATCGGCATCGATCTCAATCCCTGGCGCAATGGCATTGTCGAGTGCGATGCGTTTGTCCTCGGCGATGGCAAGGGCGGCCTCGCCGGCTTCCTCGGCCACGGCGCGCAGGGCCAGGGTCTGTCTTTGCGGCGGGCTTTCGTCGGCGCGGCCGTAGCGCAGCGTCCTGGTGGCAAGCGCAACGGCGTGATTGAGCGAAGTCATCAGCCTCGGAGCCAGGCGCTGCACCACCGGATCGTCCACGCCGGCAAGACGGTCCGAAGCCAGCTGCGCGCTTGCCAGCATGTTGCGCAGGTCATGCTGGATTCTGGCCACCGCCCCGCCCAGCGCCGCCAGCCGCGCCTTCTGCTGCAGGAAGCCGTAGATGTCGCGCTGCATGGCGCCCAGCTCGCGCTCGGCAATGCCGATCTCGTCGCGCCGCTTGGTGGCGGACACGATGCGCGAGGCGTCCTCGGGATTGGCGCGGAAGGTGATCATGGCACGGGTGAGCCGCCGCATCGGCCGCACCAGCACCACGTAGAGACTGGCGAACACCAAGAGCGCCGTCACTGCCGAAAGCAGCAGCGCGAACAAGAAGATGCGTCTGGCATAGGCCACCAGCGCCGCGCGGATCGGCATTTCGCCGACGATGACCTCGACGGTTTCCGCGCCCCGGATGCGCGTGGGTGCGATGACGTGCAGCACCCGGTTGCCGCCATGAACCAGCGAATCGAAGGCCTGGCCGATTTCGTCGAGCAGGCTTTGGCTCCGCAGGTCGATGGTGACGTCGATGGAGGGCGGCATCTGCGTCACCAGGAAGAGTTCGCGCTGGTCGGGCCGCTTCAGCATCACCGCGCTCGCGCCGGCGCGCATCAGGAGTTCCCGCCTGAGGTTGGCCGAGAGCTGCTCGCCGCCGGCCTCGGTGAAAGGCAGGATGGCGATTTCCGCAGACTCGATATGGTCTTCCAGAAGCGAGCGGTGATAGCGCGCGATGGTAGGAAAGAAGATCACCGCCTCGGTAATCATCACGAAGAACAGGGTCAGCAAAAGCAGGCGGCCGGAAAGGCTGTGCGCCACCAGCCCCCAGGCGTCGGCAAGAAATGCGCGAATGCGTCCTCGCATGGCCGCCATAGAGCATGGCAAACGGGGAAAAATGAAGCGGAAAGCTGGGGTTCATCTGCCGAAACGGCAAAGGCGGTGCGCCGCCGCGGGGCAGTGGGGGCCAGTTGTGGCCTTGCGGTGCCAGTGCGGAAAAAAGTGCAGGGCGTGCCGCCGGCTTCGGGGGGTCAAGTTTCTGGAATAGCCGGGGCTTTTCCACGCCGGTGGCGCGGTCGCCGGCGGTGGCTGTAAACTGTCATATTTAATTCACGAAGGCCGTCACAGACGCGTAACAAACCTGGCCTATCGCGGACCGGGTTAGTGCCCACCTGAGTTTCCATCAAACCACCTATCGGAGGCAAAGATGCTTCGACGTCTTACCGCGGCGCTGGCCGCAACGGTCGCATTTGCGTCGGTACCCGCGGTTGCCGGGACCACCCTGAACGGCGCCGGCGGCACCGCAATCTACCCCGTCCTGCAAGTCTGGGCGCAGAATTACAATGTCAAGACCGGCACGGCCGTGAACTACCAGGCCATCGGCTCCGGCGGCGGCATCAAGCAGATCGAAGCCAAGACTGTGGACTTCGCCAATTCCGACAAGCCGCTCATGCACGAAGACATCGTCAAGAACGATCTGGTGCAGTTCCCGCAGGTCGTGATCTCGATCGTTCCGGTCGTCAACCTGAAGGGCATCAAGGCCGGTGAACTGACGATCGACGGGCCGACGCTGGCCGACATCTATCTGGGCAAGATCACCAAGTGGAACGATCCGGCCCTTGAGAAGCTCAACCCGCATGTGAAGCTGCCGGACGAGGCGATCCTCGTCGTGCACCGCTCCGACGGATCGGGCACCACCTTCAACTTCACCAACTACCTGGGCAAGGTCAGCCCGGAGTGGAAGCAGAAGGTCGGGTCCGACACCTCCGTGCAGTGGCCGGTCGGCATCGGCGGCAAGGGCAATGCCGGCGTCGCCGCCAGCGTGCAGCAGGCTGATGGTTCGATCGGGTACGTCGAGTACGCCTATGTGGCCCAGAACCACATGGTTTACATGGACATGATCAACCATGACGGCAAGCGCCTGGCACCTTCGATGGAAGCCTTCCAGCAGGCCGCCGGCCATGCCGACTTCAAGGGCACGCAGGACTTCTACCTGATCCTGACCGATCAGCCCGGCGCCAAGAGCTGGCCGATCACCGCCGCCACCTACATGCTGATGCGCAAAGACTATGCGATGGACAAGAACAACCAGGTTCTGAAGTTCCTCGACTACGCCCTGCATGACGGCCAGGCCGCGTCGCGGAAGCTCGACTATGTTCCCTTCCCGGAGAACATCGTGAAGCAGATCGAGGCCTCCTGGACCGCCAGCTTCGGCAAGGAAGCGGCCTGGAAGTAATCCTCCCCGGGCCGCGCGCGTTCCCGCAGCGGCCAGGAAATCGGACCGGCCGGGCTTCCCCCTCGGCCGGTCCTCTTTTTTGGATAGCCCCCGAAGCGTGCCGCTGGGCAGTATCCGGCCAAAACCGGCCCGTCGGCAGTTGACACGGGGGGATTCCCTGCTAAAAACCCGGCTCCCTTTTGGAGGCCGGCAAACCAAGGCCCTCGAGGAGCAAAGGCCATGAAACGCACCTATCAGCCCAGCCGCATCGTCCGCAAACGGCGTCATGGCTTTCGCGCGCGCATGGCCACCAAGGCCGGGCGCCAGGTGCTGTCCCGCCGCCGCGCCCACGGCCGTAAGAGGCTGTCGGCCTGACCGGCGCGTCCGGTTCAAGCTCCGGCCCTGTCGCACCGGCCGCGCCAGAGCGCTTGGAGACGGGCCGCCTGAAGATGGATCGTCTGAAGACCCGCGCCGATTTCCTGCGCGCCCAGCGGGGCGTGAGGCGCATAACGGCCGGCCTGACGCTCGAACTCTGCCCCACGCCCGAAGCTCTGGCCCTGCCGCGCCGCCTGCGCGCGGGCTATACCGCCAGCCGCAAGATCGGCGGTGCGGTCCAGCGCAACCGGGCCAAGCGCCGCCTCAGGGCGGCGGCTGCGGCCGTCCTTCCCCTTTATGGGCGCGAGGGCAATGACTATGTTCTGGTGGCCCGGCCGGGCACCTTGTCCCGGCCGTTTGCCGGGCTGCTCGTCGATCTGAAAGGCGCGGTCCGGGCGGCGCATGCCAAAGCCGGTCAGGAAGGGGCCGCCGAAGCCGGCCCCTCGCATTCCGGCGAAGGCCGAAAACAAACCGGTTAAGGACGAGGATGCAGGGATCGATCGTCGAGAGGATTGCCGTGGCCGCGCTGGCGCTGCCGATCCATGCCTACCGGCTGTTCGTCTCGCCGCTGCTGCCGCCGTCCTGCCGCTACACGCCAACCTGCTCGGCCTATGCGCTGGAGGCGCTGCGCCTGCATGGCCCGTTCAAGGGTGTGCTGCTCGCCACGCGGCGCATCCTGCGTTGTCATCCCGTCACCTGGCTCGGCGGTTCGTCGGGCTTCGATCCTGTCCCGCCCGCCAGGCGCTAATCCTCAGAACCTGACCTCAGATACTGACCGATGAACGAAAACCGCAATCTGATTCTTGCCATAGCGCTGTCGATGGCCGTGCTGCTGGGCTGGCAGTATTTCTTCGCCAAGCCCGAGATGGACGCGGCGCAAAAGGCCCATCAGGCCGCCACCCACGCGCCAACGGCCCCGGCCGTGGCGCCCGGAACGCCCGAAGGCGCCGCGCCGCAGCTGCAGCACGCGCTCACGCGCAATGAGGCGCTGGCCGAAGACAGCGCGCGCGTGCGGATCGATACGCCGTCGGTCGACGGTTCGCTGCGCCTGAAGGGCGCGCGCTTCGACGATCTGAGGCTGAAGAAATATCACGAGACGGTCGATCCCAAGAGCCCGGAGGTGCCGCTGCTGTCGCCCGACGCGGCGCCCCATCCCTATTACGCGGTGTTCGGCTTCGTGGCGGCTTCAGGCGAGAACGTCGGCGTGCCCGGCGAAACCACACCCTGGAAACAGGTCGGCAACAATGCGCTGACGCCCGCCACGCCGGTGACGCTGAGCTGGGACGATGGCCAGGGCCTCACCTTCACCCGCACCATCGCGGTGGACGACAAGTACATGTTCACCGTGCGCGACACGGTGGCCAATCACGGCGCCGCCAAGGTGACGCTCTTTCCTTACGCCTATGTCGTGCATGACGGCGGCGCGGAGGGCAAAACCTATTACCTGCTGCACGAAGGCTTCGTGGGCGTGGCCGACGGCACGCTGAAGGACGCCACCTACAAGGACTTCAAGGACGACAAGCCGCCGCAGACCTTCTCCTCCACCGGCGGCTGGGTCGGCATCACCGACAAATACTGGATGGCCGCGATCATCCCGCCGCAGAACCAGACGTTCGACGGCACCTATCGCGCCTCTTCGCTCGGCCACACCCGCGTCTACCAGGCGGACTACCGCCTGACCCCGCGCAGCATTGCGCCGGGCGCCAGCGTGACGCTGAGCCAGAACCTGTTCGCCGGCGCCAAGGTGGTGGAGACGATCAACCACTACGAGTCCTCGCTCGGCATCAAGCGCTTCGACCTCGCCATCGACTGGGGCTGGTTCTGGTTCCTGACCAAGCCGATCTTCTGGCTGCTCGATCTGTTCTATCGCTATTTCGGCAATTTCGGCGTCGCCATCATCTTCCTGACGCTGACGATCAAGCTGGCGCTGTTCCCGCTCGCCGACGCTTCCTACAAGTCGATGAGCAAGATGAAGAAGCTGCAGCCGCAGATGAACAGCATCAAGGAGCGGTTTCCGGACGACAAGACGCGTCAGCAGCAGGAGATGATGGAACTCTACAAGCGCGAAAAGGTGAACCCGGTTTCGGGTTGCCTGCCGATGCTGATCCAGTTCCCGATCTTCTTCTCGCTCTACAAGGTGCTCTACGTCACCATCGAGATGTGGCATGCGCCGTTCTTCGGCTGGATCCACGATCTGAGCGCGCCCGATCCCACCTCGATCCTGAACCTGTTCGGGCTTCTGCCCTATCACATCCCGGCCTTCGTGCCGGCCTTCCTCTCCATCGGCATCTGGCCGGTGCTGATGGGCTTCAGCCAGTTCTTCAGCACCAAGATGAATCCGCCGCCGGCCGATCCGGTGTCGGCCAAGATGTTCACCTACATGCCGCTGATCTTCACCTTCATGATGGCGGGCTTCCCGGCCGGGCTGGTGATCTACTGGACGGTGAGCAACGCGCTCTCCGCGGCGCAGCAATTCGTGGTGATGAAGCGCCAGGGCGTGGAAGTGCATCTGGTCGAGAATCTCAAGCTGCGCCATTTCGGCCGCTGGCTCTCGGGGCTCCTCACTGGCAAGTCCAGCGCCGAATGACCGGGGCGGACGAAGAGGCGCGCGAGGCCGCACGGCGCCTGTTCGCCGGGGCTTGCGAGTTCGTGGCGGGCGCCGCGGCGGTGGATGCGATCCCGCCCGATACGCTGCCCGAATTCGCCTTCGTCGGCCGCTCCAACGTCGGCAAGTCGAGCCTCATCAACGCGCTCACCGGCAGGAACGCGCTGGCCCGCGTCTCGCAGGCGCCGGGCCGCACGCGCCAGATCAATTTCTTCCGCCTTGGCGAAGCCTGCCATCTGGTCGATCTGCCGGGTTACGGCTACGCCAAAATCTCCAAGCAGATGGCGGCGGAATGGCAGCACCTGATCTTTTCCTACCTGCGCGGCCGCGCCAGCCTCAGGCGCGTGGCGCTCTTGATCGATGCGCGCCGCGGCGTGCTGGCGGTGGACCAGGAAGTCATGCGCCTTCTGGACCAGGCCGCGGTTTCCTATGTCGTGGTCCTGACCAAGACCGACAAGCTTCCCCCCGCCGAGCACGAGGCGGCAAAGAACGCAGCGCTGGCGGCGCTGGCCGGCCATACGGCGGCCTATCCCGAAATTCTGGCTACATCTGCGATCACGGGCGAGGGGCTTGCGGCCCTGCGCGAACAGTTTGCCGCGCTGGTGAGCGCCTGATCCTTCCTGTATAAGGCCCGGAATTTTGCGGCCAAGAATTCATCAGGACCGGTTCCACATGGCACAGCAGGACGAAGGCGGGCAGGAACGCAATCTGCGCGTGCTGGCGCGCTGGCGCCAGACCTCGCGCGTGCTGGTGGAGGCGCTGCCTTTCATCCTGCGCTATGACGGGCAGACCATCGTAGTGAAATATGGCGGCCACGCGATGGAAGGCGGCGTGGCGCAGAATTTCGCGCAGGACATCGTGCTGATGAAGCAGACCGGCATCAATCCGGTCGTGGTGCATGGCGGCGGCCCGCAGATCGGCGCCATGCTGAAGAAGCTCGCCATCAAGTCCGAATTCATCGACGGCCTGCGCGTCACCGATCAGGCGGCGATCGAAGTGGTGGAGATGGTGCTCACCGGCTCCATCAACAAGGCCATCGTCTCGGGCATCAATGCGGCGGGCGGGCGCGCGGTGGGCGTCTCCGGCAAGGACGGCAACCTGGTGATCGCGCGCAAGGTGATGCGCGAGAAGCTCGATCCGGCAACCGGCAAGAAGGTGGCGGTCGATCTGGGCTTCGTGGGCGAGCCGGACACCGTGAACCCCGACGTGCTCAACACCATCATGCGGTCCGACCTCATTCCGGTGATCGCGCCGATCGGCGTGGGCCGCGCGGGCGAGACGTACAACATCAACGCCGACACGGTAGCGGGCGCGGTGGCGGGCGCCGTGGCCGCGGCGCGGCTGGTGCTGCTCACCGATGTCGAGGGCGTGCTCGATCGCGACGGCAAGCTGATTCCGAAGCTTGCCGTTTCCGAAGCCCGCGCGCTGATCGCGGACGGCACCATCTCCGGCGGCATGATCCCCAAGATCCAGACCGCCATCGAAGCGGTGGAATCGGGCGTGCGCGCCGCGGTGATCCTCGACGGGCGCATTCCCCACGTGCTGCTGCTCGAACTCTTCACCGAGCACGGCGCCGGCACCATGATCACGGCGGAATGACGGGCCGGGCGCTGCCGCATTTCGCGTTCGCGCTCTTCACGCTGCTATGCTGCGCCGCTTTCAGCGCGCCCGCGGCGGCGTCGCTGAGGCTCTGCAACCGCACGAGCTACATCCTCTATGCTGCGACGGCGCAGACCGCGGATGGCCAGACCACGACACACGGCTGGACGCGCATCGTGCCGGGTGCCTGCGCCGTGGCCGTGCCCGGCCCGCTCGCGCCCGCTGGCTACGCGGTTTATGCCCGCACCTCGCGCGCCCATCGCGGCCCCGCGCATGAATGGGGCGGCACGGACCAGCGCTGCGTCAAGGACACGGACTTCTGGCTCAAGCAGCCCGAAGGCGGCGACCGCTGCGGCTCGGACGACAGCTTCATCGTGCCCTTTGCCCGCCTCGATACCAAGGGCCAGGCGAACTGGACCAGCACCTTCACGCTTTCGCCCGCCGTCGCCTCGCTCACCGCGGCGCGCGATGCGGGGATTGCCCGGCTGTTGTCCGACATCGGCTACAAGCCGGGCGCGGGCGGAAGCTGGGTGCCGGCGGCGCTCACCAAATTCCGGCTCAAGCTGCGCCTGCCGCCCGATGCCAGCAGCGATGATCTTTTCGATGCGCTGGAAACCGAGGCGCTGAAGGTGTCCGCGCCCGCCGGCTATGCCGTCTGCAACGATACCGATGCACCGTTCTGGGCCGCGCTGGGCGAGAAGTCGGGCAAGAGCTGGCGCGCGCGCGGCTGGTGGCAGGTGATGCCGGGCGCCTGCGCGCAGGCCATCACCCGTCCGCTCGCTGCCGACAAGATTTATCTGCTGGTCGAGCGCAAGGATGGCGCGAAGCTGGTGACGGGCCGGGAAAGCTTCTGCACCACCAACATCGTCTTCGAAGTCGAGGGCCGCGAGCACTGCAAGGCGCGCGGCCTCAAGCCCGCTGGCTTTGCCGCGACCGACACCAAAGGCCGCAGCGGCTTCGTCGCCCATGTCGGCGAGAACGGCCTGCTGCCGTCACTGACCAGCGAGGATTAATCGTCCAGCCCGAAATAGGACAGGTGCCAGCGCATCTCGTCGTCGCTGAGCGGGAAGCGCACGCCGTCGCGCGCCGGCAGCAGTTCCGAGGCCGGCAGGTGCAACAGCGAGGTCTGGATGCGGAAGGCTGCGCGCATCGAAAGCCCCGCGCGCCAGACCAGCGCCGTGATCGGCTTAGCCGAATAGGTTTCGAGGATGCGCTGCACCGTTTCGGGCGGCATGGCGGCCAGCAGCGACAGCGCTTGCACCACCAACTCGCGCTGACCGTCCCGCGCCGCGGTCATCACCGCATTCTCGTCCAGCGTGCCGTCGCGGAAGCGCGCCGCTGCCACCGAGGCGGCACCGCCCGCGCCTTTTTCGTCGTCCAGGCGCTCGCGCAGCTTCTGGCGCAGCAGCGCACGTGTATCGGCATCGAGCTGATGGCGCGCCGCCAGCCGGTCGATCAGCGCCGAGCAGACGAAGCCGGCGATACGCGCGATGGCGCGCTGCGAAAGATCGTGGCGCATCACCAGCGGCTCGTGCCATTCGTGGATGCGCGCGGCATGGTCGATGATCTTGTCGATGGTTTTCTGGCGGATATTGCTTGAAGCGTTTTCCAGCAGCGCGGCAACCGAGGGCACGTCCATGACTTCGGCCAGCACGTCCGACACCTTGGCGCTGAGGGCATTGCGCCGGGCGACCGCCACCAGCGCATGGCGTGCCTGCGCGGTGGTGATGATCTCGATCAGGTCGGCATCGGAGAGCAGCGGCGAATATTCCAGGATCGGCGCGGAAACGCATTCGATGTCGCGCGCCAGCCTGGCGATCACGCGCTTGGGCACGCAATCGAGCGACTTGACCTCCTCGGCCAGAATCTGGCGCACGCGCGGCAGCTCGTCCGCGGCCAGCAGCTCCAGCGTCTGGATGGTCAGCCTGCGCACATGCTCGCGCGCATCGCTGGTGAGATTGGGCAGCAGCCGGCCGATCTTGCGCGCCAGTTCCTGGCGCACCTCGTCCTCGGGATCGGTGGCGAGCAGGCGATTGGCCACCGCCGGCGACGACGGATTGGCCGCCACCGCCCGGCGCGCGGCGGCATTGCCTTCCTTGGCGATGAAGAGCAGCACCTCCGGCTCGGCGTCCTGGCAGCGCGCCAGTTCCGCGCGCAGTTCCTCGCCGCGCTGCTCCAGGATGCGCACCACGTCCTCGCGGCTGAGCATCGGCGCCGCTGCTTCTTTCGGCCGTTCGGGGCTGCGCGCGTTCACCATCGCCGTTCCTGACGATTGCTGCTGTTGAAAGCAGTGTCTGCCGCGCGTCTTAAGACCTTCTAAAGGGATTTGGTTACCGGCAGGTGGCCAAATTGGCGCCAATCTTCTGCTTTGGGCCTCCCTTTCGAGGTGTTGCCTCTTTCCCGCCGCGGCCGCATTGATTACCAAGCAGCACGGATCGCGAGGAACTGGTCATGACTGAGCTGGAACGCATCATCGAAGCGGCCTGGGACGCGCGCGAGGGAATCTCCGCCGCCACCAGGGGGCCGGTGCGCGAGGCGGTGGACGAGGCGCTCGGCTTGCTGGACAGCGGCAAGGCCCGCGTGGCCGAAAAGGCTGGCGGGGAATGGCAGGTCCATCAATGGCTGAAGAAGGCGGTGCTGCTGTCCTTCCGCCTCAACGACATGAAGCCGATCGAAGGCGGGCCGGGCGGCGCGCCGTGGTGGGACAAGATCGATTCCAAGTTCCTGGGCTGGGACGCGGCGCGCTTTGCTGCCGCCGGCTTCCGCGCCGTGCCCGGCGCCATCGTCCGCCGCTCGGCCTATATCGCCAAGGGCGCGGTGCTGATGCCGAGTTTCGTCAATCTCGGCGCCCATGTCGGCGCCGGCACGATGGTCGATACCTGGGTGACGATCGGCTCCTGCGCCCAGATCGGGGCGAACTGCCATATCTCCGGCGGCGTGGGCATCGGCGGCGTGCTGGAGCCCTTGCAGGCGAACCCCGTCATCATCGAGGACAATTGCTTCATCGGCGCGCGCTCCGAAGTGGCGGAGGGCGTGATCGTGGGCGAGGGCTCGGTGCTGTCGATGGGCGTGTTCCTCGGCCAGTCCACGAAAATCGTGGACCGCGCCACCGGCGAAATCCATTACGGCCGCGTGCCGCCCTATTCGGTGGTGGTGGCGGGCAACCTGCCGGGCGGGCCGGGCAAGCCCTCGCTCTATTGCGCGGTGATCGTCAAGCATGTGGACGAGCGCACCCGCGCCAAGACCTCGATCAACGAACTGCTCAGGGATTAGCGCCCTCAGCCGTCGTCGCCCGCAACGGTTTCGTCCGCGCCGGCGCCGATGCGCTCCAGCCAGAACAGCGTGTGCTCGGCCACTTGCTCCCAGCCCGGTTCGGCCATCGGCCAGTGGCTGAAGCCTGCGAGTTCGCGATACTGCACGCGGCCGCGATAGCGTTTGGCGATGCGCCGCACGGTGGCGGGCGGATTGATGCGGTCGGCGGTGCCGGCAAAGCACAGGATCGGGCAGGTGACGGCGCGCGCCTCCACCGCGCTGCTGCGCTTGAAGTCGAAGGCCCAGTGCAAAATCTCGAAGGTGGCGAGCCCGGACTCCGGCACCATCTGCGCCAGCACGGCGTCGTGGGTCTTGGGATCGAGGCGGTCGAGCGCGTGGGCCGAGGCGATCCAGCGTTCGGGGCGCAGCGCCTTCTTCCAGAATTCGCCCGCCAGATAGAGCGCCTGCGCCGACATCAGCTCGAACGGCGTGGAAGGCAGCACGCCCCAGGGCGCGGAAGGCGCCAAGAGCACCAGCGCCGCCGCGCGCCCGCGCGCCGCCAGCATCTGCGCCAACAGCCCGCCCATCGAATGACCGATCAGCACCGCGGGTTCGCCGATGCCGTCGAGCAGCTCTTCCAGATCGGCGGCGTAATCGGTGAGGCTGGTGTCGGCCAGTTCGTCCGTCGCGGCACCGGCCTGGTGATGGCGCAGCGTCGGCGTGTAAACGGGATGGCCGTGCGCCTCGAACAGGTCGCGCCAGTGCTCGAAAGCCCAGCCGCCCGAAAAGGCGCCGTGGATCATCACCACCGGCGACGGCGAAGCGCCCATGCTTCGGGAATCGCCAGATCGCGGAACTCCGCGATCACCTTGGCGTAGGTGTCGCGCTTGAAAGGCACGATCAACCGCGGTAGCGCCTCCATGGCGAGCCATTTCCATTGGGCGAATTCGGGATGCTCGGTGGCGATGTCGATGTCCTGGTCCGTGCCGGTGAAGCGCATGGCGAACCATTTCTGGCGCTGGCCGCGATAGCGCCCGTGCAGCGCCACGCCCAAGAGGTGCTGCGGCAGGTCATAGGTCAGCCACTCGGAGTGCTCGCGCAGGATCTCGACCTTGTCGGTGCCGGCTTCTTCCTTCAGCTCGCGGACCGCGGCCTGGGCCGGGCTCTCGCCTTCGTCGATGCCGCCTTGGGGCATCTGCCAGCCCTCCACGGTCTGTTCGATGCGGCGGCCGACGAACACCAGCCCCTCGCGATTGATCAGCATGACGCCGGCGCACGGCCGGTAGGGCAGGTCGTCGTGACGGAGATGTCGGTGGTGGGCCATGGCAATCCGGGTGATTACTTCGCCTTGCCGACTATGGCCGATGCCGGCACCAGAACAAAGCCCCGCCCGGAAAGCCCCTTCGCCCAAGCGGCGATCCGCTCGATGGTGATCGGATAGAGGAAGCCGGTGCCCGCCGCCGCTCCCAG